>DIKH01000310.1 GCA_002424495.1 Desulfobacteraceae bacterium UBA5623
GCTACTGCATCAGCAATCAGCACACCACGGGCAACCTCTGCAAAAAGACTCATGTTGCTAAACCCAGGGGCGCGGAGTTTTACGCGGTAAGGAGTATTGCTGCCGTCGCTTATAATATGGACGCCTATCTTGCCGCGCGCCCCTTCCACTGCAAAGTAGCTCTCTCCAGCCGGAGCCTTCCATTTTACCTTGGGCGCACCTTTTACCATATGAGGTCCCTCGGGCATCGCATCCAGGGCCTGCTCTATGATACGCAGGCTCTGTTCTATTTCGGCCACGCGCACATTGTAACGGCCCATGGCGTCACACCCCTTGTCAGTGGGGATCTCAAAGTCAAATTTGTCATAAACAGAATAGGGTTCGGCCCTGCGGACATCATAGGCAAGTCCTGATCCGCGGACCACCGGGCCGGTGGCCCCGTAACGCCTGCATGTCTCCTCTGTGATCAGCCCTACCCCTTCAATCCTTTTTCTTAGAATGATGTTGTCCGTGACCAGGCACTTGTACATCGGCAGCCTGGACCGCATGTAGGGGATAAATTCCCTCAGTCCTTCAATGAAATCACCTGTCAGATCATTGACCACCCCGCCAGGTCTGAAATAGCACAGGGTCAGGCGTGAACCGGTTGGGATCTGCAGAAGATCCAGGATACGCTCCCTGTCATCAAAGGCATAAAGTATCGGGGTGAATGCGCCCAAGTCGAGCAGAAATGCTCCCCACCATAGCAGGTGCGAGGAGATACGATTGAGCTCTGTAGTAATAACCCTGATGTACTGGGCGCGATCAGGCGCCTCGATCCCGCCTAATCGCTCCACTGCGCCCACATACGCCCAGTTCCATGCCAGGGCATGGAGATAGTCCACGCGGCCCATGTTGGGCATATACTGGAGATAGGTCTTGGCCTCTCCCATCTTCTCCTGCATACGGTGGAGATAACCAAGTACAGGTTCGGCCCTAAGTATATATTCGCCGTCAATTTCTATGACTATGCGGAGCACACCGTGAGTTGAAGGGTGCTGGGGCCCCATGTTCAGGATCATCGTCCGGTCATCCGGACCCGGTTCCATCTGCCGCGTGTAAAAATCCCCGGTGATCAGTTTTGAATATTCGCGCTCTGTGTGCAACATAATAGTTTCCTACGCCTCGCTAGATGATCCTGCCGCTTTTTGTGCGCCTGCCTCTGCCGCACCTTTGTCATCTGAGGCTGCACCATCAACCGGCTGCGGCGAAAATATGGCGTCGAATTCCGGTGACTTCACTATTACATCACCGGGATTGATCAATTCTGATATGCGTTTTCTTTTTCCTTCTTCTTTGACAAGGGGATGGAAATCCGCATCATCCGGCAGGAGAAGCGGCGTCATATTAGGATGATCAATGAAGACCACGCCATAAAAGTCATGACATTCCCTTTCGTGCCAGTCAGCGCCGGAGAAGACCCCTGAGATGGTGGGGACTTCAGGTTTATCGTGTGGCGCAAGCACCCTGAGAGCTACCCGGCCGGGTGATGTAAAATGGTCAAAGTGGTAGACCACCATGAAACCATCAGCAGCGTCAACGCCGCTTATGTCTTCGATAAAACAGCCCGTGTCATTAAGACGTTTTACTGCGTCGAGGAGTTGATCGGGGCTAAGGAGCACAGAATAGACAAGCCCTGTCTGCCCGGGCGACATCTTTGAAACCGATATGACATTCAGGCCTTTGAACCAGTCGCTGTTCACTTTTCCGTTCCTCCTGCCGGCAAGGGCCACCAGCGCTTTCCCGTGATTTTTTTTTGTATCTCGAACAGTCCTTCAAGGAGACCTTCCGGCCGCGGGGGACATCCGGGCACAAAGACATCCACGGGGATGATTTTATCCACACCTTCCACAACATTATAATTGCCCTTAAAGACAAAAGGCCCTCCTGAAATTGCGCAGTTGCCCAATGCCATCACCCACTTGGGTGCCGGCATCTGTTCATATAGCCTGACAACCGCCGGCGCCATCTTACGTGTAACCGTACCTGCAACTATCATCAGGTCTGACTGTCTCGGTGATGGCCTGAAGACCTCGGCCCCAAACCTCGCTATATCAAACCTGGCCATTCCTACGGCCATCATTTCAATCGCACAGCAGGCCAGACCAAAAGTCATCGGCCAAAGCGACATTGACCGACAGACATCCAAAAAATTCTGGGCAAGCTCGATATTAATAAGTGCAGGTTCTATTTTGCCTTTTGATATCTTCAACGGATCTGCCGGGGCCACGTGAAAACTCCTTTTGCCCAAAAATAGGCAATGGCCAACACAAGGATGGCCAGAAATACGAAGACCTTGAAAAATGGGATCAGACCGGTTGCCTCAGGATAATAGGAGGCGACGGGAAAGAGATACAGCACATCTACATCAAATGCCAGAAACAACAGTGCATAGATGTAAAAGTTGGGACCGAACCGGATCCAGGATGTTCCCTGGGGACGCATGCCGCACTCGTAAGGCATGGCGAAATCACCGCCTTTGGATTTGGGTGCGACAAAAACAGACAAAACCAGGGGACCTCCCGCAAAGACAATGCCAACAATCAAAGAAACAAGTATGCCTAAGTGTAGCCAATCGAAAACCATTTTATTTTCCTTACAGTGTCAAGGCCCTGTAACAGCAAAAATTCTCAGTCAACAGGGCTTGTTAGTTTGTTTTCGCAGGCGCAGGCTACTGCACCGGGCCATCAAAATGGCATCAGTTAATACGCAAAAGACAAAACCATGTCAACCTTTTTTTTCATAGAATTAAGATGTGTTATGTGGAAAGGAACTGCTCAAAGCCCGGGGCGATTAGGCGGTCGGCTTCTTTTGAAACCCCATTCTTCTTTTGATCTCCTTTTCAAAGCCCCTGTCGGTTGGCCTGTAAAAGACCCTGTTCTTGATGTCCCCTGGCAGGTATTCCTGTTCCACCCGCGCCCCTGGGTAGTTGTGGGGATAGAGGTAGCCTCTGCCGTAACCAAGCCCCTTCATCAGTTTTGTAGGGGCGTTTCTGATGTGCATGGGAACCGGCTGAGCGCCCGAGTGGGAGATCTCTTCCATGACGGATTTTTCCGTAAGATAAAGGGCATTGCTCTTGGGGGCGCATGCAAGGTAGACTGCCGCCTCTGCAAGGGCCAGTTCCGCCTCTGGCGGCCCCACCTTTTGCCATGCCTCAAATGCGGCAAGCGCAACATTGAGCGCCTCAGGATCGGCAAGGCCGACATCCTCAGAGGCAAAACGTATCATCCTCCTGCATATAAAAAGGGGGTCTTCTCCCGCAGCAAGCATCCTGTAAAGCCAATAGACTGAGGCCTGTGTGTCACTGCCCCTGAGACTCTTGTGGAAGGCGGATATCAGGTTATAGTGCTCTTCTCCATCCTTATCATATAGGAGTGCCTTTTTGTTGAGGGCAGACTCAATGGTTGCAAGATCAAGCACGATATGTTCAGTCTGTTCACCCCCAAGGGCATAAAAAACCGCCGCCTCCAGATTATTGAGGGCCACGCGGGCATCCCCCATTGAGACCCCTGCCAGGTGTTCGAGGGCATCCGGCACGATTTCAATATTCATCGCCCCAAAACCATGCTCCCTGTCAGTCAAGGCCCTTAACAGGATAGTCCGGATTTCATTTTTTTCCAGCAGATTCAAGACGATTACCCTCGCCCTTGAAAGAAGGGGAGCGATGATCTCAAAAGAAGGATTCTGTGTGGTTGCACCGATCAGTATGATCAGACCGCTTTCCACATGAGGCAGGAAGGCGTCCTGCTGGGCCTTGTTAAAACGGTGGATCTCGTCAACAAACAGTATCGTTGCCCTGCCCGTCATCTGTTTTGATTCCCTGGCCCTTTCAATCACCTGTCTCAAATCGTTAATACCTGATGTAACCGCTGAAAAAGACTGAAAGGGAAGCTTGGAATACTCACCCATTAATCTTGCCAGGGTTGTCTTTCCCGAGCCTGGCGGCCCCCATAAAATCACGGAGAAGATGCGGCCTCCGGTAATTGCCCTGGACAGAGGACACCCCGGGCCAAGGATATGTCCCTGACCAACCATGTCCTCAAGTCTCTTTGGCCTCATCCTCTCGGCAAGAGGTATGTCAGCATCTTGATTGGGCTTGATCATCCGAATGCTTCTTTACGTGGCCATGGCCCGGGAGATAATGGCTGAAAGGCCCTTGAACTCTATTGGCCTTTCAATCAGCAGCTCTTGACCAAACCTTGACAATAAACGCTGAGACCTGCCATTTAAACCGGGATTTACAAGGACAACCGGCAAAGGATTTTTCATTTTTTTAATCTTGGAAACTATTCCCGCCTCTTCAAAGTCCGTGGTGTCAATATCGGTAAATACAAGGTCAAAATTTTTCTTTCCCGATATCTTTTTTAATCCCTCAATACAGCTTCTGACAGTAGTAATTTTTCCGCCCTTTTTAATGAGGATCTCGATCAGTATATCAATTATTGAACCCCCATCCGAGATGACAAGTATCCGCAGGTCCCTTATACTGTTTCGAACACCCTTTGCCATTGGCAATTGAGGCTGTCTTAAAAGGGGGAGTTTTACAATAAAAGTGGTCCCCCGCCCTGACTGGCTGATCACATCAATCTGCCCGCTGTGCCTGTTAATAATTGCATAGGCAATACTCAGGCCGAGGCCGGGCCGGCGGCCGCCTTTGGTTGTAAAAAACGGATCAAATATCTTGTCTTTGACATCATCGGCAATGCCCATGCCGCTATCCTGTATATAGATCCAGACAAAGCCAAGGTGCTCCTCTACTGACAGATAGATTTCGCCGCCATCCGGCATGGCGTCCATGGCATTCAAGATCAGGCATACCAGGGCGTCCCGCATCTCCTCGGGATTTCCTCTCACTGGTGAAAAAGTTCTTGGGTAAGTCGAAACACTGACATTGCCTTGTCCATCAGCCCCTTGCCTGGCGCCGCTGACAGATATGGCATCCCCGATAACTTTATTTAAGTCAAAAACCAGAAGCTCCCTTTGTTCGTATGCTTGTTTTGCCAGACAACTGAGTTGCTGCGTCACGGAATCTGCTGTCTCAACAACCGACTCAATCCTTCTCAAGGACCGAATAACCTTTTTGCTCTTAAAAAATCCCTTGGGCTGGATCAGGCTAAAGAGTTCTTTAAAATTCTTCAGACCCCGGTTCAGATCCCGGCTGAGGCCGGAGGCCATTCTGCCGATAGCATTGATCTTCTGAGACTGTAAGAGCATTTCCTCCGCGATTTTTCTTTTCTCAATGTCAGTCATATAAAGCAGGTATGCAGATCTTCCACCATATCTGATTTTTTTCAAAATGACCTCACAACGCACCGGCTCACCATCCTTTGTGGCCATGTAGAGTTCAAACTGTGAAGGCAGAGGTTTGTCTTGTGCCCATTTCTCCTGTATAGATTTTACATATTCGGTGGATTTGCTGTGAAACAGCACCTGGAAATCACAGTCAAGGAATTCTTCTTCAGTGTATCGCAACATCCTCTGTGAGGTTTCATTTGAAAGGACAATGCAGCCGGCCTGGATCAGTAACACTGCCGATGGTATTTCATTCAATATCTTCTTGGTATCTCTCAGTTCTTTCAGAAGCAAGTCCTTGTCATTCCTGATGGAGGCCAACTTTTCGAGAAGTCTTTGATTTTCCCGATTAAGCCTGTCAATCCTTTCCCTTAAGGCCTTTTCTTGAGATATTTTCATGTCCCATTCCCTGTTTTACCTTTTTGAAGGCTCAGGAGCCCCTCCAAAAACAGCCTTGATGATCCGGCGTAGATGCCGTATCATGCCCATTAATGTAACGTCTAAGACAAGCGGTAAGCTGTTGGCTTTTAGTCCCGCCGTGGCGGGATTAGCTCAACTTAGGAATAAGAGAGTAACTGATACGACTCTTTAACTCTTTCAACTTTTTTAACTCTTTTAACTTTTTTGACTTATTTAATTCCGCATTGAGGACAACGTGAGCGAGCATTCACCTTTTGTTCATCTCCATGTTCATACCGAATACAGCCTGTTGGACGGCGCCATCCGCACGGACCGGATGTTGAAAAAGTCACAGTCACTGGGAATGAAGGCCGCCGCCATTACAGATCATGGAAACATGTTCGGGGCCATCCAGTTTTATGATCAGGCGGTAAAGGCCGGGATCAAGCCTATCATCGGCGCTGAAATCTATCTTGCTCCGGGAGACCGCAGGGACCGTTCACCGTCTCATGATGGCAGTCCCAACGCCTACCATCTGGTCCTGCTGGTCATGAACGACGAAGGGTATAAAAACCTGAGCAAGCTTGTCACCTTGGGCCATCTGGAGGGATTCTACTACCACCCCCGGGTGGATATGGAACTCTTGAGGGAGCATAACGCCGGACTGATCGCCCTGTCTGCATGCCTTAAAGGTGTAATCCCCCACGCCATAATAGCCGGTCATATGGAAAAGGCCAGAGACAATACACGGAAACTGGCCTCGATATTCAACGACCGGTTCTATCTGGAGGTTCAGGCCAATAGCCTCCCGGAACAAAAAATTGTAAATAAGGCGCTAAGGGAAATAGCAGAAGATTTCTCCCTCCCCCTTGTCGCCACCAATGACTGCCATTATCTGAACAAGGAAGATGCTGAGGCACATGATATACTACTTTGCATCCAGACAGGCAAGAATATTGATGACGAAAAACGTCTTAAGTTTTCAACAGACGAATTTTATTTCAAGTCAGCCCAGGAGATGGCCGAGGCCATGCCAGGCTTTGATGACGCCATTAAAAACACCATGGAAGTGGCCGACCGTTGCCACTATGAAATAGAATTCGGGAAATATAAATACCCTGTTTTTCAGGTGCCAGGGGGCAGAAGTCTGGACGATATATTGACGGAGAAGGTCATTAAGGGTTTCAAGGAAAGGATGGCTCAAAAGGAGGAAGAAGAAGGCGGT
>DIKH01000218.1 GCA_002424495.1 Desulfobacteraceae bacterium UBA5623
TCCTTGATGACAAAACTCCTTGCCAGCTGGTCGTATTCCGCCTTGAGTTCATCCAGGGCTTGCCTGATATCGGACAGGGTTTCACCCGGCAGACAGGACTGGATCTCCTGGACGCTGAGCGGCTTGTCCGATGCGAACACCAGGGCTTCTATAATCAGTTTAAGTGGTTTGTCCGTCGTTGTCATCGCCGTCTTCCCCGGTTTTATCAAATTGGGGGATAAGCTGAATATCGCTAGTGTGTGTGGGCTGAAATACCCCTATAAGCCCTAGATGGGCTAATTCTAAAAGGGCCAGAAAGGTAACGACAAATTCTGATATGGTCCGGTCTTTGCTGAATATTTCATAAAAAAAAGCGGACCCATTTTCTTTCAAATGTGTCATTATGGCTTCCATCTTACCCTTGATTGTCCACTCTTCAAGATGGACCTCAATCTTTGCTCCAGGCAACTCCTGCTCAATGATCCGCTTAAATGCGTCCATCAGTTGAAAGAGGGTTACATCCAGCGGCGGGTCTTCAGCCTTTATTTGGTCTTGTATATCCACCGGGCAGCGTCGAATGAAGACATCCCTGTCGAGCATATCTCGTTCAGAAATCCCCTCGGCAGCCTCCCTGAATCGCATGTACTCCAAGAGCGGCTGTGTGATTTCAAGGATCGGGTCTTCATCATCTTCTTGCAATCCCGGCAGCAGCATCTTTGATTTTATATGTGTCAGTGTTGAGGCCATTACCAGGAAGTCAGCGGCGATATTGATGTTTAAGGCCTTCATTATGTCAATATATTCAAGATATTGATCCGTGATTGTGGCGATGGGGATATCAAAGATATCCACCTCATTTTTATGGATCAGGTGCAAGAGGAGGTCCAGCGGGCCCTCGAATATTTCCAGTTTGACTTCGTATTCCATTATACCAGCTTAATCAGTTCTTTCACTTCCCTCATGGTTTCACCGGCAATGGATCTTGCCCGGGAGTTTCCCGCTGCAATGATTTCATTGACCCTTTCCATATTGGATGCAAGCTCTTTTCTCTTTTCCCTTACCGGTTCCAGCCACTTAACCAGGCTGGCGGCCATTATCTTTTTGCACTCCACACAGCCGATACCGGCGGATCGGCATTCTTTTTCAATTGTTTCAACCGTATCTTTATCAGTGTAGATTTCATGAAAAGAATAAACATTGCATACAGAGGGGTCCCCCGGATCGGTCCTTCTCTTCCGTTGAGGGTCAGTTATCATCTGACCCACTTTCTTGTAGAGGTCTTCATCCGGGTCTGAAAGTGATAGGGCGTTATTATAGCTCTTGCTCATCTTTCGCCTATCAATGCCCAAAAGCCTTGACGTGGGGGTGAGCAGTGTATCGGGTTCAGGAAATACCCTGCCGTAAAGGTGATTGAAGCGCCGCGCTATCTCCCTTGTCAGCTCAACATGGGGGGCCTGGTCCTCTCCGACAGGAACCCCATTTGCCTTGTACATCAATATATCCGCCGCCTGCAGGACCGGATAGCCCAGAAATCCGTAAGTGGAGAGATCCTTTTGAGAAAGTTCCTTCAGTTGATCCTTATATGTCGGGTTTCTCTCAAGCCAGGCAAGAGGGGTTATCATGGAAAATATCAGATGCAATTCCGCATGTTCTTTGATCTGCGACTGAACAAAAAAGGTGCATACCTCAGGATCAAGCCCAACGGAAATCCAGTCAATAACCATGTCATTGACACTTTCCCCAATGATCTGCGTATGGGCGTATTCACTGGTAAGTGCATGCCAGTCTGCAATAAAATAGAAACATTCAAATTCTTCCTGCAACCTCTTCCAGTTGATAAGAGCCCCGTGCACATGCCCCAGATGCAATTTGCCCGTTGGTCTCATCCCGCTTACAATTCTCTTTTTTTTCATTCGCTGAAGCTCCTGGAATCAATTGTGTTGAAAATGCTCCTCTACAAACCTCAATTCATCTTCCTTTGATTTTATGAGGTTATTAAGCCTCGCCTCCATAAGGAGATTGAAAATATCCCTGTATATTGGTCCTTCGGTAAAGCCCATCTCCAGGAGATCCCTCCCCCTTAACTGGATTTTTGTGCCCTTTAGCTTGGTAAAAAAGCCCGATATCATCTTTCTTGTCTTTTCACTGTTGCTGCTGGCCATAAGAAAGAGCAGAGTCTCTGTATCATATGGGGACAACATTGTATAGAGTTGATAGTTGTCACCGGAAAAGCTGTAGAGCTGATCCAGGACCAGGCCGGTTTCCTGCCTCTGTGCGAGCATTCTGCGGCTTTCAATATCCACCATCCCTGTCCTTTCGGCCAGTTCCTTCAGCGAGACAATGCTAAGCTGGGAAGTCAGTCCATGCCAGTAAACCTTCCATGGCTCGAACGGCCCCTCAAGATAGAGGAGGTTGTACCATGAGAGGACCTTTTTTATCTCTTCAAACAGATGTTCAATTGCCGGATCAAATTTCAGCTCCGGAGATATGAACTGCAACAAGTTGAATTCATTCATTCTTTTAATTGCCTTGACTGGGTCTTTTTCCTTGAGGATAAGACGCAATTCCGCCAAAAACCTGCGGTTGGCGGGCTCTTTGAAAAAGTCTATTTTTGCTGAATTTTTGATCAGTGCAAGAGTAAGCTTGGCTATCTTGAAATCAAACCTCTGTTCAAACCTTATGGCGCGGAGCATCCTTGTGGGGTCTTCTACAAAGCTCAAATTATGGAGCACCCTCAAGACCTTTTCCTTGATGTCGTTTAAGGCGCCAAAATAATCAATCAGAGTTCCATAATCTCTCTTGTTCAATTTTATGGCCAGTGTGTTGATGGTGAAATCACGACGGTAAAGATCCAGTTTCAAAGAACTGGTCTCCACAACAGGCGGCGCGCCAGGGGATTCATAATATTCCATCCTGGCTGTGGCCACATCAACCTTGAAGCCATCGGGAAAAATCAGCACCGCCGTGCCGAACTTCTTATGGCTTCTTACCCTGGCCTTGTAATATTCCGCGAATTTGTGGGCGAATCTGATGCCGTCGCCCTCTATAACGATATCAATGTCCAGGTTCTCGTGCCTCAAGATGACATCCCTTACCACCCCGCCCACAAGATAGGCGTTGTATCCCAGCATGTCAGCAACCTGACCCAGGTGTCTGAGTTCCTGGATGATCTTGGACGGAAGCCTCTCCTTTAGCAGCCTGGCCATGTTTTTTTTTCTGGCGAAACGGGAAGATTCTTTTGAATCATAGAGAGACTCCGGCATAAGTGGGTCTCCCAAGAGGATATTTAAGAGGTCTGTCCTGGTGATCACACCGACCACGTTGCCGTTATTGGTAACCGGGAGAATCCTCAATTTTTCCCGGATGATCAGCTCCTGAACGTCCCGCAGGGTGGCATCCGGATGGACCGTCAGGAATTCAATGTTCATGTACTCTTTTACCTTGTGCTCTTCAAGTCCAAAAAAGATTGCTTTTTCAACTAGCTGTCTGGTCAAATAGCCTTTTAAGTCCTCCTGTTTATCCATGACCAAAAGGACATTGATCCCATATCTGGTCAGTAAGCTTGTCGCATTCTTTAGGGTATCGTCCGGAAGGATGCTTATTACCGGAGAAGACATCATTTCTTTCGCCTTCCTCGCAGGGTTTACCCTGCTTCTCAACAGGGCCAGAAGCGATCTTTCCACCTGCATCAGGGTCTTGTTCTTTATGGTCGCTGATGCCGCATGGGGATGCCCGCCTCCCCCGAGGGCACAGGTGATTTCAGCCACGTTTACTTCCTTTGTCCTGCTGCGGGCGACGATATACACCCGATCTTCCATCTGGGCAAGGGCAAACACGACATTTAAGTTTTCCATCTCCATGAATTTGTGCACCACGACTGCGAAGTCGCCGATGTATTCATCCCTGACCACCTTGGTGATGACGACCTCTATTCCATTTATGGACCTGGTTGTGGCGGATTGCGTCAGATCATTCAACATCCACACCTGCTCGGTGGTAAGCTCTCTGGTCAGCATGTCTGAGATTACATTATGGTTTGCCCCTTGCCCGGTCAGCCATGCAGCGGCCTCATAGTCTTCCTTAGTGGTGGAAAAAAAGGTAAATGATCCCGTGTCCTCATGTATTCCCAGACACATCATGGTGGCCTCTTCAGGGGTGATTGAAAGGCCCTTTTCCCTGATCAGCCCGGTCAACAGAGAGGTGTTTGAACCGTTCTTGCACATCACCTCAAGATCACCATGTATGTCATCCTCTGATGCAGGGTGATGGTCATAGATATGTATCTCGACCCCTTTTTTGTCCACCAGTTCGGCAAATCTTCCGATCCTGCTCCTCTGCCTGGTGTCCACAATAATCAGTCTTTTAACCTGGTCAAAATCAACCTGTTTTATCTTGGTGATGTTAAACAGATAGGAGGTTGAAAACAGGAAAAAATTTCGCAGGCTCTTTTCCTGGGAGCCGGGAAATACCAGTGAGGCCTTTGGGTACAATTTGCTTGCGGCAATCATGGAAGCGAGGGCATCGAAGTCGGCATTTATATGGGTGGTTATTACCTCTTCATGGGTCTTTTCATTACGGTTTTTAGGTTTGTCTCTTTGTTCCACCATGCTGTCAGCGACCTGTATATTCAATTTTAAATTTTGAATTGTTAATTTAAGCAAGGAAAATTTTATATTAAAACATTAACAACAAAAAAGCCGGGCTGCGCTCGCTCCGGCTTGGTTGTTCAGGGTAAATGTCGGGCCGTTAGATCTGACTATAGCCCCTTAACCTTTTCATCTTTTTCCTGCTTTTTTTTGCAGTCAATGCACAGGGTCGTCACCGGTCGGGCCTTAAGTCTTTCTTCTGATATGTCTTCTCCGCATTCCTCGCAGATGCCGAAGGTGCCGTCTTCGATTCTTTCAATCGCCTCTTTTATCTTTCCGATTAATTTTCGTTCCCTGTCCCTGATCCTGAGTTCAAAATTCCTGTCAGACTCCATTGTGGCCCTGTCTGTTGGGTCAGGGAAATTTTCAGCAGGGTCGGTCATTCCGCTTACTGTCCTGTTGGCGTCAGACAAAAGATCAT
>DIKH01000196.1:0-15899 GCA_002424495.1 Desulfobacteraceae bacterium UBA5623
AATTTACATATCTTATTGATGAGGAGTTCAGGAGGTCGAAGAGGGCTGTTGCCGCCTTTTTCAATATAATAGCCAACAAGTTTGCCTCTGACGCCCTGGACCAGATGTTCGAGACCGGGATTCTCAGCGCCTTTGTCCCTGAATTCGGCGAGATAAAAGACTGGGTGCAATATGATGCCTACCACATGTTCCCTGTGGGAAGACACCTGCTGGAGACCCTGAGGCACTTAAAAGAGGCGGCGAGGCAGAAAGAATTGGTCTTTCCAGCGATTCTCTCCGAACTGCCGGATCCTCAGCCGCTGTTTTTGGCGGCGCTATTTCACGATATAGGCAAGACCGGCAGTGACCACAGCCTCAAGGGTGCGGCCATTGCAGAGGATATGCTGACCCGATGGGCGTGCGGCAGTCAGATAAAAGAGGATATTGCCTTTCTAATAAAACACCATCTTCTGCTTGCGGAAACCGCCACACGCAGGGATCTGAATGATGAAAAGGCCGTCGTCTCCTGCGGCCGCATCATCAGTGACATCAATCGCCTTAAGATGCTTTATCTTCTGACCTGGGCGGATTCAAAGGCCACAGGACCAAAGGTGTGGAATGCGTGGACCTCCAATCTGGTGCAGGAACTCTTTTTCAAGATACTGCACATCCTGGAGAGAAAAGAGTTTGCAACGGTCAATGCCTCGGAAAGTGTCGAAGATACCCTGTCCAACGTAAGGAGTCTGATGACAGGGCAGATCGAAAGCGGGGAACTGGAGGCGTTTTTTGACGTAATGACAACAAGGTATCTTTTAAATGTCGGCCCACACGAAATAACCCGGCATATTAGTCTTGTCAGGGAGTTCAAACTCAGATTGAACTTAGGAGGGCCTTGCCCCTTTGTTTTCGATATAAGGGAAAACCCTGCTGATGGCTGCTGGGAGATTGTCTTTTCCGCCAATGACAGACCCGGCGTCTTTTCAGATCTTGCAGGGGTGTTCGCCCTAAACAACATCAATATACTCGCGGCGGACATATACACTTGGCGGGACGGGACAGTGGTGGACATATTCAGGGTCAGCAGGCCTCTTGATCCTATTCATCCGGAGAAGACCTGGCGCAAGGTGGAGATGGACCTTGAAAATACGTTCAAGGGAAGGCTCTCCCTGGCCTACCGCCTTGGACAGAAGGCAAGACCATCCATCTTTTCGGATAGGAAAAAGCCCTCACGGCCGCCCAAGGTAATAACAGACAATGAGACATCTGATTTTTTCACTATCATTGAGGTGTTCGCCGATGACCGTGTGGGGCTCTTATATGAGATCACCCAGGTGCTGTCTGCGCTCAGGCTTGATATAAGGATCGCCAAAATAGCCACAAAAGCGGATCAGATCGCCGATGTCTTCTATGTGCGTGACCTTGATGGCCAGAAGGTTGAGGATGACAGTCAATTGAAAGAGATCAGGGAGGCCCTCTATTACAGGCTTGCTTAGGAGGCTGCTCTTCATGTTCTTATTGACAAGTCACCGAAAGCCAACAGCAGAAAGGAAGATCAGAATATTGGTTGGATGCCTGCTTGTTTGCAGATTTCATTTGCAGTTATTCGATCAATTTGTTTATGGCGTTTCACTGGAATCACTTTCATGTTGTTAGTATAGATGGAGTGATTGGCTCCTTCCCTGAGGAGATGAAATCCGTTCGCTTCAAGATGTCGTACTAAATCACGACGCTTGACTGACACTTTGAACCTCTATGGGGAGTTGTTCAATGAGTGCATTTCCAAGAGGGATCTCCTTGCCAAGCTGCTGGTACGCGACAAGCATCTCGTGCAACGCATCGCGGAGCATTTCGCGGCAAATTTCGAGATCCTTACCTTCTGTGACAACCTCAGGCCACTCTACCAATTGCCCCATGTACCCGGAACTTATTTTAGTATATTTTGCAGTATAATTGATCATTTTACCGTATTCTCCCAAAATGTTTGGCTGCCAGTTAGCTATTAAGATAGCTCTTTGGGGTGGGCTTGTCAATTTTGTAATGAGACGACTGGGTGTGCCCACAAACCCAGCAAAATGGTAATCTTGCTCCCGGTGTCACCTCCGGTCTTCAGTCTAACTACCTGATTAGTTACTTCCGTATTTTGCTTGATTGTACATAAATAATAGTTTACATTTCCTGCGACCTTCCTTCATGGGCCAACTTATTTCATCTGCTTTTACATCTTTAGCGTTTATTTTTATACAGTTCAAAAGATAAATTTGGCGATGCCAGGGGGAGGATTTTGATAGATTTACCCAAGAGCATTTTTTTAAAAGGAATATCCATTTTTGCTGATAATGCATTAAATTTATTGCATAAGTTTTTAGGGCGCTCATCTACGGCAAAGAGTCCGACATGCCGGTTAGTTTTGGTGGAATGAGTGGGGGTGGCCTGTGGCAAATTCAGCTTATTACTGGACCAGGCGGAAAAATTAAACCGCGTCACTGCTTGCTATCAGTGCTGCAGAAGCGGTGAGTCGGTGTAAAAAATAATCACTTGACATGATATCATAAAGCAGTATCATATATTCCATGAATAAAAAACAGCGGCAAACCCTCAATTGGATAGTTGATAAACCTGAACGTTCAGATATCGCCTGGTCTGATATCGAATCCCTATTTATTGCTCTTGGCGCTGAAGTTTCGGAAGGAAGAGGTTCACGAGTTAGAGTTGCTTTGAAAGACGTTAAAGCCGTTTTTCATAGGCCTCACCCTCTTCGAGTTACAGAAAAGGGTGCCGTAAAATCAGTAAGAAGATTTTTGAAGGAAGCGGGGATATTACCATGATGGAATATAAAGGATATTTTGGAAAAGTTGAATTTGATGACGAGGCAAATATATTTCATGGCGAAGTCATGAACTTGCGTGATGTAGTAACTTTTCAAGGTGAAACAGTCAAGAATTTACGAAAGGCTTTTCGTGAATCTGTTGACGATTATCTGGAATTTTGTGCCGCTCGTGGCGAGGAACCTGAAAAGCCATATTCCGGCAAATTTGTAGTTCGCGTAGACCCCGAACTCCACAAAATCATCTCTGTCCAAGCCAGAAAAGATGGGAAAAGCCTCAATGCCTGGGTATATGAAACTTTATCAAAAATTGTGAAAGAGACCACTCAACAATCCAATTAACCATAACCAGACCGGGCTTTGAACCGCCCGGCTGGTTATCGGTATGTTGTAGCTCACGAAGGTGTTTCCGATGGTGTCTTTGACTACGGAGTCACAGGACTCGTTTGGAACAATATCCCCTTCAGAAAGACACATCGTATTGAGGAGATTGGCGAACAATGTCTCGAAGTTGATTCAACCCTCAACACTTTGATTGATCAAGGAGTTCCCCTTACCCAATATGCCTGGGAATTTCGATATCCCGGAGATATAGAGGAACCTGCTCAAGATGAGTCGGAAGAAGCCCACAAGTAGCTAAAACTGTTTATCAGGATATTCTTAAGCGTTTGCCGGTGGATGTCCACCCTAATTAGATCCAATAGGGAAAGGTATCAAGTCTCCGGTTGACCCCTGATGCACAATCCTCAGTGTTAATTGAGCATTAAAACCTCTGATGGTAAAGAATAATCGAATCAAAATGAACATTGTAGCCAGGAAGTTTGAATTCAGCAAAGCTCAAACGTAGATTTGATGGAGGACCTTTTAATGGGTGACCCCTTTTCAAGGAGATTTAAATGAACCAGAAAGATACCCGAACGATAAGGTGCACGAAATGCGGTATTAAAAACAGGATCCCTATGGATAAAGCCGGGGCGAATGCAAAATGCGGCAGATGCTCTTCCCCTCTTGATACAAGTGATTTTCTGAATAGAAGCCCTGTAATTGTGACTGATGATAATTTTGCGGCAAAGGTCTTGAAATCCCCGATCCCTGTCCTGGTTGACTGCTGGGCTCCCTGGTGCGGGCCATGCAAGATGATAGGCCCGGTTATGGAAGAGCTTGCTGAAGAATATTACGGCAAAATCAGAGTATGTAAACTAAATGTTGATGAAAATCCGGCAACTGCCTCAAGATTTAAAATAAGCAGCATTCCGACAATGCTGATATTTGATAAAGGAGAACTGAAAGATACAATCGTTGGAGCAGTTCCAAAACAGCAGATTGCAGGCAGGATATCTTCTTTTGTCTTATAGAAAATATCTTGGCCATGACCCCAACGCCCCCAAAGATACCCCCTTTACATCTTGCCATGTACCAGATATTGTTTAAAAGATTGTGACCACACAGAAGCCGGGAGTCAGGCGCCGGAATCCAGGATGGAATAGGGTTATTCCTTCATTATTCTAATGGGTTCCGGCTGTTGGCTCATAAGGAGGGATGGGATATGTTAGTCAGAATCGGATATTGCAACGAAGAAGACGCGTTTTATTCCGGAAAAAAGGCGGCGGACATGGCCATGGAACAAGGCGGCATCAAAAGCCCCGATCTTGTGATGGCCTTCTGCCACGGGCAACTGGATCATTCAGAATTTTTCAGGGGCCTAAGAACAGTTGTGGGGCCGGATGCGCCGATCATCGGCGGTTCGGCTGCAGGCGTCATCACAAATGATTATCTGTCCTACAAGGGGTTTCCATCGTGCGCCGCCTTGATAGAATCTGCCGGCGTCAGATGGAGCATTGCAGTAGAAGGAGGGTTGGACATTGATGAAAGACAGGCGGGGAGAAATCTTGCGGCAAGATTGTCTCCAACCGGGTCAGACAGCCTTCTGTTTATCCTTTACGATTCCATACAATGCCCTGCAAAGGACAATTTCCCTCCGCAGTTAAATGCCTCGTCACCCTTGATTGCGGGCATTGAGCAAGGGTTTCCGGCTGATGTGCCCATCATCGGGGCAGGTGTCCTGGGAGATTATGACATGAATCCAACGAAGCAGTTTTGCGGCTCATATGTTGCAGATCAGAGTGTCGTTGGCCTGTTGCTTGGCGGAGGTCTTACGCCCTACTATCGGATCATGCACGGCTGCACACCCCTGGATGGCATATATCATGTAATCACCAGGATGGAAGGTTCTGTAATCTATGAACTGGACAACAAACCAATAGTTGGAATGATTGATGAACTTTACGGCAATCAGGACTGGCGTAGCAAAAACCCGGTGAGCCTATTGACCATAGGGGTCAACCACGGCAAGAGGTTTGGTGAGCCTGAAGAGGCCGCTTATGTCAACAGGCTGATTATCGGGGCCTTGCCTGAGGGAGCAGGCGTCAGCCTGTTTGAACCTGATCTCATGACAGGGACGGAGATACAGTTCATGTTAAGGGACAGCGATATGATGATAGCATCAGCCAAGGCAAATTCCGCACAATTGATGGAACAGATCCTGGCAGATGGGAAACGACCTGTTTTTGCTATCTATATTGACTGCGCAGGACGAACCGCCGAATATCTGAATATTATGTCAGAAGAGGCCCAGGAGGTGCAAACCATACTTAACCAGTACAGAACCCCACTGTTGGGCTTTTATTCGGGCGTTGAAATTGCACCTCTCCTTCAAAAAAGCAGAGGTCTGGACTGGACCGGGGTACTGCTGGTTTTTGCAGAGGATTAGAAAATGGCGGAAGAAATTCTGAGCTTAGAGGAAAAATGTGCTGCACTCAAAAGAATGTTGAGAGAATCCAAAGAGGAGACAGATTATTATAAAAGGATCGCTGAAGAGACAGGCAAGAGAAGGGTTAGGGACATACATGAATTATCGAGACTTATTTCCGTGCAGAAAACGGCGCAGGAGGAAAGGGCGAAACTTGAGGTAAAACTTCGGGATGCAAAAAAGATGGAGGCTATTGCCACCCTGGCAGGAGGCATTGCCCATGAGTTCAACAACGCCCTGTTTACTCTCTTCGGCAGTATTGAGCTGATGCAGATGGACTTGCCGGATCAAGATATTGTGAAGAAATACACTGAGACGATGAAAAAATCCACCCATCGTATGGCGAATCTGACCGACAAGCTTTTGGCCTACGCACAGGGAGGAAAATATCAGGCAAAGATCATACCCCTGAGCGACTATGTAGAGGAAACCCTGCCCTTTCTAACGCCCATGATGGGGCAGTCCATTAGAATCGAGACGGATCTGCCAAGGCATATTCCTAATATAATGGCCGACCTTACCCAGATGCAATTGGTCCTGTCTGCTGTATTGACAAATGCATCAGAGGCCATTGAAGGGGAAGGCCGTATCAGGGTAAGTGTTAAAGAAGACAATATTGATGAACACTATGTTAAGGAAAATCCGGATGCCAGGGCCGGTCGCTTTGTATGCCTCAAGGTTGAAGACGACGGAAAAGGCATGGACATAGAGACGCAACAAAGGATATTTGAACCCTTTTTTACCACAAAGTTTCAGGGCCGGGGTCTTGGAATGGCCGCTGTTTACGGAATCATCAGAAATCATGACGGCTGGATAACTGTTGACTCCCGATTGGGAAAAGGGACAACGGTCCGCATATATATTCCGGTTGTCCAACATCAGTCCAGAAAATCCGGTTCACCAATTTCTGAAGCACTTGCCGGAAGAGGCACCATCTTGGTTATCGAAGATGAAGAATCTGTAATGGATGTAGCCAGACAGATGTTACAAAAGCTGGGCTACCACGTATTGGAATCCACTACCGGCAGGGAGGCGATTAACGTTATAGAAAGCTCAGCCAGTGATATCAGTGCAGTGCTTCTTGATATAGGCCTTCCGGACATGGAAGGCAGCAATGTCTTTTCCATAATTACAAAGGTCCATCCTGAAATGAAGGTGATCGTATGCAGCGGTTATTCGATTGAAGGGCCAGTCCAAAAAATCCTGGACGCGGGAGCGCACGGATTCCTGCAAAAGCCCTTTTCATTTACTACACTGTCGGAAAAATTGAAAGAGGTGTTGGAAGACAAACAGGCTTTTAATTGATGAAATGGATAAGGATCTGATATGTAAAGACTGAAACTTGATGCTGAGACATTCGCCTTTGCAGTTGGACTTTCAGCCAGATTTCAAGGGCAGGCAATCCATTGTGGATTGCCTGCCCTCTGTAGCTTGTCTCTAAAATGATATGGAAAGCTTTGTTCCGCCGTAAAAATAACCGGGATTGCTGCTGTATCCAAGGCCCTCGTTGTAGGAAGTGATAAGGTCATCCGCATTTCCCGATAAGGGGAAAGAATACGCCATCATAGGAGTAAGGGTAATATGCTTATCAAGTGGGATCGTCATTACTACAGAAATCTGCCCGTCATGAAGTCCCTTATATCTTTTGGTTGTTGAATTCAGGCTGTTATCTACTTCAACAAAAATATCGTCCTGTGAATAATAGTAACCCACGGCCCCACCAATATCCAGTGTGATGTCGTCTTTGATTTCAAAGGAATGGGAGATGCCAAGATTGACGTACCAGCCTATATACTCGGTAATATCCCTGTAAACTGTAAGAGTAGGCGTTAGAGGCAGGGCGGAAACGCAGAATTTTACATAGATTTCTTCCGGGTCATTTGCGTCATCAAGGGCATAGTAGATGTATCCAACACCTAAATCGAGGTCGCCTATACTTGTATCATAGGCCATGGTGATATCGGTCTCATTGTATTCAGGGTCATCCGTGACCTTGTTATCGGTGTCAATATTTCCCCACAAGTTTATGCTGAAACCTTTATATTCGGCTGTGACCGAAGGTTGAATTACAACACTGTCCTCACTGTATTCCCAGCCACGCCAGACATACTTGCTGAAAGCTCCCACCTCAGCGGATGCAGCCGGTTTTTCCTCTTCCTGTGCGGAAACGCAAAATGAATCAAAAACAATTACAGCTGCAACCGTAAGCATCAGATTTACAAAAACGGACCCTGTCATTTTTTCCCTCCTAATGTCCTGATAATCTAAACAGCTAAACTTTTATCTTCCCGGTCAATCCGGTCAGCTTAGGTCTAAATGCAATGCGCGTGCCAAACAATGATAAACCTTTGCAGGAAGGGTGTTTCCTCCTTTCCCACGCAAAAACATGGGAACGGAGAAAGCTACAATTATGTTGATTGAAGAGAGATATTACACAAAAATGTATGAAGGAATCAGCCTCTCGGTGAAATTTCAGGACCGTGACCCTAAAATGGAGCACAGGTTGCGTCACGTGAGTTTCGTATCCAGGCTGCCGCTAAATCCAAGTCCGCCAGCCACGGATCTGCCATGTTGTCTGATGGTGCGCGCCAGTCTCCTCTCGGGGAAAGTGAGCCCCCTGAGCCCACCTTCGGACCATTGGGAATGGCAGAGCGCTTGAACTGGCTTTTCAGGAAAAAACGCTCCAGAAAGACGCGCAGCCACTTTATTATGGCGTCTATGCTGTAAGCCGTATCGTTTGGATGAAACGGCAGGTCGTTTGCCCAGGCGTGGCTGGCTAGAAAGATTACTTTGGAAGGACTGTAGCCTCGTCTTGTTATATAATACAGGCTAAAATCGTGGAGTTCATATGGGCCGATTGCCTCTTCCGTATCCTGGCAGGGGCCGTCTTCCTCCTCGCCAGGGATAAGTTCCGGGCTTATTTTAGAGGACAGAATCTTTCTCAGGACCTGTGCGGTCTCGGGTTTTACCTCCTTGTGGTCTGCCACCCATTCAATTAAGTAACGGATCAGTGTCTTTGGCACAGACGCATTGACATTGTAATGTGACATGTGGTCGCCGACACCATAAGTGCACCAGCCCAGCGCCAGCTCACTCAGATCCCCTGTGCCGACCACCAGTGCCCCATGGTGGTTGGCCATGCGAAACAGGTGGCTAGTGCGCTCTCCTGCCTGCACATTTTCAAATGTGACATCATACTGCTTTTTGCCCGTTGCAAAGGGGTGACCTATGTCTTTGAACATTTGCTCACATGATGGCCGGATGTCTATTTCGCCAATACTGACCTTAAGGGCCTTCATCAAATCCAGTGCGTTTGTGTGTGTGGCGGCAGATGTGGCGTAGCCAGGCATTGTGCAGGCAAGGACATTTTGCCTGGGAAGCCCCAGACGATCCATGGCCCTGGCTGAGACAATGAGGGCATGAGTGGAGTCAAGGCCGCCTGAGACGCCTATGACCACCCTGCTTACACCTGTGGATCGAAGTCTCTGGACAAGGCCGCTTACCTGGATGTTATATGCCTCATAGCACCTCTCATCACGCCTGGCCCGATCCGTGGGGACAAAGGGAAAGCGCTCTATGTCCCGTTTCAGTGATATGACCTGTTCGGGAGGGGAGAATGAAAATGGAATAACACGCATATTACGGAGTCGCTCACGGTGGTCGGTTGCGCAGTCAATAAGGCTCGTTACCCTGGCCCTTTCCTGGATAAGGCGGTCAAGGTCAATGTCGGCTAATATCACCTGGCCTTCGTCACTGAAGCGTTTTGACTCGGCGAGTATCTCGCCGTTTTCACAGACAAGGGCGTGGCCGTCCCATCCAAGATCAGTGGTGGACTCCCCGGATCCTGCCCCGGAATAGAGATAGGCTGATACGGTCTTTGCTGATTGGCCCAGGGACAGTTGTTTGCGATAGGCGGATTTTCCTATGGTGATGTTTGAGGCGGACAGATTTACAAGAATAGTTGCGCCTGCAAGGGCCGCATAGGACGATGGAGGGATCGGAGCCCAAACATCCTCGCAGATTTCAGCATGCACGCAAAAATCCGGGTTTGAGCGCTCGCGAAAGATGATATCGGCCCCGAACGGGACATCATTGCCCAGAAAGGCTACTGTATCGGAAAGGGCGTCCCTTGCGCCTGCGAACTGTCGTTTTTCATAAAATTCGCGATAATTGGGCACATAGCTTTTGGGTGCAATTCCCAGTATCCGGCCGGATGACATTAACACCGCACAATTAAAAAGCCTCCCTTCAAGCCGCAATGGTGCACCGACTATCAGCAGAGAGGAATTGGAGGATGTTTTCTCCAGGAGGAATTCCAGCCCTTCCAGCACCGAGCCAAGCAGGCCGTCCTGCTGATGGAGGTCATCAAGCGAGTAGCCGCTTACGGACAGCTCCGGAAACAGGACCAGGGCTGAGCCTTCTTTTATGGCAAGATCATAGAGTCTTGCAATTTCCGCAGCGTTTTTGAGCGGCGCTGCAAGGTACATACGCGGCACTGCTATTCCGACGCGAACGAAATTGTGTGTATAGATGTCAAAGAAACTGCGTGTGGGATTTTTCATATAACGACTCCTGGCAAAGATAAAAAAGTACGGGGCCTGGCCCGAAATTCATATCGTAATGTCTATATTATGCACAAAACGACCCAGGTAACAACTACAGAATTATCTTTGCAACAGGGGAATTTTCAGATGTGATTATATTATTCAGAATTGCGGTTTCCTCTGCAATGACTAGCAAGGCCTTAAGGGCGACCGTGAGCACTTAAGGCCTTATCTTCGGGTGGGTAGGTTTAGATGTCGTAGTACAGGAAAAACTCATGGGGGTGAGGACGCAGTCTCATGCTGTTTATCTCTTTGTCTGTCTTGTATTCAATCCACATGTCAATGACGTCCTGGGTGAATACGTCTCCCTTCAGCAGGAATGCCTGATCTTCCTTTAATGCGGCGATGGCCTCGTCCAATGATCCGGGCGCTGACGGAATGTCAGCCAGTTCCTCAGGTGAAAGCCCGTAGATGTCTTTGTCAAGCGGGTCTCCCGGATCAATCTTGTTCTGGATGCCGTCAATAACCGCCATCAGCATGGCCGAAAATGCAAGGTAGCCATTACATGACGGATCGGGGGTCCTGAACTCTATCCTCTTTGCCTTGGGCGATTGAGAATACATAGGTATTCGGATTGCAGCGCTCCTGTTACGACTGGAGTATGCCAGGTTTACCGGCGCCTCAAAACCCGGCACCAGCCTCTTGTAAGAGTTGGTCGTCGGATTGGTCAGAGAGCAAAGGGCCCTGCAGTGTTTCAGTATCCCACCGATGGCATACAAGGCCATCTGTGAGACGCCTGCGTATTTGTCGCCCGCAAACAGGGGCTTTCCATCCTTCCATATGCTGATATGGGTGTGCATGCCGCTTCCGTTATCTTCAAACAGGGGCTTTGGCATGAATGTGACAGTATGATTGGCCTTCGTTGCAACGTTTTTCAGCACATACTTGAACCACATCAGCTGGTCGCCCATCTGAACCAGAGGTTTAAAACGCATGTCAATTTCCGCCTGGCCCGCTGTTGCAACCTCGTGGTGCTGGCATTCTACATCAATACCCAGGTCTTCGAGGGTAAGGAGCATCTGGGTGCGAAGGTCCTGAAACATATCGGTCGGAGGAACAGGAAAATAGCCTTCCTTGTGCCGGGGCTTGTAGCCAAGATTAGGGTCCTCGATCCTCCCGCTGTTCCAGATGCCTTCTATCGAATCTATCTCATAAAACGCCCTGTTTCTGGATGACTCAAAACGTATGTCGTCAAAGATGAAGAACTCGGCCTCGGGCCCAATAAAGGCTGTATCCCCAATGCCAGTGCTTTTCAAATATGCCTCCGCCTTCTGGGCAATATTGCGCGGATCCCGGGTATATGCCTCCTTGGTGATGGGGTCCACTATGTTACCGATCAGCACCAGAGTGGGCGCCTCAAAAAACGGGTCCATCTTTGCGGTGTCAGGGTCGGGGACAACCAGCATGTCGCTTGCATGGATCGGCTGCCATCCCCTGATGCTCGATCCATCAAAGCCGAATCCGTCTTCAAAGCTGGATTCGTCCAGCTCGGAGAGCGGCACTGTAAAATGCTGCCAGATGCCGGGAAAATCCATGAAACGCAGGTCAACCACCCTTGCCCCGTTTTCCTTTGCCATGCTCAATACTTCTTTAGGCGTCATAACAAAAAACCTCCTGAGTTTATAAAATTGACAGACAACGTAACTGATCCCCCTGTACAATATGATAACGAAAGATAGCAATAGATATGCCACTGGCATAGAGATTAAATTTTACTGTGAATTCAAATTGATATGGAGATTAATCAAAAAAGGGGGATTTTAAAAATACATTTTTGTAGAATATAAAAGGGGTGATATACAAAATTGTGCATTTCATTAGGGAGTCTTAAATGCCTCGTCCCAGAGCCTGACAACTGTATGGCGTTGATCCGCAAATTCATTATAACCGGCCAAGGCGGGTTTTTCCTCGAGGCTCAGCCTGTGCACAGCCAACCTGTAGGTAAGGTAGGCCTCTTTTAAGATGTCATGGGTGTGGTGATCAATGATGCCAATGCCTGCCAGGGTCTCAAGGAGTCTGACATTGTCTGTCCATGTTATAATCTCAGGGTGCTCATGGGCATGCAAGAGAGCCAGATACTGTACAATAAATTCGATATCAACTATACCGCCCTTGCCCTGTTTGATATCAAACGCCCCTGACTGAGCTCTGAGCAGTTGCCTGCGCATGCGCTCGCGCATGGCCGCTATATCTTCCTTAAGTCTGTCTTTATTCCTTGGCATTACAAGGACGTCCTGTCTTATTGTCTCAAAGCGTCTTATCAGACCGGCATCCCCGCATATCGGCCTTGCCTTTATCAGTGCCTGGTGCTCCCATGTCCAGGCCTTTTTTCTCTGATATTCCCTGAATGCCTCGACCTCGACTACAAGAATGCCGGAACTGCCGTCGGGACGCAGTCTCATGTCTGTCTCGTAGAGAATTCCGGCAGGGGTAGCGGCGGTTAATATATGGATAATCTTTTGTCCGAGTCTCGTATAAAACAGATTGCCCTCAATCTGTTGATCACCGGCCGTTGTTTTACCTCTGTTGCCGGAATGGAGAAAGACCAGATCAAGGTCGGAGCCGTAGCCCAGTTCTATGCCCCCGAGCTTTCCATAGCCGATTACGGCAAATGCCATATTGTCCGCGGTAGCAACGTCTGCTGGTGGTATGCCGTGACTTTTAACCAAGATGTCCCATGCAAGGATCAGCACCTCACTTAAGACGGTTTCGGCGATTTCAGTCAGATAATCACTGACCCTCATCAGGGGAAGCGCGCCTGTCACATCCGCCGCAGCCACTCTTAAGGTGTTGACCTGTCTGAAAATGCATAACTCTATCATCTGGTATTCCAGATCATCGGATGGTACTCGTTCGAGCCTCTTTTTTATCTGCCGCCTGAGCTGCGCCCT
Source organism: Desulfobacteraceae bacterium UBA5623 (assembly GCA_002424495.1). Classification (GTDB taxonomy): domain Bacteria; phylum Desulfobacterota; class DSM-4660; order Desulfatiglandales; family Desulfatiglandaceae; genus UBA5623. The sequence goes on from DIKH01000196.1 coordinate 13,108, forward strand.
GTCAGGCGGGCTATAGAGGGTGCGGGGGTCCAGGAGTTCATCCAGAAGGACAGGATGCATGGCAAGGAGAGAGGCTATCCAGATGCTTGCGCTTGCAAGCCTGACCAGATGGACGAGAGCGGAGGGATTTTCAAGGAGCAAGGCCAGATAAGTAGTACGTCCCTGTATGGCCTTGATCAGCTCTGTTGTACGATTGAGGACGATTTCAGGCTGGTTTGCCCTGCCAGTCTCACCGAGCAAGAGTGGAATCAGTTTATCCAGACGCATTCTGCCCTTGCTGCTCAATGCCTTTGTGGCAGGGCTGTTTCTCAAATTTTCCAAAAGATGCAACACCTCTTTCGGTCTGGTAAAGCCCACCCCAATGAGGATATCGTCTACACCTTCATGCCGCTCAAGCCCATGCCATACGGCACTTAACCCGTTTATATCATCATGGTCACGACCAACCGGTTCTTGAAGATCTCCCGGTTCGAGTAACTTTGTAAAATGTCCATGGACCGTATCCATGTGATGTTTAAGATGCCCGAAAAAAGACTCCCAGTCGGTAAATCCCATGGAAAGGGCAAGACGTTTTTTCCCAACACTATCACCAGGAAGTTCATGGGCCTGTTGATCGGAAAATTCCTGGAGCCGGTTTTCCGTTTTTCTCAGAAATTGATAGGCATCTAAAAGGCCGTCGCATTCATCCCGCAGGATGTAATCTTCTTCGGAAAGTATTTTTAGCACCCTTTGGATGCCCTGCTCCTGTAAAACAGGAACAACTCCTCCCCTGATCAACTGGAAGATCTGACCAAAAAACTCTATCTCACGAATACCCCCAGGGCCAAGTTTTATATTGTCCTCCATCGCCCTTTGCCGGATTTCAAGGGAGATCCTCTGTTTCATATCCCTCATGGATTCAAAGGCCCCAAAATCCAGATACCTGCGATAGACAAAGGGTCTTAGTATCTCTATCAGCCTGTTTCCTGCATCTGTGTCCCCGGCCACGGCCCTAGCCTTGATCCATGCGTAACGTTCCCATTCCCGGCCCTGGTCCTGGTAGTAGGCCTCCATCGCATCAAAACTCATGACCAGGTGGCCTCCCTCGCCAAAGGGCCTGAGCCTCATGTCCACGCGAAAGACAATCCCGTCAGAGGTCTTTGCGCCGATTGCATTGATCAGGCGCTGACAAAGACGGGTAAAAAATTCCTGGTTGCTTACGGATGCCGGTCCTCCGGCGGTCATGCCCTCCCTTTGAAAAGCAAAGATCAGGTCCACGTCGGAAGAGAAGTTAAGCTCCCTTCCCCCCAGTTTTCCCATGCCGATAACAACCAGTTGCCGGCCCAGGCCGGCAGGACCTGATGGGAGGCCGTATTCAACGCATTGCCAATGATAGAGGATGGAAAGAGTCTGATCTATGACGGCATCCGCGAGACCTGAAAGATCAGTCATGGTCTCTGTCAAATCCGCCCAGGACGCAAGGTCCCGCCAGGCGATCCTGAGCATCTCCCTCAGACGGAAACGGCGGAGCAAGTGTAACAGTAGTGCCTCGTTTTTTTCCCCGGCAATGGGAGATAAAATGCTCCTGAGCCTGTCGGCGAATTCCAACTTTGCGTATCTTCTCTTAATATCCCCTCTCTCGATCAGATCGTCGAATATATCGGGGTTTACAATGCAGGAGTTTGCAACAAAGTCGCTGAAGGCAAAGAGCGGTTTGATTACGGAGAGTATTTCAGGATCAATAGGCAGGGCGATATTGGAATTTTGAGAGGCGGCTGAAAATGCATCCCACTTGTTCTTGAAACCTGTTTCAAGCTCTTCCGGAAGGATCATGCCGGTTAAATCAACTTCCTTACGAGTATAGCTTTTCATAATTTTCTTTACATTTGATAACTTTCCCCCTCCCCTCTATCCCCTCCCACAAGGGGAGGGGAAGCACTTGCACCTTCGTAATTATTCCCTCCCCCTTGAGAGGGGAGGGCCAGGGTTAGGGAGATCTTAAGAATGTAATCCTTTTTATGAAACTTTATACTAGGAGGCCGACCGAGATCAAGTTTGACAATTTTCTCGGCATGATCTATATTGGCGTATATACCAATTCGCAAGGAGATTGATTATGCAAACAGCGAAGATATTCATAAATGGCCGAAGCCAGGCCGTAAGGCTGCCCAAAGAGTTCCGATTCTCTGGAAATGATGTTTTTATCAAAAAAATAGGGAAGATAGTAGTCCTTATTCCCAAGGATGATCCTTGGGCATCCTTGGCAAACAGTCTTGACCAATTCACTGATGATTATATGGAGACCAGAGACCAGCCGACACAGGATTCCCGGGAAACATCATGATAAAATATATGCTTGATACAAACATCTGTATCTATATTATCAAAAGAAAGCCTACGGATGTAATCGAACGATTCAGGCAAACCCGGATTTCGCAAGTCGGTATTTCATCAATAACCTTGAGCGAACTTGAATACGGCATTGTAACGAGCTCAAAACCGGATCAGAATCAATTCGCTTTAGCCCAATTCCTGGCGCCTATGGAAATACTGCCGTATGGCGATGAAGCCGCTCAACAATATGGCAGACTTCGGGCCTTTTTAGAAAAACAAGGAAACCCTATTGGATCCCTTGATATGTTAATCGCCGCGCATGCCCTTTCGCTAGAGTGCATTTTGGTCACAAATAATGAAAAGGAATTTAATCGAGTTCCGAATCTCAAGGTTGATAACTGGGTGAAGTAATCTTTAGGAGGCTGTCCGAGAATGCCCTTTTTCCCAAACTCTTTGTTATGCCCGAAAAAATTATCCTC
>DIKH01000196.1:15938-17380 GCA_002424495.1 Desulfobacteraceae bacterium UBA5623
CTATTCTCGGACAGCCTCCTAGAGACCCCTGGAAGATGCCTCTTGACACGTCGGAGTTGATAATATTACCTGCAAAATAGAACAACTGAAGGTAATTTTATCATAAAGCTCCAAAACACGAACAACCACGGTTCCCGATTCGATAAGGCTGTGGCAGATGGCCCAAGAATTCCCAGATGTTGGGGCATATCGCTTAGATTGACTTTGCAATATTGCCTCTGTACAATAACTCAAATTATTTGAGTTATTGTGTAATGCCAGGTGCAACAAAACATTATCAAAATCTTTACCGAATTGCCTCTGAGCAGGGTGGTTTTTTCACGACAAAGCAGGCCATTGGCTGCGGATATGATACCAACAGCCACCCATATCATGTGAAGACAGGAAATTGGATCAGAGAGCATCGAAGCATATATCGTTTGGCGAAGTTCCCCACCGGCGATCGTCCTGATCTGATGTTGTGGTACCTGTGGTCGCGAAATAGGAATGAAGAACCCCAAGGCATCTATTCCCATGAAACATCGCTGACACTTCGTGAGTTGACCGATATTAATCCAGACAAACTTCATATGACCATCCCAAAGGGGTTTCGCCGAAACAGCTCAATCCCGGACGTACTTGTGTTGCATTATAGTGATGTCCCATCATCGGATATAGATCAAATGCATGGAGTGAAAATTACCAGCACACTGCGAACTCTCTTGGACATCATTACAGAAGGCACACTATCAGAAGAGATATTGAAACAGGCGATTTCTAAAGCCATCAATCAGGGCATGATCACCAAAAAGGCACTGCAAAGAGCCGGGAAGGAAAATCAGACATTAAATAATGTTATGGGTAAGATGAAGATATGATTGGACCTCGAACTATACAATGGCAAACGCTTTTCGAATCGCCCTTGAAACCAGGCTCAAGCAGGTTACTGATTCAACGGGGTGAACTCAACCATGAAAAAATAAAAATTCCATAATCACCTGCTCGTCTTGTTTTAGGGCTACTGAAAAATAGTCTTGACTATTNNATAATAGCCATATGGAAAAACGAACCCCTTACGTTGATGTATGGACAGAATTATCCGATGGCAAAGCGATGGTTTTTCTGGCGGGCCCTCGTCAGGCCGGCAAGACAACCCTTGCGAAAATGATCGCGGAGTCGTTCACCAACAGCCTTTATTGGAATTGGGATATTGCCGATCACCGCAAGCAGTTGTTTGAAGACACATCTTTCTTTACGCGACTGGTCAGAAAGGACAATACAAAGCCGTTTGTCATTTTTGATGAAATCCACAAATATAAGGACTGGAAAAATTATCTGAAAGGCGTCTATGATGAATTCAGTGACCAATACAAGTTCCTGATTTCCGGAAGCGGTCGCCTCGATATATATCAAAAGGGCGGGGATTCGCTGGCCGGGCGGTATTATCTTTTTCATCTCTTTCC
>DIKH01000210.1 GCA_002424495.1 Desulfobacteraceae bacterium UBA5623
AAAATTATGCGCCATTTCAAAACAGACCCCCACCCCTGCCCGCTCGCACCCGGACTTTGAGAAGTTACGTTTTCACAACACCAGGGACTCTACCACCCTGGGCAGGACTTCGGGCAGGGAATAGACGTCCTTGACGACTAGATAGCAGCCTGGGTCCCACATTTTTCTCAGATAGTCATCACCGGCAAGGTCTACTGTTATGCAAAAGGGGCGGATACCGGACTTTCTGGCCTCGGCCAGGGCCATCATGGTGTCGTGTAGTCCATAGTCCTTTGAACTCCGGTCCTCGCCGTAGTTTATGTCCTGCGGGAAACCGTCGCTTAGGAGCACCAGGAGCCTGTAATCGGATTCCACCTGATTGAGCTTTTTTACGGCATGCCGGATGGCAGGCCCCATGCGGGTGCCCTTTTGGGGTTGAATCCCGCAGATCCGGCTTTTTATCCCCTCGCAATAGTGGTCGTCAAAGTCCTTGATCACATAAAAGTCCACCTGCTCCCTGCCGTATCCTGAAAAACCGAATATGGCGTAATCGTCGCCCAGGGACTGTAAGGCCTCGGTTATCACTACCAGTCCCTCGATTTCCACGTCTATAATCTTCTTTTTCTGTGGATCCATTACGGCAGTTGGGCCTTGCAATGCCTTTTCGCATGGTTGCCGGGGGCTATTACCATGGGGATTGACCAGGGTTACCAGCCGGTCAGTGGAGGCGCTCATGTCCACCAAGAGGACCGTGGAGATTCGCCTTACCTTTTTTTCCATGCGGGTGAATATCCGGCCGGAGGGTGAATTGCCTGCCTTGCGGTCCACCACCGACTGAATCATGGCGTTGAAATCAATTTCCGATCCCCATTCCACCCTGCGGACAATATCCAGGACCTCTGGACGAATCCGCTGAAACTGTTTTTTTACACTCAGAATCAGGTCGCTGTAATTGTCGTAGATCTTGTCGAAAAGCCCCAGGTCGTTTTCCGGGACCGGCTTCTCCCACAGGGCGCACCACTTGCGGCGATAGGCCCTTTTTTTGTAATCCCATTCGTCATAGTAGAAAGGGCCTTCGCTGCTGACGTGCCTAAGCGGGGAAACAGCAGACGTGCGTTTGTTCCCTGTCCAGTCTTCTTTGGGGCTATCTATGGCGTCAACGGGCGCAAGCGCGTCTATATCGCTTAAAAAAAATCTTTCTCCCGCCACGTCTTTTTCCGGCTCCTGAAAAAGCTTCGGGTCTTTCATCTTCTCCAGCAGTCTTTTGATGTCCTGTTCGTTCATGGTATGGATTGCTTCGTCAGTCCCGGTTTCATTTCCATCAATGTCTTCCAGTCTGCCCTCGGCTCTGTTGCCGCCGGCAAAAAAATCCAGAATGGGCCTTTCATGGAAAGGCATAGGCGCAATGGGGACATAAATACCTTCCTCAGCCAGACGACTGAAGGAGTCGTAAAGCTCCGCCGCCTTTTGAAAGCTGTCCCAAACACCTTGGGCGTTTTCAAAAAAACCGTCCATGGCCTCTTGCAGCCTGTTGGTCCAATCCTGCATCCCCTGGGATATCCATTTCTCATAAGGATAACCCTGCGAAAGCCGCAGCAATATCTCCAATGCCTCAGCCAGAGGATCGCCGCTGGGAAATGGCCTGCGATCCATACAAGCGGCCACGGTCTGATCAATTTCAGGTCTTAGTCCACGGTACTCGCGTCTTAGCAGATAGTCTATCCGGCCGTCCTCTATGATGAAAAAGATGTCTCTGGCCAGGAGGTTCAATGGAAAGGCTTCAAGCAGGGAGGCGATTTTCCCGAATGAGGGGCCAAAGGTATTGAACGTGATATATCCGGCCTGATGGGCGATGCTCACCTTGTATAACCCCAGATTACCCTTCCTGTCCGGCTCTTCGGCAATAAAGGCGGGGAGAGAAATTGTTTTGCTGTCCATGGCCGGGCCGCGGCGTCTGGTTGCCCTTTCTCCCCCGGCCTTGCCCCGGCGTTGTTTTAGTATCAACTGCCTGCCGGATAACGCATGGGCAAATATGGAAAGGGCCTGTTTATGTCTTTCCAGTAAAACAGTCTCCTTCCATTTGATCAACTCGGACCGTGATTCCCCGGAATTCAGGGAAAAATAGGCGATTCCCGCTTCTTCGCTCTCTGCGAGGATCACAAGCCCTTTTTCAATCCAATGGGAGAGAAAGAGATCTGGAATTTCGTTCAGTACATATCCAATGCCCTTGAAATAGGCCCTGGATGCTGCGAGAGACACCTTGCCAATGGCCGATTCACTCTCCATCACCTTTTCCTGTATCGGGAAAAAAAGGGGGCGGAGTGAGGATACGATATCGGAGAAAATGTCGTTAATATTCTCCGGCCTTTCAGCGGCCAGCTTCAGGGAGACGTCCAGCACCTGTTCGCGCAGGTTAGGATTGATTGATGCCAGGTCAACAGGACATCTTTGATAGAAATCCATTGCCCGGTTCAGGTTCGCGTCTACTAAACGAGAGGTCAAGGAAAGAAATTTGATGATTTCGATATTATAAAGGGAACTTATGTCTTCGGAAGGTTCTGAAAAATAGCTCAGGGCAAGATCCGGGGAAATGGCCGCAATCCTTACGCCAATGGTCCCCCAGGAAATCAGTTCCTTGAACGTGATCTTTTGGACTATGCGCGTGCTGGACTCGATAAAGGCGACAGCGGCGGCTTCGCGGCCTTTGCCGGTTGCCAGGATTTGTCTTACTTTTTCGGCCCATTGCCGGAGGTGAAAGGCCCTGTCGGCGCTGACAAATGCAGGGGTTGCAAGGAAAAAGGACAGGCTTGTTTCAGGGGAAAATGAGGCAATGGCCAGAATGTGCTCCACCCAGCCGGCGATGAAATGAAAAGAACCTCTTTTGATCAGCTCGGGACTGGTTTCAAAATAGGCCAGACAAAGTTCGATGGAATCGTCGTGGTTTTTAAGTATTCCCCGGCCAATGTTGGCCCAATTATTGAATTCCCCTTTGGAAAGAGCCAGCGCCCACGGGGCAGCACCCAAAAAGGCGAAGGCGCATTGCCTGGAGACCTTCCAAAAATCCTCGGTCTGCCTGAGGAGATTTGGGAGCGTGACCTGGTTTGGCCATCGGTCCCGAGACAGCGCCCCCCCCTTTTTGGTGTGTGGGGCAAGCATGGCTTTGTCCAGAGACAATAAATCGTCCTTAAAGGCATTGCAGATACAATCGGTTTCTCGTAGAAAATCTCGAAGGGCTTGGGCTGTGAGGCAGGATGTTTCGTCGGAATGCTCTGTTTCCCATTTCTTAGAGACATCCTGCAATGTTTCGTATTCCGAGCTGATAAAGTACGTCATTTTGGGGACCTTAGGGAAAAACCGCCGCCACTACCTCATTCACTGCCCGTTGAACCTCTTTTTCATCGGTCAGCAGGGATGTAATGGCCACATCGCAGGCCCTTCTGGCTGGTATTCCTTTCTGGATCAAACGGCCTGCGTAAATCAGCAGGCGTGTACTGGCCCCCTCTCCAAGGGCATGGCCCTTGAGGTGCCTTATTTTTTCCCCCAGTTTGGCCAGATCATAGGCGATCTCCTGGGTGGTTTGGCTCTCGTGCCGGATGATCTGCGCTTCCTGGTCCCGCGAAGGGTAATCAAAATCCAGGGCCACGAACCTTTGTTTGGTGCTTTGTTTCAGGTCTTTGATAAGGCTCTGGTAACCGGGATTATAGGATATGACCAGAAAAAAATTCGGGTGCGCCTCCAGCACCGTGCCCTTTTTATCTATGGGTAGAACTCGCCTGTGATCAGACAGGGGGTGGATGATCACCGTGGTGTCTTTTCTTGCCTCGACGATCTCGTCCAGATAGCAGATGGCCCCGGTCTTGACCGCTTTGGTCAAAGGCCCGTCCAGCCAGATGGTCTCGTCGCCCTTCAACAGGTACTTGCCCACAAGGTCGGTGGTGGTCAAATCCTCGTGGCAGGCGATAGTGACAAGCGATATCCCTTGCGGTGCGTCTTCCCCTTCTTTCAAGCTCTTCTCACTACTCAAAAGAAAGGCCATGTATTCCACAAAACGGGTTTTGCCAGTACCGGTGGGGCCCTTTAAAAGGACTGGTATACCGGATTCGTAAGCGGCCCGGAATATGGTCACCTCATCCCGAATGGGGAGATAATAGGGCCTTTCCTTGATTTTATAGTCTTCTATATTGATTTCACGGACTTTCATTTATGACCCTGCCTATCTATGGACTTTAAGAGCCCTCCAGATCTCTGACCCCCTGGAGCACGATATCAAAGAGTTCCTGGACATCTGCCTTGGCAAGGCATGAAAATGCGACCCTGAGGTCTGTCTGTCCCAGGGCGATCAGGCCAACCCCGTACTTGTTCAGCAGATGGACCCTTAAGGGTTCCGCCTCGACGGTCTTTAATTTCAGGCACATGAAGTAACCGGAGTTGAAAGGATAGGGCTCCCATGCCTGTTTATACATTGGGTTTGAAAGGACCCTGCGGACCTCGCTTGCCCGATTCTTTAGTATCTCGAATTTTTCCTGCTTTTCAGCCTCATAGTTTTTGGATTGCATGGATCTCAGGACCAATTCCTGGCTCAAACGAGAGGCATTGGAGATTGTGCCCCTGACCGAGCCCGCGGTCTTTTTCTCAAGGGCCTCGTAGGCCTTTTTGGTATCAGAGCCAAAGGTTGCACCGTAGGTGATAAAACCCACCCTAAGCCCCCATACGAAATTTTCCTTGGTAGCCCCGTCAAGCTTTATTGCCAAAAGCCTCGGGTCTTGCCCCAGAAGCCTTGTAAAAATTGATTCCTTGCCGGCGTTGTCGTCAAAAAAAAGTCCGAAATATGCGTCGTCCGTGATCGCAAGCACATTGGTTCCTGCATGAGCAACGGCGATCAGCACCCGCGCGATATCATCCGCCTCTTTGGACGATGGGGTGTAGCCGGTGGGATTATTGGGAAAGTTAAGCAGTACGATGACCTTGTCTTTATCCTTGGCCTCCGATTCAATTGTCTTTTTCAGCCCCTCCACATTGAATCCGCCCTGGTCATTAAAGAGCGGGTAGTTGACAACGCGGGCCGCCCGTCTGACAGAAAATATCATGTTGTAGTTGCCCCACATTTTATCAGGCAGGATAATAACATCGTCCGGGTCCACCCACACGTCCGAAACCACACAGAGTCCGTGTGTAATCGCATTGGTTACGACCGGCAGGCTGATCTCTTTTCCCCGCAGAGATGGATTCTTGTCAAACATGGAATCCTGCCAGGCCTTACGAAGGGGCATTATGCCGAAAGACGGGGCATAGGTCAGTGCCTCTTCAGGTGTGACTCCTGCTATGTTTTCCATGATAGAGGGAAAATACATAGTTTTCCCCTTTTCAGTGGCCATGCCTATGGTCGCATTAAATTTGTAGGCCTTTTCCTTGGCCTCAGCGCTCTGAGAAAGGATGCCTTTCGGAAAAAACAGCTGCTTTCCCACCCCTGAAAGCATCTGATAGACATGGGTGTTGGCCTTGATGATTGTTTGGTTAAGCTCTTCTGCAATTGGGTTCATCTGTGGGACCCTCCGTTTTCAAGATTCCTCTGCCGCAGGCAGGAAAAATTTGGCTCACTCCTTAAAGGAGAACCTTTCTCTATCTCTTTGTCAGGCGGTTTTGTCAAGCAGAATTGGCGGCCTGGGCCGAAAAATGAACCCACATATCCTTTTGGGTTATTCCAATTTATCTTGACTTAAAAAGCCCCTTCTATCTATAAATCAAAAAGTTAAGCGAATGAAGGAAGGCTCACAAGATTTATCACTGCCTGATCTCAAGACAGGGCTACTTTTTCGAGTGAGCATTTACTGAATAACTAGATCATATTTTTTTGATTAATGACAAGGAGGAGAAAATCTATGTCAATAGGACCCCGGAAACTTGCACGAAAAAGGGCTGATGTTTACAAAGACGCCAAGGTGACAAAATTTGGTGAGAGAAAACCCGATTTTTCCACCAGTGGAAGGAAGATCAAAAACCAGATCAGAGAACATCGGGAGGTCGTCATTGTCGAGGCGTGCAGGACCCCTTATGGAAGATTCGGCGGAGGGCTCAAGGGCCTTGATGCATCTGAATTGGGTGCCCTGGCGATCCAGGAGGTCCTGAGGAGGACAGAGGGTAAGGTCAGGCCCGAAGACGTTGATTATGTCATCATGGGCCAGGTTGTGACAGGAGGCTCCGGTCAGGTCCCGAGCAGGCAGGCCTCAATACTGGCGGGTCTGCCGGAATCAGTGCCTTCCATCACTGTCAACAAGGTCTGTTGCTCCGGGATCAAGACCATTGATCTGGCCTCCCAGATGATTCAGCTGGGCAGGGCCGAGATCATTATCGCAGGCGGTCAGGAGAGCATGAGCAATGGCCCTTATGCTATAAAGGATATGAGGTGGGGGAACCGCATGAGTGTGCCCACGACCAATCTTTGGGATCTGACGGTCTATGATGGACTGTGGGACGCCTTTTATAACCGTCACATGGCCATTCATGGCTCTGAGGTCGCAGACGAGTACGGCTTTACCCGCCAGGATCAAGATGAGTGGGCATATCATTCCCAGATGACCGCGGCAGAGGCGATAAAGGCAGGCCGCCTCGATGACGAGCTTTTCCCTGTCGAGGTCAAGGAAGGGAAAAAGGTCTTTGCCGTTGAAAAAGACGAGTTCCCCAGGCCGGACACTACAATGGAAGGGCTGGCAAAGCTTCCGCCGGTGTTTGGTCACAAGAGCGCTGTAACAGGTGAGCCGGGGGCGGTGACCGCGGGAAATGCCCCAGGGGTTAATGACGGAGGAGACGTGTGTCTGTTGATGTCAAGGCAGATGGCGGACAGTCTCGGAATCAAGCCGCTTTTTTCCATCATAGACTATGCAGAGGTCTCTCAGCCCACAAAGGATATCGCCACAGTGCCGGGGCTTTCCATAAAAAAGGTCCTTGATCAGAATGATATGACGCTCGATGATGTTGATCTGATTGAAATCAACGAGGCCTTTGCATCAGTGGCCATTGTCAGCGCCCGCTCCATCTTGGGAATGACAAAAGAGGATATGTTTAAAAGGGTTAACGTTAACGGTGGGGCAGTTGCCTATGGACATCCGATCGGTGCAACAGGCGCACGGATTGTCATGACCCTGGCCTATGAGTTAAGGAGGAGGGGCGGCGGCATAGGCGTGTGCGGCATATGCTCTGGCCACGCCCAGGGCGATGCAATGCTGATTAAGGTCGAGCCGTAGATGACCCGAGGAGAAGATTCATGACCTATGAAAATATAATATTTCAGATTGATCAAGGTGTGGCGGTCATCAAGTTTAACCGGCCAAAGGCCCTGAATGCAGTCAACACCGAGGTGCTGAGAGAGCTTGGCCAGGCCATGGACGCAATTGAATCCGACTCGAGCATCAAGGCCTTGGTCCTCACAGGTGAGGGCGCCAAGTCATTTGTTGCAGGTGCTGACATCTCACAGATGGTCAATCTAACACCGATCCAGTTAAGGAAGTTTTCCAGAGATGGGCAGGAGATTTTGTTTAGGCTTGAGGCCCTTCCCATCCCGGTGATTGCCTGCGTAAACGGCTTCGCCCTTGGAGGCGGCACTGAGATCACAATGGCCTGTGATTTTATCTACGCCTCTGAAAACGCAAAGTTCGGTCAGCCCGAGATAAACCTTGGTGTAATACCAGGCTTTGGGGGCACACAAAGGCTGTCCCGGCTGGTTGGAAAGTCCATGGCCAAGGAACTCTGCATGACGGGCGTGATGATCAGCGCCCAGGAGGCGAAGGCCATAGGACTTGTCAACAAGGTCTTTCCACCTGATAAACTCTGGGATGAGACAATGAAGACCGCCAGGGCCATGGCCACAAAGGGCAGGGTATCAATGAGGGCGATGAAGCGCTGCATTGACCGGGGCTATGATGTGGACCTGCACTCCGGCTGTTACATGGAATCCGATGCCTTTGCCCTGTGCATGGCCAGCCCGGACGGAAAGGAGGGAATGACCGCCTTTCTGGAGAAGAGAGCTGCGGAATTTAAAGGGGAATTGGATTAAAAAATAACCTCATGGGCAGTATTATAGAAAAGGTGGTCAGCGGCGATGTCAGGACGGTCGCCCGCCTGATCAGGGACATTGATGACGGAACACCCGGTGTAAGGGGTATACTGAAAGAGCTATACCCTTACACCGGCAAGGCATATGTAGTCGGCATCACGGGCGCGCCCGGCGTGGGAAAGAGCACCCTGGTTGACCAGATGATCTACCACTTAAGGAGTCAGGGCAAGACCGTGGGTATCCTTGCCGTGGACCCGACCAGCCCTTTTAGCGGCGGTGCAATTCTTGGTGATCGAATAAGGATGCAGCGGCACTATACTGATCCTGGTGTTTTTATACGTTCCATGGCCACCCGTGGCCAGTTCGGCGGGCTTACCCAGTCCACCAGGAGCGCCATTGACGTCCTGGATGCTATGGGCAAAGACTATGTTATTGTAGAGACCGTCGGCGTCGGACAGGATGAAGTGGATGTTGTAAAGAGCGCCCACACAACTGTAATTGTGGTAATGCCGGGGATGGGCGATGACATACAGGTCATCAAGGCGGGAATCCTTGAAGTAGGCGATATATTTGTCATAAACAAGGCAGACAGAGAAGGCGCCGACAGGACAGAGAGTCATCTTAGGATGATGATCGAGATGGATGAAAAGAAATATGCAAAAGGGCTGTGGGTGCCCCCGGTCATAAGGACCCAGGCCCTGTCTGACAATGGAATCGAGGCGCTCCTTGATGAGATCGTCAGACACGGCAGGTATCTTAAAGATAGCAGCGGAGGTTTGGAGATCAGAAAAAGACCTGACAGACTAAGGGAAGAGCTGGCCGAGATGGTCAAAACACGTCTGATTGAGAAGGTGAGCAGAAGACTTACAGAGACAGGTGAATTTGAAAAGGCGGTTATGGACATTGCGCAGGGGAGGATAGACCCCTATACCGCCTGTGATGAACTGATCATGCCGATGTTGGATATTTTTAATGGCTCTGCTTCCAAGGCTTCCAACACATTCAAACAAGGGGGTGCGTAATTTTCCATGCAAAATGCCTTCTGGTGGATAAGGCAGGTCATCCTTGTAGTGGTGGGCTGCTTTTTTTTTGTCTTCGGGATTAATGTCCTTATCGCGGCATATCAGCTAAATGACCCGTTCACCTTTATCATGACATTTTTTGCCTCCAATCTGATAATCCTGATCAGCGCCACATTGGTGGCGGGTTTTGTTATCAGGATGGTCAGATCATATAAAGACTCAAAAAATACTGGTGAATGATCCGGCAAAATGGAACCTATTTTTGAACAATATTGTGAGATAGTGCCGGATGTTGCCTTGTTTCAGGAGGCCGTTCATCGCCCTCTTCCGACACACATCAGGGTCAATTGTCTCAAGACCGGCCCTGAATCTATTGTAAGGAGACTAAAGGAAAAGAGTATTAATATTGAAAGGTCGGCAGAATCGGATGATACCCTGTATACTGCGCAGGGGCTGAAGTCTCCCGGGGGGCTCCTTGAGTATTTTTTGGGATACATCCATCCACAGGCTCTGACATCCTGCCTTGCTTCAATCGCCCTTTCACCCAAAAAGGACTCTTATGTCCTGGATATGTGCGCGGCACCCGGCGGCAAGACGTCTCATATGGCGCAATTGATGGGAAATACCGGGCTGATTGTCGCCAATGAACTCTATAAGAACAGACACGCAGGCCTGGGACACACGCTTTCTAGGCTTGGGGTGTTGAACACCGTTGTCACCAGTTATCAGGCGCAGCAGTTTCCCTTGAGACATGATTTTGATTTTATCATGGCCGATGTGCCGTGCTCAGGGGAGGGCCAGTTCAGAAAGACGAACAGCTCATTAAAATACAGCGAAAGACGATCCAAAAAATGGCTCCCCTTCGTCCAGAAAGAGATTATTTTGAGGGGATTTGACCTCCTTAAAAAAGATGGTGAGATGCTCTATTCAACCTGCACCTATAACCCGCAAGAGAATGAATCAGTAGTTGATTTTCTATTGAAGAATCGGGATGCAAGGCTCTTGCCTGTTGAAATCCTGCCTGGCGGAGAGCCCGGCGTCACTGAATGGAGAGATGAGATATATGATAAACAGATCTCAAAAACAGTCAGATTCTATCCCCACCGGGTGGATTCAGTGGGATTCTTCATGGCCAGGATTGGCAGAAAACACTGAACGACAGAGGCCCTTCGCTTATCTGGAAGAGCGCTTTGGAATATCGGCAGGTCTTTTCAAAGAATACCTGTTGCTTAAGAGGGGAAAGGCCTGGCTGCTGGTCAAGGACAACCCACATATAATTGATGCGAGTTCTTTAAAGGTTCTGAGGGTTGGATTGAGGGCATTCTATGATGTCGGCGCCTTTATAAAGCCTTCAACGAGGATGATACAGCTCTTTGGACATGCGGCCACCAAGGCAAGGCTTGAGATTGATCAGGCGCAATTAAGGAGCCTGTGGGCCGGTGAAAGCCTAAGCTTGGATCTCAACCTGGAAAAGGGCTATGTAATTTTGTGTCTTGGAAGGGATACGATTCTTGGCCTTGGGTTTTATTCAGACGGCAGGGTGCGATCTCAGATGCCTCGGGCGGAGCTTGGAAAGGCTATGTCTGGCTGAAATGGACTTTCTTTATTTGCCGTTGATCTGTTTGAACAATTCTCTTGCCTTAAGGGCATCTTCTTTTATCTGGCGCGCCAGTTCCTCAATAGACTTAAAGGCCTTTTCATCCCTCAGACGCTTAATGAAGTTTACCCTGATGGTCTTACCTACCAGGTCTTCGGCAAAATCCAGTATATGGGTTTCAACTGAAAAGGCGTTATTCCCGAAGGTGGGGTTGTATCCAATGTTGGTCAATCCGTTATAGATCTTGTCATCAATGATCACTTTTACGGCATAGACCCCCTGTTTTGGTGTCAATTCTTCCACCAGTTTCAGGTTGGCCGTGGGAAAGCCAAGGAGTCTTCCCCCCCTGTTTTTGCCCTTAACAACGGTTCCGCACACCTGGTAGTCCCTTCCCAGCAGCTTCTTCGCCTCGGGGAGCCTTCCTTCCTGGACCAGATTTCGGACATTCGTGCTTGATACTGGAATGCCATCAATAAAAATCTGGGGTACAACATGGACCAAAAAGCCCAGGTCAGCTCCCATATGTTTCAAAAGATGTATGTCTCCTGAGCGCTTGTGCCCGAAACAATAATCGTATCCTACAACAAGCTCTTTGACTCCAATCCTCTTAACCAACAGGCCCTTTACAAAATCCTGAGGGGAGATCCTGGCGAATTCGCCTGAGAATTGGATGCAAAGGATGATATCAACCCCCGCTTTTTCAATCAGCTTCAGTTTTTGTTCGGTGGGAGTAATAAGGGGAGGGCCATTTCCAGCGGTCATTACCTTTATGGGATGCGGCTCAAAAGTCATAACCACAGATTGACCGCCGATTGCCTCAGCCCTTTCCTTTACCTTATTGAAAAGTGCGAGGTGACCTTTATGGATGCCGTCAAAATTGCCGATGGTCAACACTGGATTCTTTAACGGTTTTGCAAGATGATCCAGATCGGAGATAACAACCATGATTAAATCCACGCCCAAAATGAAAACAGGCTTAAAAAATAAAACCGGCCCCGGGACTTATGCCGATTTTAACCGATAATTGGTATTGACAATATTTAGGCGCTAATATAGTCTTTTATTTCAAAATATCAACCTATTTTACATGCCGAAGTGGCGGAACTGGTAGACGCGCTAGGTTCAGGGTCTAGTGGGGGGTCCCCCGTAGGAGTTCAAGTCTCCTCTTCGGCACCACAGTAAAAACAGGGAGTTAGCCATTTTGGCAAACTCCTTTTTTGTTGTCTGGAACTATTTGATAAACAGAGTTTTTATGTCACAATTCAAACTACAGTTTACAGGCGTAACTTATTTTGCGAC
>DIKH01000162.1 GCA_002424495.1 Desulfobacteraceae bacterium UBA5623
CCCCGAATAGCGAAAGTCGGGTTAGTACCACATATAACATTGAATATCAAT
Source organism: Desulfobacteraceae bacterium UBA5623 (assembly GCA_002424495.1). Classification (GTDB taxonomy): domain Bacteria; phylum Desulfobacterota; class DSM-4660; order Desulfatiglandales; family Desulfatiglandaceae; genus UBA5623. The sequence continues at coordinate 52 of DIKH01000162.1, forward strand.
GGGTTAAGTATTTGATTTGGTAACCTTCGCCCTCAAAATCCTATGTTTTTAAAAATCAGGATGGCCTTTTGCAGACATATCTCATGTTTTTAAACTGGTTGATGTCCTGCGGTATGGGCCGTAAATCTCAGGGTTCAATTTGATAAAGTATTCGATAGGTTTTAGCGGCAGGATAAGTTGTGCCCGGTCGCACACCTTGTCAACGGATACGTAATGCTCCCAATTAATTCCTGGACCGCCTTTCTGGCTTCTTCACCACACTGTTTTTTGTGTTTCACCTCACTTTTTTCAAACTGAACAGAACCCTTTCCGGGGTCAGCGGCAGTTCCCTGATTCGAACGCCGACGGCATCGTGGATCGCATTGGCAATGGCGGCAGCGGGCAACAATACCGGCGGATTGCCTACCCCTCTGGCCCCATAAGGGCCATTGAGAGTTTTTGTTTCTGTAACAGCAATCCGCGTTTTCGGCTGATTTATGGTAAGCGGCATTTTATAGTCTATCAGGTTCGGATTGGTGACCCTTCCCCCGTCAAAAACAACTTCTTCCCACAGGGCATAGCCTAGACCCATCATGATCCCACCCTGTATCTGACCTTCCGTTCCCAATGGGTTTAGCATTCGTCCCGCATCATGAGAAGAGTATATATTCTCGACAAGGACTACGCCTGTCTCCTTATCCACGCGTATCTCCACCACCTGACAGGCATAGGTGTGGGCCGGGGTGACAGGATACGGGTTTCCTTCCACCTTTTCACAGGCATATGCCGGAAGGGGCGCAAGAACAGTGCCTTTTCCCATAGGGGCGCCGCCTTGGAAGAAATAAAAACCCATCGCCAACTCCGGCAAACTGATGGCCTTTTCGGGGTTATCCCGGTCTCGGATCATCTGCCCGACCAGTTCCAGATTTTCAGCAGGGCTTTCCAGCATGGCTGACGCTCCCCTGAAAAGCTGCACCTTTAAATCCCTTGCCGCCTCAATCACCGCATTCCCCATATTAAAGGTGACCCGGTCACCGAAGGTCCCTGTATCGTAGGGTGCCGCATCAGTGTCACCGATGGTAACGGCAATCTGATCGGCCGGCATGTCCATTTCCTGCGCCAGTATTTGCGCCAGCACAGTGCTTGATCCCTGCCCATGGTCAATGGCGCCGATTACCAGATGAAGGCTGCCGTCTTCATTCAGTTTGACCAAGGCGGACGATGTCATCCCGACGAGTTCGTACTGACAGCAGCAAAGTCCCCACCCATGGTTTTTCTTCTTTTTTCTCTGCTTCCAGTTACTGATTTTGGCGACGCTGGTTAAGGCCTCCTGTATGCCCACCGCCTCCATACGTTGTCCGGTTGCGCTTGTATCCCCATCGGAGATCAGGTTCTTCATTCGAAAATCGAGCGGATCCAAGTTCAACTCCCTGGCGATACGGTCCATATGGGATTCACAGGCAAAACCGGCCTGGACGCCCCCTGGACCTCTCATGAACGAAAAATTCATCTTATTGGTGTAGACACTGAGGCTGTCTATCTTGAAATGGGGTGTGCGGTAGGGACCCAGGATGGAGTTGGCCCCTAAAGCCGCCACACCTGGCCCATGACCGGCATATCCTCCGGTATCAAACAGGAGACGGGCTTCACGTGTGACAATCTGCCCGTCTTTTTTTACACCCGTCTTCAGATGGATCACGCAACCGTGCCTGGCCGAGGTGTAGGTCATCATTTCAGATCGAGTTAATCGCATGTTCACGGGTTTTCCCGTCATCCTTGCCAGAAGCGCACAATAGTGCTCCACGGTGATATCCGTTTTTCCGCCGAAGCCCCCGCCCACTTCCGTGCCGATGACCCGAATCCGGTTGAGGGGTAACCCCATGATCTCCCCCAGGGCCATCCGGATTGCAAATATGGCCTGGGTGGATGTCCGGATCTCCAGGCGTCCGTTCGGATCAAACCGGGCCGCGACGGCATGCGGTTCAATGAAGCCATGGTGTTGGACCGGGGTGGAAAACCGATCTTCGAAAATCAGATCAGACTCCCGCCATCCCTGCTCCGGATCTCCTCCGGACATCTTTGTCTGCCCGCACACATTCCCGTATCGTATGAGACCGGGCATGGCGCAGGCATACGCCTCGGCGCCTTTATGAATCAACGGCGCCCCGGGGCCGAGCGCCTCTTCAGGGTCAAACACAGGTCTCAGCTCTTCATATTCCACCTGAATCAATTCAACGGCTTCCTCGGCAATCTCCCGTTGGGTAGAGGCCACCACGGCAAGGGGTTCACCCATAAAGCGGACCTTGTCTCCGGCCAGTACGGGGGTGTCCTTCACCATAAAGCCCCAGCGTACCTGAGGGACATTTTTAGGGGTAAGAATGGCCTTTACGCCGCTGAGTTTTTCCGCTTTTTCCGTATCTACATGGACGATCCTGGCGTGAGGATAGGGGCTTGCCAGGAATTTTGCGTGGAGCATACCAGGCATTTTTATATCCGGGCCATAGACAGCACTGCCGCATGCCTTGCGCCGCCCGTCCACTCTGGCAAAGGGCCGGCCGATTGTCTCATTTTTTGCCATGACGTCCTCCTTGTAGCGGCCTGACCGAGGCAACCGCATCGATGATTTTCTGATATCCCGTGCACCTGCAAATATTTCCCGAAAGGTACATTCGGATATCATCCTCGGACGGATTCGGATTTTCATCCAAAAGGGACTTTGAGGTTAATATCATTCCGGGCGTGCAATAGCCGCATTGGATGGCCCATTTTTCAATAAAAGCCTCCTGTAAAGGATGGAGGGCGCCGTCTTGGGCCAGGCCTTCAATGGTTAGAATCTTTCGACCTTCCGCCTGCAAGGCCAACACCAGGCAGGACTTTACAGCCATGCCGTCCATCAACACCGTACAGGCGCCGCAGGCACCGCTGTCGCACCCTGTTTTGGTTCCGGTAAGGTTGAGATGATCACGAATAACATCCAGCAACATCTCGCCGGCATTCACCTCCAGGATGTAGTCAATGCCGTTGACCGTCAGACTGAGTTTATGTTTTCTCATGCCCCTTTCCTCCCACCTTTTGAGGCCGCCTTCAGTGCCCTTTGAATAAAGACCTCGATCAACTCTTTTTTATATTCAGCCGAGCCTTGCAAATCGGAAACCGGGCTGATTTCTTCTCTCGCCTTTTTGCCGGCCTCCGCCATTATTTTTTTAGAAACGGCTTTTCCCCGGATCGCCGCCTCGGCATTTTTGGCCCGTATGGGAACGGAACCCACACCCCCCACGCACAGGCGAACCTCCCGGCAAGTGTCGATGTCTTTGGAAATAAAGGCCGCAACGCCTATAATGGTGGTATCGACGCCTCGCGTGCTGTGTTTGATATATACGGCATTACCGAAATAAGGCAGCAGGGGCACATGGATTTCCGCAAGGACTTCATCCGGCCGAATCGCCGTCTCAAAAAAATCCTTAAAGAAATTTTCCGCAAGCACTGTCCGGGCCCCTGTTGCGCTTATGAGTTTCAGCTTGGCCCCCAGCGCGATGAGCGGAGGGGCCAAATCACCGGCAGGATCGGCATGGCAGAGATTTCCTCCCAGGGTTCCCAGATTCCTGATCTGAACAGAGGCCAGTTGTTTTTCCATGTCCGCCAGAATCGGCAGATGTTCCCGGATGAACGGATCTGTCTCTATTTGCCGGTGCGTGGTGAGGGCGCCGATCTTGAGTGTTTTTTTTGTCTTTCGTATAAAATTCAAATCCGCAACCCGGCTGATATCAATTAAAACATTAGGCGAGACCAGACGTTGCTTAAGCAGGGTTACCAGCGATTGGCCTCCTGCAAGGATCTTTGCCTTGTCTCCATATTTTTTTAAGTTATCTGTAATCTCCGTAACCGAGGCCGCTCGAATGTACCGCATGTCTTTCATGGTTTCCGTCCCCCGTGTTTTAGGATGTCGCTTAACGAAGCCAAAAAATTCTCCTCCATTTCTTTGGCCTTGGCCCTGAATACCCTCTCCCCGAAGGTGGCTATTTTTCCGCTGATGGTAATCTCGGAAGTATAGGTCAACCGGGTCCTGTTGGGATGGAGTTCCTCCAGGATCAGTTGATTTTCCTGCGTAAACCGCCCCGTCTGAAACCGGTCCCTTCCAAGCGCCTTTGAAACCAGGCGCACGGGAGGCTGTTTTTCGACGATCGTCAACACAACGTCGAACCTCGCCTTTATAGGTCCGATCTTTACCTTTACGGTTCCTTCAAATTCCCCGTTACTTCGGACAGAAATAGATTCACACCCTGGGATACAGTTTTTGAGGCATGCCGGGTCAAGAAGTTTTTCCCATACTTCTTTTACCGGGCCATCTAAAGTAATCGACGATTCTATGATCATGGCGGTTGATCTTTTGGATGGGTACAGGCGTAAACGTGTTGTTACAGTTCAGCGCCTTGAAAGCGGGTCAGTCCGCTGTGTCTCTTTTTAGAACCCTGCATATCTGAGAGCCACTCTGTAGAAAAGGCAGCTTGACACGCCGGTGATGCGATAACTACCTGCATTTTCAGAGAAGAAGTATAGGAAGATAAGCCTGTTATGTCAAGACAAAGTGGCACTGGCCATATTGTGGGCAAAATCATCCATGTCTATGACTTTAATTCAGAACATGCTTTTATGCTAAGCCGTCGGGGGCGGATATCCAAATTCTTAGAACAGCCTCACGTCACCCTTTGATAAAGAGAGTATATCACAAAACGAGAAAGACCTGTGATAAGAGAGTGATAGCTTCAATATGCTAAATCATATATGGATTTCATCGAAGATTGGCAAACAGGCATGTGAAACCTGCCTTTGGGGGTGGTTGCCGCATAAATCAGGAATATAGATTCTCTTTAAACTTGACACAAATTCCAGAGAGAATATTATGTTGACTTACGTTGAATATGGGAAAAAAGAATACCAGTAGGTGACGAGTGAAGTTCTTCAAGTTACTTCTGTCATCCAACCAGAAGCTGGCGAAAAAGCCGGTCAGCAGGCTCTCAGCCGTTAGGCTTCGAACTGGTGCCACGTGCATATCCTGCATCAATCTGGTGGGTTCATCCGGGAAGCTGAAATGTCGTGTATCCACCTTTGAATGCGAAAAATACGTGGTGTCTCAGATGGCCACAATCGAGCCATACTATGCGAACTATTGCAAAGATTATGAGGCTGAAGATATAGGAATAACATTTACCCCCATACAATACAAAAGGCCTGAGCATAGTATTTCCAAATTTTCGAAACCAGACAATGTTAAAATTAAAAAATTGGAGACCATAATTCCAGACAAATATGAAGGAGGTAGAAAAATGACATACGAAGTCAACATTAAAGAATTGGCTACTATCATTTCAGAACTCGACCAAGACTATTCTGAATTTGAAGAAACCCGTATTATCAATAAAAAGATCTCATATCCAAATACGGATAAGTCCCTGGAAGCCTTAAAAAACGCAGTGTTTAAGTTCATTGAAAACGGTTATAGCATTCATTCGGTTGACATGGTAAAGTGTAGTGAACTTTTGAAACAGAAGGGCAAAGAGACCATAGAAGAAAGTGTGAGTTTGTTTATAAAAAAGTAGATAACGAATAATAAAATTTAGAAATGACCTAAGATGGCGCCCCGTAGATGTGCCGTATGTTAGGGGTATCGGTGAAGAATTAGGTTTGTGGGATAACTAAACCCTTGATCAACAGCCGTGTACTTTCCAGGTACTAATTATCAAGCCACCACCTCTGGTGGTGGTAGTTGACTCAATCCTTATAGCGTCTTGAAGCTGGCCTTATAGGTAAGTATCTGGCATTATGTAACACCAAGGGCTTCGGCCCTGCTTCAACCCGCGCCCAACTCTCCCGCCATCTTGCCTACAGATTCCTTTATGTCACCCATAATGGTCCCGATATCTGCTTCATTAAGGCCCAGGAACTTCATAGCCCTTTCATCTATCATATACATCAGGTTTTCGATGCTTGCGCCTATACCGCCCATTTTGGCCATGGCTCCGGCCATATTTACAATCGCATCCGCGGCATAAATAATATAGGCCAGTTCGATGCCGCTGGATTTTGCGGGGGTATGGTGGTGGTTAATGGCAACTGAGATATCATCAGGTATCTTCCAGTGCTTGCAGACATCAAAGCCGAATTCTGCGTGGTTGAATCCAAAGATATGCTGCTCTGCGCTCATAAACGTCTCGCGCCCGTGTTCCATGAACTCATCAAAGTCCTCTTTTCGTTCAAGCACATATTTATCCAGCACCAGCTTTCCCGCATCATGAATGAGGCCGGCAGAAAAAGATGTCTCTTCCAGTGCCGGGTTTTTTCTGGCTGCAATAAGCCTTGAGCCGATAGCAACCGACATTGAATGGAGCCACAGATCACCGGCTCCCAGCCCGTATCCCTTCAAAACTCTGTCCAAAAGGCCTGAGCTGCTTGCAAGAGTGATAAGCTCCCCGATCACATTGTATCCCAGTATAACAGAGGCGTGATGGATGGAGGAGATCTTCCCCGACATGCCATAAAATGCGGAGTTTGCAATTTTGAGGATCTTTGTTGTGATTGCCTGGTCTGTTTCAATCACCTTCACGACATCTCTTACCCCTGAATTAGGGTCCGCCATCACTTGTCGGGCCTTGAGAACCACCTGGGGCATTGCAGGCAGATCACCCAGTTTCCGCAATATCTTTTCCTTCAAGGCCCGGCTGCCTATGTCTGTTTTGGGATCAGATCGTGCCGGGGCGGGTTTTTCTATCAAGTCAGGATCTTCATCTGAGGGCTTTATCCGCAGATCAAGTGTTATCTTTTCCCTGCAATTCGGGCAAGGAAAGGAGACCTTCTTGCCCATCGGGAGTTTTTCGTCAGGGATATTAAATGTCTTGATGCAACTTGCACAACTAACCTTCATGTTGTGTCTCCTTTTAATTTATAGGTCCCTGGTCTTCGTCATGCGTCATGTCATCAATGGTGATGACCCAGCCGGATTTTTTTTCATGCACCGTAAGCGCCGACACAGTGGTTCTAATCCGCCTTGAGTCCATGTTGATAGAAAAGCCGATATTTTTAGGTTGTTCATCCCTTTTTATCACTGTCTTGAGTGCATAAACCAGCCTTTCTTTTTCTTGAAGCGGAAAGATTTTTATTATGGATGTGTTCAAGATATCCTCAGCCGGTCTTCCCACAATGTCTAATGCGGACGGATTTGCGCCGATTATCTTGGCATCAGTATCAACAACAATAATTCCGATTCCCGCACTTTCCGTCACTGCCTGTGTAGAACTAAGTATATCCATCAGTCCTGCCAAGGACTGTCTCGGGTACACCTCGCCCGGCTCAAGTATGACCTTTGCTTCCTGCCCGGGCAGGGGCTGTTTTTCAATCTTATCAAGGAACTTGTCCACATGGTCGCCCATTTTTTCAATAGCACCCTTTGCTATGTAATAATCCGCGCCGATTCTACTAAGATCATCCATCTGCTCCACCAGGTATCCTGAGACCGCGATGATCGGAAAATGGATATTATCAGATCTCTTGCGGGCGAATCTTATCAACTGCCTTCCGTCTATCTTGGGCAGCATTATCTCAAGAAAGAGAAAATCAACGGCGCCCTCTTTCATTCTGGATATTCCATCCTTGCCGTTCTGGGCTTTTACTACAATATAGCCTCTCTTTTCCAGGAGGTCAGCGAGGAATTCCATAAAGAAAAAATCGCTATCTACAACCAGGGCCTTTTTTGCCATTTTGTTTATCTCCGGAAGGATTAAACAGCCTCTAAGTTATGCACACCCTTCTGACCTCTTTTATGTCAGTCAGGCCCTGAAACACCTTCTTGATTCCGTCCTGTTTCAGGGTGTCCATTCCCTCTTTCATTGCCTGTTCAAAAAGATGTTCCGTATTCTCCTGATTCTTGATAAGGCGTTTTATCTCTTTGGTCCCTTCCATCAATTCGTGTATCCCCAGCCTGCCCTTATAACCGGTGCCGGAGCAGACATCGCAGCCCTTGGTCCGGTAAAGCTTGGTATCAGGGCCGTATTGTATCCCGGTGTTTGCGAAATGCTGCTTACCGTAATCAGTTACGATGTCATTGAACTCTTCTTCGGTGGGATGATACGCTTCCCGGCATTCAGGGCATAGTTTCCTAACCAGCCTCTGGGCCATCACGCCCAGAAAGGCGTCTGAAAAATTGAGCGCATTCAGACCCATATCCAATAACCTGGTTATGGTCTCCGGCGCGCTGTTGGTATGGAGTGTCGAAAAGACAAGATGGCCGGTCAGGGATGCCTCAACGCCGATGGCGGCGGTTTCGTGATCGCGCATCTCGCCGATCATGATTACATCCGGGTCTGCCCTCAAAAAGGCGCGCATTATCCTCTGAAAGTCAAGACCTATCTTTGGCCTTGCCTCCACCTGCCTCAGTCCTGCCTGGGTAATTTCAACAGGGTCCTCAGCGGTCCATATCTTGATCCCAGGTTTGTTTATATGACCAAGGGCCGCATGGAGAGATGTGGTCTTTCCGGAACCGGTAGGGCCAACCACAAGCACCATCCCATAGGGCTGCGCGATTATTTTCTTTAGCACGCTAAGATTGCGCTCACTCAGACCCATCTTGTCGAGGGGCATGGCCCCGGCCTTGGCCAGTATCCTCAACACCGCGTCCTCAAACCCGCCGGCAGTAGGTATTGTGGCCA
>DIKH01000060.1 GCA_002424495.1 Desulfobacteraceae bacterium UBA5623
CTGCCGTTGCATGAAAGGACTTAAAAATATGCGCCATTTCAAAACAGACCCCCACACCCTGCCCGCTCGCACCCGCACTTTGAGAAGTTATGCATCATGCAAGGCCCAGGTCCATCACCCCCGATATCATCTCCATTTCCTTAGCGCCTTCCATAATGTCAAGGGCCTTTGCGTCCCTGTAAAGTCGCTGAACCTTGTATTCATCAATATAGCCGTATCCGCCGTGAACCTGGAGCGCCTCGTCGGCGCAATAGATGGCGGTTTCAGCGCAAAACTGTTTGGACATGGCAATCAGTTTGGAATCGGCCCTGCCCTGATCCAGGCCCCATGCAGCCTCGAAATACAGATTCCTGGCCGCCCTGATGCGAATTGCCATGTCGGCAATCTTAAACTGGGTCACCTGAAAACTGTTTAACGGCACACCAAAAATGTGCCTGCCGGCAGTATGCTGAATGGTCTCTTTTAGCGCCGCTCGCGCAAGCCCCACTGCCTGGGCGCATATACTGAGTCTCAACCTGTCCAGATAGGCATTTAATTGCTTGTGGCCTTCGCCGTCTTTTCCAATCAGATTTTTTATCGGCACGCGGACATCCTTTAACACGACTTCAGCCGTATCAGCGGCGCGAAGCCCCATCTTTCCATATATCTTTGAGGTGCTGAATCCCACCGCATCATTTGGAACCAGGATAAAGCTGTATTGACCGTCGCCCATAGCAGCCTCAGCAGGGGCAGTCCGGCAGTAAACCAGTATAAATCTTGCCTGTGTGCCGTTGGGGACGAACGCCTTTGAACCATTGATCAGCCAATTGTCCCCGTCTTTGATTGCAGTGGTCTTTGCCACTGCCACATCCCAGTCCCCATCAGGTTCGGCAATGGCGACAGCCATAGCGGCCTCACCTGCTATCAACCCTGGAAGAACAAGCCTTTTTTGCTCTTCGGACCCGAACATGCCCAATATTTCAGCGCCCAATGTGGTGGACAATATGGCCTGGCCGATTCCCGGTTCCACGGCCCAGAATTCCTCTGTGACCAGGCAGTGCTCGAAAAATCCGTATTCAGGGCCGTCATATTTTTCCTCGACAAATATGCCGACAAAACCCAGCCCGCAGGCATCCTTCCATATCTCCATATCGAAGGTCTCATTGCGGTCAAATTCCCGGGCCGGATCAGGAAACTCTCCCTGGGCAAACTCACGCGCCGCCTTTACAATGTCCTTCTGTTCTGCTTTAAGCGAAAAATCCATCTGTCTTCTCCGTAAAAAAGCACGGGGTTTGAAATCGCCCCTGCATCTATACTCTTATCTTTTTAGCTTTTCCTTCAAAGCATCCGCAATGATAAAGAGATCATCTACAACCCCGTAGTCCGAGACCCTGAATATCGGGGCCTTTTTGTCCTTGTTTACGGCTATTACCGTCTGTGCCCCGCTGATCCCAGCCACATGCTGAAATGCGCCGCTGATGCCCAGAGCAAGATATACCTTTGGTCTGACCGACTTTCCCGAGGTCCCAACCTGATGGTATTTAGGAAGCCAATTCATATCCACAATCGGACGCGAACAGGAAAGCGTCCCTCCCATGGTATCTGCCAATTCTTTTATTGCCTCGATGTTTTCCTTTTCTCCTATTCCCCTGCCGATTGATACCAGAAATTCCGCCTGGCTGATGTCCAATTCCCCTGCCCCTGTGTCTACAAACTCAACAAAATCTTTTTTGGGCGCTCCAGGATCAGAGGCAATGTCCATTCTGATCACATCCGCCTGACGGTCAGCTGCACCCTCGGCAGGAATAAAGGCGCCGGGACGAACTGTAATTAAATAGCCATCAGATTCCTTGAATGAGACCCTGCAAAACACCTTCCCTCCATACATCTGCCGGATGACCTTTGGGCTTATGCCTTCCACCATTATATCCACGCAGTCTGTTGCGATGGGGTATCCGCTTTTGACCGACAGGGCCGGGGCAAGGTCAATTCCCCAGGATGTGTGCCCTATCAGGGTGATAAAAGGCCGGTGTTGCTTAATAAGGCTGTTTATTATCTCCTTGCAGGTATCTGCATCAAAATCCCTAAACCGTTCATCCTCAAAGACGATAACAGTGTCCGCCCACATGGATATTTCAGATTCAAATGATTGGCCTTTCCCTTCAAACAGTATTGCCGTCAGTTTGTGATCAAGCGACTTGCAGAGTTCTCCTGCCTTAAAAAGCATTTCAAAGGTAATGTTCCTGACCTCTCCCTGTCTGTGTTCAACGACTACAAATATCTCGCCCATCTTAGATATTCACCCCCCTTTCAGTCAAAATCCGTATGATCTCATCGGCCACTTTGGAAGGATCGCCCTCTAAAATTACAGCGCTTTCTGTCTCAGGAGGAAGATAGAGTTCCTCTATGGCCGTACGGGGAGAAAGCTCTTCTTCGGAAAGGGCAAGCCCCTCAAGCCCTATCACCTCAAGCTCCTTTTTTTTGGCCTTTTTTATGCCTATGACAGATACATATCTGGGCTCATTTATACCTGTCTGGATGCTCAGCAAGGCGGGAAACCTTATCTTTGATACCTCGTCAATGCCTCCCTCAAGTTCGGTCCTGATGGTGGCCCGGTTTCCTTCCGCCTGCACGCCCGTGACTACCGCCGCATGCGCAAGGCCCAGATGCTCCGCCAGCATTATTCCCACCGAGCCGCAATTGTCATCATCGGCCTGGACCCCGGTAAGCACAAGGTCATACTCAATACCCTTGATCACCTCTGCAAGTATCCTTGAAACGACATAACTGTCCAGGACCCGATCCCCCGGATCTATCCTGATGGATCTATCAGCGCCCATTGCCATGGCCCTTCTTAAAATTTCTTCATCATCCTCACTGCCTACGGTAATGACAGTGACGTCGCCCCCGAACTCTTCTTTCAGCAGGACCGCCTCCTCCACCGCATAATTGTCCCAATCGTTCATCACATAGGCCAATAAATCCTTGTTTACACCTTTATTGTCCCCGTCAATCTCAAGGTCCACCTCCTGAGTCATGGGGACCCTCTTAATACACACGACGATGTTCATATCTGATTCCTCCTACAGTGTCGAAATAAATAACTCCATCAGATCAATGGCTTTCATCTCCTTTTCAAGGCCTGACGTTTTTATCGCGTCTTCAAAATGTATCAGACAGAATGGGCAGGCCGTGACAATGACATTAGCGCCCGCCTCTCTGGCCATCTGTATCCTGAGCGAGGCCATCCTGGTCTCCTCTTTTATCTCATGCCAGAGGATGACATCCCCCCCGCCGCAGCAAAAACCCCTGTCCCTTGATTTTTTCATCTCCACAAACCTTATGCCAGGAATGGACATCAGGAGTCTTCTAGGTTCATCATATATCTCATTATGGCGGCCCAGATAGCATGGATCGTGATAAGTGTAGATGTTGTCCGTGGGCGGTGTATTTCCCGGCCTCAGTTTCCCGCTCTCCACAAGAGACAAAAAGAACTGGCTGTAGTGGACGATATCAAAAGAGCCTGGGTAATCCTTCTTAATTGTGTTCATTGCATGGGGATCAGTGGTAATAATCCTGTTGAAGCTGATGCTGGAAAGGGTATCCATGTTTTCCTCAACCAGGAAGCTGAAAAGACCCTCCTCGCCCAGTCTGCGCACCTGATGACCTGAGTCTTTTTCACGGGGGCCAAGAATGCCGAAGTCAATGCCCGCCCTGTTAAGTCCCCTGACAATGGAGACAGCGATGTTTTGAATCCTCGGGTCATAGGATCCGAAGCTGTCCACATAGTAGAGGACATCCACCTTGTCGCCCTTTTTTATGATCCTGGCTGAGATATCCTCAGCCTCCTTGATCCAGTCGGCGCGCTTTGATGCCGGTTTTCCGAAAGGGTTTCCGGTCTTCTCAATGTGCATCAGCACCTGGTTGAATGTCTTGGGGTTTTGAGCGGTTTCTATCAGGTTTCGTCTCATGTCCACAATCTTGTCAATGTAGCCAATGAAAACCGGGCATTCTTCCTCGCATGCGCCGCAAGTGGTGCATGACCAGATTTCATCGCTGCTTATAATTCCACCTGCAATCCGGCTGTCTTTGCCGGCATTTTTTCCGCCTCCAAAGACAGGGTGATTTCTGTAAGAATGATCCCTGAGTTTGATAGTGATCATCTTGGGTGAAAGGGGTCGTCCCGATGCATTTGCAGGGCAGTTGTCAGAGCAGCGTCCGCACTCGGTACAGGTATAAAAATCCAGGATGTCCTTCCAGGTAAAATCCGTAAGAATTTCCACTCCCAGGGTTTTGAGCTCCTCAATATCGTCTGCACCCCACCGGGCAGGCTTGATGGAACCCTTGGTCAGTTTTCTGAAAAATATGTTGGGAAGGGCCGTGATGATATGAAAATGCTTTGAAAGGGGAAGGAGATTCAACATGAAAAAAAAGGCTATGATATGAAGCCAGTAGCTTGACTGATGGATGATTCCCAAAGAATTCTGGTCTTGAGATATTAGCAAATTGGCCGCAAGGCCTGCCGCGGGAAGCCAGGCTTTATCCGAGTCGTCGAAACCATGGGCGCTTGCCTCAAAGACCATGTCGGTAATCATAAGAAGGCAGATAAGGCCCAGAACCAGATAGGCCTCAAATCCATGGCTCCCCTGATATCTCTTTGGCCTCACAACAGCGCGTCTGAATATCGCAACAACGCAGGCCGCAAGCACTAGCAATTCAAAGACATCTTTAATGCTGTTGTAGATCCTGCCAGGGCTGCTCTCAATCACAGGCTCAAGGAAATGAAAATCAAGCCCCTGGGTAATGAGATCAACGGATCTTAACCCGAGCACGACAAAGCCCCAGAATATCAGGATGTGACCCACGCCTGCCAGCAAGTATCTGGGTTGACGCTTCTGGATAATCCCAAAAGTAAAGAGCCCTGAAATCCTTTGGCCGATGGATGAGAAACGCGGGTCGGCCTGACATTCTGTAATCAAGAGGTATCTTTTGCAGATAACATATGCAAAAAGGGATATCCCGCAGACAAGGATTATCCACATATATACGCATCCTGGAAGGCCCAGATAGATCTCCCTGGCCGGATAAATTACATCCATTAAATTCTACTCCTGTTGATTATCATCCTTCCGTCTATAACAACCAATCCCTCGCCCTCGGAAAATATTTTGACCGGATTGAGGTCCAGTTCAGAAATCTCCGGAAAATCGCCGAGGAGCATCGAGACTCTTTCAAGGGCATCGGCAAGGACTGGGATATCAAAGGCCTTTTCATTCCTCAGCCCTTTTAAAATAGAATAGCACCTGCTTTTTTCCAGCATCTCATAGGCCTCTTCCAGACAGATGGGGGCCATTCTGAAAACCACATCATCAAAGGCATCAACAAATATGCCGCCTGTGCCGAACATGATAACAGGACCAAAATCCCTGTCGTATCTGCCTCCTATGATTACTTCCATTCCGGCCGGAACCATTTTTTGGATGACAACACCGCTTATTCGGACCTCCGGCCCGAGTTCCCTTGCATCGGCCAGGAGCTGGTCAAAGGCATCCATCAGCCCTTTCTCATTCAATATACCAGTCTTCACTCCCCCCACATCTGTCTTGTGCGAGATATCAGGGGAGCTGATCTTTATCACAACCGGGTATCCTATGTTTTTGGCGCTGCTGAGAGCGCTTTCAAGGTCAGAGGCAAAGACAGGCATCTGACACTTGATGCCATAGGCGCTCACAACCTGCATAGTAACAACATCATTGAGATGGTCGCGACTGTCGCCAGGGGCATTAATTATCGCGATTGCATCTTTCTTACCGGCATTGAAGTCACGGTTAGGGGAGCGCTTCCTTTTTCTTATGGCGCCATATCGCAGTTGGATGGATAGAGCCCGCACAGCATCTTCGATATTATCAAATATTGGGAAATCCTTTTGTTTTTTAACATGGGCCACACGAATAGGATCCGTGACAAAGCTCAGGGCCACGGGCTTGGCCCTTTTTTCCGATAAGGCCTTGATCTCGTCAACAAACCCTGATGTGTCAAACGGGTGACAATAGGGACCGTCGGTAAAGGCGGAAAGGACCACACCATCAACCTCATCCAGGGTCAAAAGCTTATCCACTATTTTGATTATTTCCTGGTTATTGAAGAAGCCGCCTGTATCAATAGGGTTTGTTATGTTGAATATCTTCCAGTCCCCTTTGCCGGCGATATCGTTTAAAAGCTCTGGAGAAAGAGTCGTCAAACTCAGCCCCTCACCTTGAACAGCATCTTCGCCTATAACGCCCATACCGCCGGATGCGGCCATGACAACAAGATTCGGGCCTTTTATTTGGGCAAGGGACATGGCCTTACAGGTCTCAATCATCTCTCTAAAGCCCCAGGCCCTCAATATCCCTGCCTGATCAAAGGCCCCCTCCACAATCCTGTCGTTTGACGCCAAGGCCGCGGTGTGGGAAAAAGCAAGGCTGGAGCCCTTACTGCTGATATTGGACTTAAACACAATAACCGGCTTTGGAGAGCTTCTTGCCAGTTCGCAGAGCATCCTGGCATCAGAAAAGCTCTCCAGATACAGGGCTATAATTCTTGTTTCAGGATCATTAATCAGATATTCGGTAAGCTCCACCTCGGTTATATTGATCTTGTTTCCGATGCTTATGACCTTGCTTACCCCGTCAATTTCGTACGAAAAGGAGACAGAACCTATCCACCCGACCGAACCGCTCTGAGCGATTAACGACACCCCGCCATGTCTGACCTGATCTCTTGTAAGGGGTGCAAATGGCACGCACACGCCGCTTTCCGGGCAGACTATCCCCTGGCAATTGGGTCCGATAAATCGTATGGAATATCTATCGGAGATCTCTTTTATTTCTTTTGCAAGCCTGTCTCCTTCTCCGCCCAGCTCATTAAAACCTGCTGTAATGATCACGGCCCTGTTGATCCCTGCCTCTCCTGCCTGCCTTAAGACGAAAGGCACCTGATGAGCAGGGACCATGATGACAATCAGATCCACCTTCTTATCTATCTCTTTTAAAGTGCCATAAACGGGAAGGCCGAAGAGACTGCCTCTGGTCTTTCCGATGCAGTAAATCTCCTTGCCGTATCCCATCCCAATCAGGTTTGAGACTATGGCATTGGCGGTCTTATTTTCTTCCGGCGAAACGCCTGCGACCGCTATGCTCTGCGGATAAAAAAATCTTTCCACTTGTCAGAAGAGCCTCCTTGAGATGGTCAGTTTTTCCGCCTCCTTTGCGCCCTCATATATCTCAAGAATCTTTGCATCCCTGTAACACTTCTGGATGTCACAGTCATCCTGGTATCCATATTCGCCGTGCAACCGGACCGCCTTGTCGCAGACCCATACCGCGGTTTCACCTGAAATGTACTTGGCCATTGCATTGAGACTGGGGTCAATCTGGCCCTGATCAACCTTCCATGCGGCCTTGTATGTAATATTTCTGATCATCTCAATCTTTGTAGCCATCTCGGCCAGCAGAAACTGGACCCTCTGATATGTTGCCAGGGGCCTGCCCCTGAAATTTTTCTGCTGAACATATTTGATGGTCCTGTCCAGTGCACCCTGTGAAAGGCCCACGCCCTGTCCTGCGACCATGGTCCTGGTTACATCAAAAAAATGCATCACATGATAAAAGCCCATGCCCTCCTGACCGATCAGGTTCTCACAGGGGACATGCACGTCTTTAAAAGATATTTCTGCGGTGTCTGTCGTCCGTATCCCCATCTTCCCTGCGATTTTTTGCCTTGCGATGCCTTTTCTATCGGACTCTATCAGAATCAGACTGTGTCTCCTGTATTTGTTTTCTGCGTCGGGAGAGGTGGTGCAGAAGGTGATCATATAGTCGCAGACAGTGCCGTTTGTGATAAATATCTTGCTTCCGTTTACTACATATTCATCTCCCTGTTTTATTGCAGTGGTCCTTCCCGAAACCACATCAGTGCCTGAATCAGGCTCAGTGTAGGCCCCTGCAGACAGGAGTTCTCCCTTTACAAGCCTTGGCAGGTATTTTTTCTTCTGTTCTTCGGTGCCGAAAAGAACAATGTTTTCAGAGCCAAAGGTGGCTGCGCCCATCGCCGCCATCATGAGGCCAAGATCAATCCTCGATATCTGCTCTGTTGCGAGGGCCACCTCAAGAAATCCGTAACCTGGGCCTCCATATTCCTTGGGGATAAAACAACCAACCAGTCCCGCCTCGCAGGCCATCTTGACTATTTCCCTGCTGAATTTTTCTTCCCGGTCATATTGTCTGGAAAACGGCGCCATCTTTTCTACGGCAAACCTGTATGCCTTTTCCTGAAGCTGTCTTTGTTCCTCACTTAGTGTAAAATCCATTTTATTATACCTTACGGATTAATGGGTAAGTAACAGGCTCACCCGCGTTTTCGTTCAGGCGCTAATTAACCAAAAAAGCGTGTAAATTTATTCGGATATGGTGAAATTTGTCAAGGGCAATTTTCCATGTGGATTCAGGCGTGGGGAGATAGGATCGGATTTGTAGGGGCAACCCCTGTGGTTGCCCTCCGTGGCAAACCATATGCGTTTGACCTTACGATCAGGCAAGCATCCTGAGCGCGGTATCTATACGTTCATAGGCATCTCCATCCTGCTGGGACAGGATGTCTTTAATATCCTCCAGTTTGTTCTCAAGCCCGGATACTGCCATCTCCAAAAGCTGTATGGTCTCTCCTGCGTTCTTTTCCGTTATATCCATGGCCTCTCGCAGATCCCCTGCATTTTTCTGCAGGGCCTTAATCTCGCTTACCTTTGCCAGCCTGAGCAGGACCTCGTCAATATTTACCGGCTTTTGGAGGTAATCCGAAGCCCCTTTTTTCATGGCGGTCACCGCAGTATCCACCGAGCCATAGCCGGTTATTAATATTACCTGGGTATCGCTGTATCTTGCCTTTGTCGCTGCAAGAACGTCAATACCGTCCATACCGCCCGGCATCATCATATCTGTCAGGACCACATCATAAAAGCGCCTTGAGATAAGCTCGACGGCCTGGACCCCGTCGTGAGCAACATCAACATCACAGTCGCTTTTTGAAAGGGTCTTCTTCAGCATCAACCGCGTTACCGGATCGTCATCAACTACCAATATCTTGAGATTTTTCATGGCTGACTCCTGGTGATTAAGTTAAAAAGGGCAATCTTCCCGATGTCATTCTTTCAACTGATAGAAGATTGACCTCAAATACCTCTTTGGCTCGAATCTTGGACAGACCCCGGTGAGTGACTCTGTGGAGCCTATAATAAGATATCCGTCATATTCCAGGATATCGGCTATCTTGTGAAAGAGGGCCTTTCTGTCTTCAACTGTAAAATATATAGCGATATTTCTGCAAAATATGATATCGAACTTTCCGAGCCCGTTTACTGGCTGCATTAGATTCAGTTTTTTAAAATTAGCCAATATCCTTATTTCATCCTTGACCTTCCAGCTGTCTCCATTGGCGACAAAATATTTTTGCAGTTTATCTCTCGTAAGTCCCCGTTCAATTTCAAATTTGTTGTATGAACCGTAACTGGCCTGTGCGATGGCAGCATCGGATATGTCGGTGCCCAGCAATTTGATGTTATATTTTGACAGGTCATTCAAGAGTTCCTTTAGCACGATAGAGATGCTGTAGACCTCCTGACCGGTTGAACACGCCGCACTCCAGATCCTGATCGGCAGGGGAAAAAAATTGGAGATCTTTGAAGCCCTCTTATCTATCAGATCGGGAAGGATCTTATGCTGGAGGAGTTCAAAGGGCCCGGAGTCTCTGAAAAAGAGAGTCTCATTGGTGGTGATGGCGTCAATCATCTTTCGTTCAATGGTCTTTGAGGGATCTGACCTGGCCTTGGTGTATAGATCAGCATATGAGGTGCAACCGGTCTCTTCCAGTATATTTTTAAACCTTGTTTCAATGAGATAGGCCTTAGACAGATCAAGATGGACACCGGATACATCTTTGATGTATTTTGAAAGGATCTTAATTTCGTCCTGAGTGACTTTAATCATGGGCCTTGGTAAAGAAGAAACCAAAAGTCAGAATCCAGAACTAAATAGGGATATTTATCAGTTATTCTGAATCCTGAATTCTGGCTTCCGGCTTATTTTACCCTCCAAAATTTTTGTCCGGCGCTATTGATGGAAAGATTTCATAGAAATTGGAAATGCAAAATTTGAGTTCATTATTTGACCGTTCGTGATATTTCCAATGCAATATTTTCAAGAGGTGAAACAATATCGGCCGTTCCGGATTCAACAGGCTCCTTGGACATGCCGTAGACAATACATGTCGCCTCATCCTGGGCAATGATGGTAGCACCGTTTTTCTTCATCATTTTCAGACCCTTTATCCCATCTGAGCCCATCCCTGTCATGATCACACCTGTGGCCCTGCCCACGTAATACTGGGCCACCGACCTGAAGAGATAATCCACAGAGGGCTTACAACTGTTTTCAGGCGGATCATCGGTGATTCTGACGATCCTGGTCCTGCCGTCGGCCGCAGCTGCGATCTTCATGTGCCTGCCGCCCGGGGCGATGAATGCGGTGTTTGGTCTTAAAGGTTCGCCGTCCACAGCCTCTTTCACCTCTATGGAGCACTTGGAATTGAGGCTGTTGGCCAGGGACTGGGTGAAAACCGGAGGCATGTGCTGTACAATCAATATTGGAACCCCCAGTTCAGGCGGAATTTTGGGCATCATCTGAGACAGGGCGCTTGGCCCCCCGGTGGAAACACCGATTGCGATTATCTCGGATTTACTCCCCTTTTGAAGGCCTGTTGAACGTATTCGATTAACGATGCCCTTGGCCCCGGACACCTGGGACCTTTCCTGAGCAGTTCTCACCGAATGAGAGGTATACTTTAATATGCCTTTAATTTCTTTCCGCCTCACAAATGCCCTTATCATCGAGCCAATGGCTTCTTTTATGCCCCTCTTGTTTTCCTCAACATTGCCGGTTTGGGGCTTTGGAATGAAATCAAAGGCCCCAAGTTCAAGGGCCTGCATGGTCATGTCTCCTCCCTTTTGAGTGAGGGTGCTGAGCATTATAGCACCTGTATCCGGTGCATCCGTCCTGATATGGGCCAGGACCTCAAGGCCGTTCATTTCAGGCATCTCAATATCCAGGGTCAGAAGGTCCGGCTTCAGGGATTCGATCTTGGATAATGCGATCTTGCCATTGTGGGCTACGCCGACAACTTCCACACCAGGCAATTCCGCAAGGATATCGCTGACGATTTTGCGGTAGACTACAGTGTCATCCACCACAAGTACGCGAAGGCGGTTGTTTGCTCTCAAACTATTTTCTTGGTGCATGGATTATCCGCTCCCTGACCAGATCTATTCATCCACCAGCACTTCTTCCACATCAAGTATCCCTACCAGACTTTTTTCGGTCTTGTAAACGCCGGTAAAATATCTCCCCTGCACTCCTCCGATGTTTGCAGGCGGAGGCTCTATCTTATCGGAGCCTGCCTGAACAACATCGCTGATCCGCGATGTCATAAGCCCAATGTGCTCACCCTTAGAATTGACAATGATATTACGGCTCTTGTCTGTCAGTTCAGTCGAGGAAAGGCCCAATTTTTTTGCAAGATCAACAATGGTCACAATCTGGCCCCGCAGATTTAAAATACCCATGACATAAGCAGGGGCCTGCGGCACCTTGGTCATTTCCATAAGCTTGTTGATTTCCTGAATCTTCAGGATATTCATCCCGCAAAGCGCGTCTCCGACATAAAAGGTGGCCAATTCCAGGGTGGCATGATTGGCGTCGGTCCTGGGTTTTTCTTTCATAAGTGTTTTGCCTCCCGGCACGAGTTAATGAACCTTGCTGATTATCAGGCCGCTTCGGCGAGTTCCTGCAACCGGCTGTTCAGCTTGAACTTGGCGACCATGCCCTTCAACTGATCCGCCAGCCTGTTCAGCTCTTCTGCGCTCAAGTTGACCTGTGAGCTGCTGTCTGAAATTTCAACCGAGGCCTGGTTGACCTCGGCAATGTCTTTTGAGATCTCTCCGGCCACAACAGAGCTCTGGGAAACGTGTTCATTGACATCCTGTATGCCTTGGGCCGCCTGAGAGACATTGCCCGCTATCTCCTTTGTGGTGACCGATTGCTCCTCGACCGCCGTTGCAATTGTGGAGACGATTTCGTTTACCTGATCAATTACGCTGGAAATCATGCCTATCTCTTTTACCGTACCCTCGGTTGCATCCTGAATGCCGCCGATCTTCCCCTTTATCTCCTGAGTTGCCTCGGCAGTCTGACGGGCCAGCTCCTTTATCTCGTTTGCAACCACGGCAAAGCCCTTTCCCGCCTCGCCCGCGCGGGCAGCCTCAATAGTCGCGTTCAACGCCAAGAGATTTGTCTGCTCGGATATCTCGGTGATAGCCTCCGTCACCTTCCCAATGTCCTGGGCCGCCTTGCCCAGCAGGGACACCCTCTCGGAGGCGCTCCTGGCCTTTGAAACAGCTTCCGCGGTAATATTTCTGGCCTTTTCCGAGTTCTGGGCTATCTCATTTACAGTTGAAGTCATCTCTTCTGCGGCAGTCGCCACCATGCCCACGTTGGAGGATGCCTGTTCCATGGCGGCTGCGACAGAGTTCATATTGGCGCTCATCTCTTCCGCCGCACTAGCCGCCATATTGGACTTGTCGGTGGTCTGGTTGGCCCCAAGAGACATCTGTTGCGCAATATGCGAAAGGGAGTTGGACGAAGAAAAAAGCGTTTCAACGCCGCTCGCGATATCCCCGAACATATGACCCAGTTGGACAACAATCCTGTTCATGGCCTTTGCCTGGATACCGATCTCGTCATTCTGCTCAATATCCAAGGTCTGAGAGAGATCACCGTCAGCGATCTTCTCAGCAAAAGAAACACCTTTTTCAATGGGTCTGGTGACTGACAGACTCAAAACCACGCCAAATATCAGGGCTGCGATGATGCCGACAGTCATGACGATAATCATCGCCTTCTGTGTCCTGGATACCCGGATTTTAGATGCAGCTTTGAATCCTTCCACCATTGCTACGTTTGCTTCAATTATCTGCCTTAACACCGCCTTGGCATTGTCAAAAGAGACCTGGCCTACAAACATGGTCTGCTTGCTTATTTTTTCCCAGTCCATATTACCCATCTGATCCGGCGTGTTGTATAGCTTTATATATGCGGCGTGATCACTTTTCCATTGATCCCACAGGGGAACAAACTGCTCCCATAGCGTTTCCTGCGCCTCTGTCCTCGGAAAGGACTCAAAGGTCTTGTAGGCCTCTTCGATCATTGCACCTACTGTCTCGAACCTTTTGTACTGCTCTTCGCGCAGCTTGCCCTCCACCTCCGGTATCAGCATGACTTTCTCAATACTGTTGATCTCCATCTGGCCTGCATCCAAGACCTGCAGTGCCTGTATGCTGGGCAGGTGTATATCTGAGACCTCCTCCAATGCCTTAAAGGTGGTGGATATCCCGGAATAACCCACGATTCCGATGACAAGTACTATACCTGCCACAAGAGAAAAACTTCCTATCAGTTTTGGCATCATCTTTACGTTCTTTAGCATGTCCTACCTCCATAATGTTTGTAGTTATCTTACTAATAATTTGAATTAAAATTTATAAGGGGCCTTACACCCTAAACCATACGACCATTTCCTTAAGACGCTCGGAAAGGGCGCTCAATTCCGAGGCGCTCAAGTTGACCTGTGAACTGCTGCTCGACATCTCACCGGATGCCTGGTTGACCGCTATGATATCCTTTGCAATCTCCTTGGCCACAGTGGAACTCTGGGTTACGTTGACAGTCACCTCCTGTATGCCTGTTGCTGCCTGGGAGACATTTCCTGCAATCTCCTTGGTAGTGACAGACTGCTCTTCCACAGCAGTTGCAATGCTTGAGACAATGTCGTTTACCTCATTGATCACCGTTGAAATCTGCTCAATCTCCGTCACTGTCCCTGCGGTTGACTCCTGGATGCTGAGGATCTTTTCCTTGATTTCCTGGGTGGCTTGAGCGGTCTGACGGGCCAATTCCTTTATCTCGTTCGCAACAACCGCAAAGCCCTTTCCAGCCTCACCCGCACGGGCAGCCTCTATAGTGGCATTGAGGGCAAGGAGATTAGTCTGCTCTGATATCTCTGTAATGGCCTCAGTCACCTTGCCGATATCCTGGGCGGCCTTACCGAGTTCCCCCACCCTTTCAGAAGCGCTTTTTGACTGGGTGACCGCCTCTCCTGTGATAGTCCTCGCCTTTTCAGAATTCTGCGCTATTTCATTGATTGTGGCGGTCATTTCTTCCGCAGCGGTTGCCACCATGCTCATGTTGGTTGATGCCTGCTCCGTGGCCACAGCGACGGAATCCATGTTGGAGCTCATCTCCTCTGCAGCCGTAGCCACTGTATTGGCCTTACCGGATGCGTTTTCAGCACCTGTTGACATCTGCTCCGAGATCGAGGCCAGTCCGGTGGATGCAGAGGCCAGGGTTGAAACCCCTTTTGAGATTTCCTTGATCATCTTTCCTATCCTGCTTTTCATATTGTTCAGGGATATGGCGAATACACCAATCTCGTCTTCCTGGTCTATGTCGAGGTTTTTAGTAAAATCGCCGCTTGCAAGGGTCTCGGAAAAATTGACCGCCTTTTTGATAGGTGCCGCTATAATCCTGGTGATAACAAGTGATAGAAGCATGCCTATCAGAATGGCCACCGCAGCGACAATGGTGACGTTTCTCATGAGGCCCTGAACTCCTTGAAGCAATTCACTGTCGCTTGTCAAATTCTTCCTTATCTCGGCCTTGATACGGCCCATCAAATCTCTAACAGAATTCAGCGCAGGCGAGGTTTCATTTACAAAAATCTCCCGCGCCTTGGTCATACCCTCAGTCTCATGGTCCGCTTCTTCCTTGAGTTTTTTCAAATCCGCCATAGTCTTCTCAACAAGCGGCATGGTGTTTTTTTCAAAGGCTCCAACGGCCTCTTCCACTGAAGCGCTTGATTTCGCCTGAATATCCACAACAGACATCAAAAGGGCTCCATGATCCGACTCGGCCGCTTGCCAGGCCTTTTTAAACTCATCATCCCCTTGCTCATATGCCTTCTTTGCCCTCTCTGTCTCCATCCATTTGCCTAGGCACGATGTCAGGGGATCAGTATCAACAGCAACAGAACTTGCTCTCCCCGAAGATACCTCGTTGATGGCATCCCGAATGGAATTTACATAATTAAGAAGATCTACCTGTATCCCCACTATCTGGGCAGGGAGGGTAATATCCGCGGGCCTGTATATTTTTTTTATGGCAAGTGCTGAGCTGTGAAGGATCTTGTGCGGCGCCTCAATTTTTTTAAAGAGCGTTACAAGGCGGGGAACAAGTTCCTCGGCCCTTTTTCTTTCTTCACCATAGAGCCATTGGCCGAATCCGCAATTGTGATCATCTGTTTCCACCTCTAGCGCGTTGGAGGTGCTGCCATTTAGGAATGTATTTAATGTTGATGCCCAGTTGAGGTGGTCTAACTCCTTTTGCACCATAACTCCGTCGAGCGAGTTCCCGGTGATCACGTTCTTTGAATCATCTATAATTTTTTCAACCCCAATGTAGGTCAGTGTAATAATTGTACATATGAGCAGCAGCACAATCCCAAATCCGCCGCCCAGTTTCATGCTGAGCCTGAGATTTTGCCATTTCATCAGTTGGTCCTCCCATTTTTTAAGTATCTCCTTACAGCTTCCATAAGACGCTCCTTATCAAGTTTGATATGATATTCGTCTATTCCTACCCTCTTTCCCCTGGCAATGTCTTCATCTCCAGCCAGGGTGGTAAGGGCAATTACCGGCATATAAGAGTATCGGGCCTCGGCTCGGATCTTAGCGGTCAGACCAAAGCCATCCATATTCGGCATCTCTATGTCCGTGCAGACAAGTGATATCTCATCCGCGTGCTCTTCGATTTTATTCCAAGCGTCCAGACCGTCTTCGGCTTCCATGACCCTGTAGCCGTCACTCTCCATATACGCCTTTACCTGATTTCTGAAAAAATTGGAGTCTTCTACAACGAGCACTGTCGGGGCCTCTCCATCTTTGGTCTTCACCTTTTCCTGTTCCTGAGCGGCAAACCATTCCGGATTGAGCGTCTGGACTATACCGTAGATATCCACCAGCATCGTGGTGTGCCCTGCTATTATGGCGGAACCCATGATGCCATTTTGCTTGATGGTGTTTTCATCGAATTCAACAAAAATTTCCATGACGTCCACCGGACCCATGGCCATTAGGCCCACGTCCCTGCCAGTGACGCTGAAAACAATGACAAGGCGATCTTCACTGTCCCTCATGGGCTTGACATCAGCGACCTGGTCAATGCAAAACAGGGGCAGACTTCCTCCACGGTATTGAAGCACCTTTCTTCCTCCGATATCTTCAATCTGGGACTTCATTATCTTCTCGATGCGCTCAACCTGGTTTAAGGGAACAACAAACTGTTCATCGTCCGCGCTTCTGAAGACCAGGAGAGACTGTCTGTCATTTCTGGCTGCGGCTGCATCACCGGCCTCTCTGCTAACTTCAGCGGCCCTGTCCGTGCCTGCAAGGGATGTTAACTGCGCCATACGGGCAAGGTTTGCTACATCAAGGATGAGAGCAACCCTGCCGTCACCCATAATCGTGGCCCCTGCGTAGCCCTTGCAGTGTTTCAGGTGCCGGCCCAGGGGCTTTACCACAATTTCTTCTGAATCGTGCAGTTCATCCACAACAAGTCCGTATTTCATGGACCCGGTGGATACAACAACGATGTTTAAGGCGCTTGCCGCATGATAACGACGGTCTGGGCCTCTGGGATGTTTTTCTTCATTTTCTCGTTTAGAGTCATCTTCTTCTGCTGAAGCGTCTCTGAACAATGGACTCTTTTTTCCCCTCCTGTCGGCAATCGCCTCCCGCCTGTCAGCTTCACTGGCCTTGGTTGCAGGATGCACAAAATTCTTCTCTATCCCGATAACATCGGCAAGCTTTACCAGTGGGAGAAGGTTTCCCCTAAGTCTTACTACCTCTGCATAGCCAACCCTCTCTATCCTTTCCTTTACCTGGTCTGCCGGGATCCTCAGCAGTTCTTCAAGATTCACCTGCGGGATGGCATATCTTTCTCCGGAAGTGGCGATAATCTGACAGGGTATGATGGCAAGGGTAAGTGGGAGTTTTATCCGAATAGAGGTGCCCTCACCCAGTTTGGATTCGATATCAATAACACCACCCAGCTTGTCCAGATTGGTCTTGACCACGTCCATGCCGACCCCGCGACCTGAGACGTCCGTTACCTCCTTGGCCGTGGAAAAACCCGGTAGAAAGATCAGGGCTACTTTTTCCTTTTCAGACATTGTTGAGGCCTGTTCCTCAGAGATCAGGCCCTTGGCGACCGCGGCCGCGGCAAGCTTTTTACCTTCAAGACCCCTGCCGTTGTCAAAAATCTCGATATTGACCTGCCCTGCCTCATGAAATGCCTTCAGCCTGACCGTGCCCTTCGGATCTTTCCCGGACTTCTGTCGTTCTTCAGGGGTCTCGATTCCATGATCTACGGAATTTCTGACCAGATGCGTCAGGGGGTCACTGATCGCCTCGATAATGGTCTTATCCATTTCGACATCATTGCCATCAAGAATCAGCTCAATATTCTTTCCCAATTTTCTGGCCAGGTCGCGCACAACGCGGGGGAATTTGTTAAATACATTGCCGACGGCCTGCATGCGTGTGAGCATGATGGCCTCCTGCAATTCAGATGTAATCAGGTCTATCCTCTGGCCCGCAAGCTCTGAAGCGCGCTGATCCCCTGACGAGAAGGCCTGGATCAGTTGATTTCTGCTAAGCACCAGCTCTCCTGCCAGGTTCATCAGGGAATCAAGGAGGCTGACATGCACCCTGAGGCTGGTATCAGAACCGGTGGCAGATGGAGGCATCTCCTGACCCCTGGTTTTATCCGATTCAACTGAACTATCTGAGACAGCGACTGATTCTTGTTTTACAGAAAACTTTTTTTTCTGCTGAGAGGCGCCAGACGCAAGCTCAGCTTTTTTTTTGCCGGATGTTGCGGGCTGCGGAACTTGTGTGTCTTCTATTGGTCTTTGATAGGACAATTCAGCCTCATTTTGCATCTGAGACAGCTTCACCGAACAAGCTGTATCCTTAAGCTTAAAAAGTGCAGGATTATCCTGAACAGACCCTGCTATGGGCCTTACAGACATGTCTTCTGCAAATTCATAAATATCGCCTTCATCAATCTCAAAAAGCTTGTTGATATCATTAGGTTTTAAAATGGTTGCGTAAAAGACAAGAAAAGGGATGCTCCCGGCATCCCCATCGCTGTTGATAGCACCCACAGACTCAATATCAATTGAACTGTCCAGAATGACCCCGCACGCCTGCATCTCTTCCGTGAACTCTCTGGGGTTTTTTCCCTTTAATTGCACATCCCGCATCAGATCCATGTCAATCAGGTATATTCGCTTGCCCTCATCCCTGGCCATGGAAAGATCTTCCTGAGATGCGCTAAATACATACCTTCCGTCAGGGAATGATACCCTTATCATATGAGCTTCCGACCCTTGATAATCAGTGGCTTCTTCAATGGCCTGCTTTTCTTCCCGGGGGGGAGTCAAGACCGGGACAGTCTGCGTCTTATCTACACCAAAGCCACCGGCTATGGCCTTCAAGGCGTCTATATGATCGGATATGTCGACATCATTGCTGTTAAATACATCCTCAATAAGATTCTTGAGGGCATCTGATGCCATCAGCAGGATATTGACAATCTCCGGATTTGGGACCAATTCCCGGCTTCTGATCTTCCCCAGGATGTTTTCCATCTCATGCGTCAGGTCCTTTATGATGGTAAGCCCCATAAATCCTGCCCCCCCCTTAATGGAATGGGCTGCACGGTATACCTTGTTTACCAGCTCTTCGTCTATTTCAGCGCCTGCCCGCTCTATAGCCAGAAAATCGTTTTCTATATCGGCCAGATGCTCCCGGCTTTCTTCAAGGTAGATTTGAAGGGTTTCATCATTTTCGATTGTCATGGTGTTACTCCTTAATGTTTAAGGGCCTTATCGAGATCCATTCTGTGAGTATGGTTTTTTTGTGGTTATCACGCTTTGGCCTTCTAAATATGACACCCAAAAGCCAATAATTTGTCACGCCTGAGCTGTTTTTCAATATTGGTCCTGGATCACACGCTTAGCCAAATGCCAGAATCTTTAATCCTATCCATATAAATTTGTTATAAGTTTCGACGTCTTCACCAAAGTTATCCAGTTTTTTGTGCAATATTTTGCAATAACCATGCCCAAGTCCGCAAAAATTATTTTTTTGCCGGAAATGCCCATATTAAACAGAAAAAATGTAACACTGACAGTTATCCAACATTACTCATCTGTAATGCTGTAATATGGTACATAATAGACCTATGGACCACGGATCAGCTGATACGCACGGCCTTAAATCGGACACATGCGAATTGAGGCTTGACACCCGGATATCCTTTCCATATTATTTTTATTCTTCTTAAACTTAGGGACTATTGTCCTGACTCACTGGGAGGAAGTCAGAGAAGGGCTATTCTCTGCTATTAATCAAGCTTCAAACGGGACGCCTTTTTTACCTTGCAGAAAATTTTTCATTCTCGGACAGCCTCCTCAAGACAACTGGTAAATTCAATGTCACCAACTTAACAGCTAGTTTCTGAAACCCTCTTTGTTAAAGGAGGCCTCTGGGATTTTTTTGTCGTCAAGACAGCTCCCACAGCCCCCTCACTGCGGGGGAGATTGGGGTTAAGGGATTCGAAAAATGGTCAATCAGCATTTTTCGTGTCCCTAACTTAATGACATTAGGTGGCAAATCAGGGAATATGCCCCGACTTTAACCGAAAACGAGGAGGAATTATCATGAGCGTAAAATTGGGTATTAACGGTTTTGGCAGGATAGGACGAGTTGTTTTCAGGGCGGCTCTGAAAAACCCTGATGTTGAGGTCGTTGCCATCAATGACCTGACTGATTCAAAAACCATGGCGCATCTGCTGGCCTATGATTCTGTTCATGGCAGACTGGACGCAAAAGTCGTCGCAAAGGAAGGCGCCGTTGAAGTAAACGGCAAGACAATTGTCATAACCACTGAAAAGGACCCTGCCAACCTGAAGTGGAAGGAGCTTGGCGTGGATATCGCCTGCGAATGCACCGGCCTTTTCACCAACAGGGCCAGTGCGTCAAAACACCTCGACGCCGGTGCGCGCAAGGTCATAATTTCAGCGCCCGCCACAGAACCCGATATCACGATTGTAATGGGTGTCAATTCTGACAAGTATGATCCCAAAAAGCACAATATTATTTCAAATGCATCCTGTACAACCAATTGCCTTGCCCCGGTAGCCAAGGTGCTTCAGGAAAATTATGGAATCGTATGCGGTCTTATGACCACTGTCCATGCCTATACGGGCGACCAGCGCCTGCTGGATTTCCCTCACAAAGATTTCCGGAGAGCCAGGTCCGCCGCCATGTCCATGATACCAACGACAACAGGGGCGGCAAAGGCGGTCGCCTTAGTGCTTCCTGAGCTTGCTGGAAAGTTGAACGGCCTTTCCATTCGCGTTCCCACCCCAAACGTGTCCATTATTGACCTTGTCGCGACCATCGAAAAACCAGGCGTCACCGTCTCCGATATAAACAATGCCGTTAAAGAAGCAGCGGAAGGTCCCCTTTCCGGCATCTTGGGCTATTGTGATATTCCCCTGGTATCAATTGATTTTAACGGCTCGACACTATCTTCAATATTTGATGCCGGAACCACTTACGTCGTAGATAAAATGGTCAAGGTCATGTCTTGGTATGACAATGAGACAGGCTATTCGCATAGGATGGTTGATCTTGCAACCATGATAGGAAAACAGCTTTAACAGTCGCGGAATATACCGAGGCGGTTTTAAAACTATAGAGTTATGAAACCGCCTCATTACATAAGTCTGATTCCGCGTTACGGAGGATATGTTGATGGCACGTGAGGCAGTTGTTACAAATTTTAGATTAAAGGGCAGAGAAATCCTTTCTTCCTATGCCGCATACACCCTGGAAGGTGTTATGAAGGCGCGGGTAAAACGGGGCAAGGACACATGGACAGTGGAAGAGAGAAACGGCATTGCCAAGGGGACCTCCGACGGTGAGAACGAGGCGATCTACATCCCCAATGGCAAGGCGATCAAATCCATTGAGAAAAACATCGTCCCTCTCCTGCCAAAAAAGGTCACGATAAGAACCCCGAAGGATATTATTGACGCTGTTGAGGCATTTGACCTTAAACTGATTGAACGCGCCGGCCCAAACAAGAAAAAATGGGGGGGTAACGCCTGTCTTGCTTCATCCACGGTGTTCTTCCAGACATTGCTAAACGCCTCAGGTTACAAGCCATGGCAGATCCTGGCCCCCAAGGGCCTGAAGGT
>DIKH01000087.1 GCA_002424495.1 Desulfobacteraceae bacterium UBA5623
CTATTCATGGGCCTTTTTTATAACACAATCTTTTTCAGGAAACCCTATTTAAACCACATGATCAGATGGGGGAGATTGCTAGCTGATAGGAGTTTAAGGAAGGGGCTCTTTTGTATAGGCTATATCGGCCTCTTCTGATTTATAGATCGGCAATTGTTTACCGGCGCGCACATCTCCCACCCAATTGGGATTTAACAGCATGGATTTTGCGCTGAGCACAATATCCGCATCCTTGAGGGCATCTTCGCAACTGTTTCTGTCATATATTTTTCCACAGATCATTATAGGCAGCCTTGTCACTTCCCGAGTGATCCGAGCCATGTTTTGATCTGTGCCAAAAGCCTTTGCCTTATAATCATAAGTCGAAACAGAAATTGCGTCTATGGGCTCTTCAGAGAGAAGCTTGATTATCTGCTGATACTCCTGTTTAGTTTCAAAAAGAGAAACATCCATGTCTACGACTCCCCAGTTGGAAATCCTGAAAGTCAATAAGCGATCCTCCGGCATAACCCTGGAAATGGCCTGGAGGATTTCGTGGGCGAACCGGCAGCGGTTTTCCACCGAGCCACCATAGGCATCTGTGCGCTGATTGGAATAGGCTGACAGAAACTGGTTGATGAGATAGCCGTGAGCACCATGAATTTCAACGCCGTCGAAACCAGCGGCGATAGCGCCCTTTGCGGTTTCAACAAAGCCATGGGTTACATGTTCGATGTCAAATAGACTCATGGCATCAGGCGTTGGATAGGGTGAACCGGTCAAGGCATTATCTTGTTTTGGGATGATGGCGCTCGGCGCAATGATACGATTTGCAGGATTTACCCCCGGCCACCCGATTCGGCCGCAATGAAACATCTGCATGATGGAAACAGCCCCCGCTTTCCGGATTTCCTGAACAACACGGCTCCAGGCATCTATTTGCCTTTGAGTAGTTAGTCTTGCCTGTCCCGGATAGCCTTGTGCGCTTTCGTAATCGGTTACAATGGCTTCCGTGTATACAATGGCTGCTCCGTTTTTTGCGCGCCGTACCAGAAAATCCAATACGTCCTGACGCGGTATACTGTCGCCTGGAGATGACATGCGCGTCATGGGAGCTACCCCAATACGGTTTTTCAGGTTAAAGTCTTTCAACTTGAAAGATGAAAATATTATGTCCATTTTCAATCTCCTAAGATAATTAGACTTTTTTGGGGATATTGCCTGAGTTGCATAAACCGGAGAACTCTTTGGGGCTCAGGCATCCTCCCAGGAAATACAATCTGAAGGACAGTTGGCAATGGCTTCTTCAATACAGCCTTCGTCTCCTCCTTCGGGCAGGACAACCTTGGCTTTTTCATTTTTTTCGTCCATCTCAAAAACTTCCGGGCAAAGTTCAACGCAGCTTTCGCAGCCGACACATTCTGCTCTATCAATCACCACTTTCTTTCCCATGCTAATACCCTCCCGTAAAAGGTTGAAAAATACCAAGTAGTTTACAACCAGAAATAAGATATTTTGTCCAAGGTCAAGGCATGCGGTCCCACCTTCAGCGGGATTGACCGCAGGAACATAATATTGTAAGGATTAATCACGACATGGCGTGATTGAGCCTGACGCAGAGATTGGGCAAAAGTAGGCGTTTTGAAATTGGCTCTAAGGTATAAAATTTATTCTAAAGCAAAATCTATTTTGAAGCAAGGTTATAATGAGGTTTTCAAACAGGATACTTGTCCATCTGTTACCCGAACCCTGCACCCTGTCCCCTTACTGCAACATCATTTCATTTACCAACTGCTTTTGTTTGTGTTCTTATATTTTAGTTGCTTGAGGATGTTTAAGAAAAGGCAAAATGAATATTTCTTTTGAAAAGATAGTAAGCAAGGCAAAGATTCAGAATCGAGAGAATGATTCTGACCTGGATTTACAAAAAATGGAATACAGGAGAGATCCTCTTACCGGAAGAATCTGCACGGTTATAATTGGCTTTGCGGAGAAATTGAAGCTTCTCGGCGAAACAGACAGGGACTTAATCAACAGAATCGCTGAAGCTACAAGAAAGACTTGCCCCTTTTGTCCTGAGGCAATAGAAAAAGTAACCCCCATTTTTCCAAAGGAATACTTCCCCGAAGGAAGAATAAAGACAGGAGAATCCGTTCTATTTCCAAACCTGTTTCCCAGATCAGAGTTTGAAGCCGTAGCAGTTCTTTCAAGGAAGCATTACCTCAAATTGGATGAATTTACCCCTGAACTCCTGGCTAACGCCCTTAAATCCTGTCTCATCTTCATTGACCGCATAAAAGAAATGGGTCTTAAAGAGAAGTACGCGACTATTGGATGCAACAACTTGTTCCCTGCCGGCGCCAGCTCCATGCATCCCCACATACAGGTATCAGTCAGGAGCGTCCCTTTCTTTATGAACGAGATATTAATAGATAGAAGCAACAAATTTTTTAAATCGAATGGATCGAATTTTTGGGATGAATTAATAATGGTCGAAAAGGAATTAGGAGAAAGATATATCGGAAGCATTGGAAGGACGGAATGGATCGTTCCCTTCGCTCCTATGGGGGGAAACGACGTTATGGGAATAATCAAGCATAGATCAAATCTGACGGAGTTCAGTGAGGATGATTTGATGGATCTTGGGAAAGGATTGTCGAAGATATTAAAATACTATGAATATAATGGGTTGTCCAGTTTCAACTTTGTTATCCATTCCGGGCCAATCAATGAGGAATTGGAATATTTCTGGTCCAGTCTAAGAATTATGTCCAGAGCAAACCTGAGGGATGTTTATATCAGCACCGATAGCTGGTACGGTACCAGTCTTCTTTTAGAGGGCGTTTCATCAGAATATCCTGAAAAACAGGCAGAAAAAATAAGAGGTTTTTTTCACAGCAAATAGCATTTACAGAGATTATCGGAAATATAACAGATCTGCTTCTATCATTGTTGAATCCGGGGATGGCAGGGGATCTATCCTTTACCATAAGTAAACCATCCTTTCCCGGCTTTACGTCCGAAATGACCCGCATCGACCTTTTTCACCAATGACGGTCTTGGTCGGAATCTTTCTCCATAAGCCTCGTGAAGGGTCCTCAAGATCTTCAAGCCTAAATCATTACTGGCCAAATCCATGAGAGCAAAAGGACCGACGGGGTGACCAAGTCCCAGTCGGCATGCCTTATCAATGTCCTCCGGCGATGCAAAGCCCTCTTCATAGAGCCTTATGGCTTCACTAGTAAGGGCGGAGAGTATTCGATTGACAATGAAGCCGACGCCATCCACGATTTTAACAGGTTCTTTATTGATTTTTATGCAAAAATCATATGCCGCATCCACAGTTTCCTGGGAAGTTTCCTCCCCTTTGATGACTTCAACCAGTTTCATAATAACAGCAGGTGAAAAGAAATGCATTCCCACAAATTGTGCCTTTCGCGAAGGTTCCTCAAAACAGGCCCCAAGTTTTGTTATGGATATTGAAGAGGTGTTGGATGCGATAATACAGTGGGGCGTGCATATCTTCTCCAGCATCAGATAGTTGTCTATTTTTATCTGCGGGTCTTCGAAAATAGCCTCAATTACAAGATCCACATTATTAAATCCATCGAATGAATCAGTAGTGGTAATCCGTTTTACAGCGTCTTTCGCAGCTTCATCACTTATTTTACCCTTTGAAACCCACTTTTCTAAATTGGAGGCAATTTTTTTAAAACCCGCTTGCGCTAATTCCCTGTTTTGTTCCTTCAGCAGAACCGTATATTCGGAAAGGGCACAAGAAAGCGCGATATCCGAACCCATCATTCCTCCACCTAAGATCCCTACATTTTTGATTTCCGCCATGCTGTATCCTCTTGTTTCATGCCTATTTAGTCCAAATTTGAGATAGCGCTGCTAAAAAAGTTAACTATATACTTAAACTTATTAAAGCCTTATGTCATTAACCACCATAAAAGAGTCGCCCATGAGCGACCAACTGGTGCCACTTAAAAAAGAACCTATTTATTGGCTCCGGACAAGGTTATTTAGTTAGAGTATTTTTTCATCTTTTTCAATGTTGATTTTGCAGTATTGATGGTATCCGGGATTAATGAAAATGGCGGAGGTTACATCCCTTTTTAGAAAGAAGATCTTAAAGTCAATATTGCGCCTCAGGTGGCTATATTTTCCCAGCACATCGG
This sequence comes from Desulfobacteraceae bacterium UBA5623, assembly GCA_002424495.1. Taxonomy (GTDB): domain Bacteria; phylum Desulfobacterota; class DSM-4660; order Desulfatiglandales; family Desulfatiglandaceae; genus UBA5623. Next base: position 4,161 of record DIKH01000087.1, read on the forward strand.
ATCTGACGCCAGATAGTCGCCGGTCAACTGGTATGCTGCACCACGGCAGCCGTAACAGTTATCCGCCTTTACGCATGTCCTGCACCGGCCTTTTATTGTATGGCGATAATTTCTCAGATTCTTGAGCACCTCGCTCGTTTTGATAATCTCGGCAAGCCGTTGTTTTCGTATGTTCCCAATAGAAATGGAAACCCCGACACAGGGCATGACATCGCCTTTTGATGTGATCAGGCATGAAAACTGGTGCCTCATGCATTTGTGGCCAACCAGCGGTGGTTGAGGTTCCCAGCTTATACCGTACCGGCTGCTGTCAATAATGGCTAGCTTTGTAAAAAGCCCTTTCAATTCCATGGGAGAAACTTCGAGCCAGTTGTTGATCCTTGCATTTCCCTGGGGTGTTATGATCTCAAAATACGGGACAATATCCCGGTCCCGCAACCATTGCCATAGCATTGGTAACTCTTCCAGATTCTGTTTGCAGATAATTGTGCTGACTGCAAGAAAGGCGTTTTCAGACGGATATCCGGCCTGCTTTAAATTGGAAAAAGCGTCTTTCATTATTTTTGAGGCACCGCTTTTTCCGGCAAGCTTGTCCTGGAGTCCTTTATCTAGGGTATTTAGCTTCAGCACCACCCTGACCTTTTCATTAAATAAACTCTTTGCAAAATCAGGGGTTATTCCGGAGCCGTTTGTAAACATCTCTGCTTCGAGCCCCTGTTGACGAATGAACCGGATCATATCCAGGATGTACGGATAAATGGTCGGCTCGCCCCCGAGTATAATGATCCTTTTTGCCCCGAGTCCTTTTGCCTGACGGATTGCCTGACGGATTTCATCCGGTGAAAGTTCATCATCAATATCGGAGTGTTTCGGCACATAACAATAAACACAGTTGAAATTACAGCGCAGGCTGAGCTCTATTTCCATTGAAAGTAGGCCGCCATTATTTACAGTGGTTTGGATCTCCTGTTCCGAGAAATCAAAGCCTGCGCACTGATGGATATTGTGTGTGCTCAATCCTATTTCTCTCACCCTTTTAGGGTGCCTCGCTTGCAGTTTGCGTGTTCAGCAATGTATGCACCTGCGACATTAATTCAGTGATTGAAAAGGTGTCGCTTTGATAATCAGGCTCAATACTCGCCAACTGTTTAACGGTGATAGTGTTTGAAACGCAGGTGTTAAACAAGAACTTTCCGGGCGGAAACAACTTGTCTGTATTATGGATAAACAAGACCTTGATTGATGGCCGGCAGAGTCTTGCGATCTTAAATGTCCCTTTGTTGAGCGTGCCTATGGCGCCGTCGCGGCTGCGGGTTCCTTCGGGGAATACAAACAGATTTCCACCTGAGGCGAGATAATCGTCCATGGCCCCTATACGCTCAAGCCTCAGGCCGGAAAATTTGTCCCCGGAGGCGGAAGGGATATATCCGGACAACTTCAGCACCAGGCTGAAAATGGGCACTTTGAAAAAACTGCTCTTAACAATGGTCTTATGCCGTTCAAACAGTGAAATCAACAAAAGAGGGTCAAGATATGACACATGGTTGGATACTATAAAAGAAGACCTGATAGCCAGTATCTCGTCGTCTATCCGCCACTTGTGCCCGGGAATCAGCATCCGGATTAGAAAAAAGAACCCCTTATAAAATTTATGGTTCAACCTCTGGAAAGAACGCTCGCGATCCTTTGAAAACAGATATGCCGCCACATATAACGTGGAAAAAAGGATGATGTAGCCTAAGGTAAAATAGGTCCAGATGAGCAACGTGACAAAAAGGTCACCAACAAGTTTTGAGTATTTGCGGAAACCAGCCATTGTCGGACAGGCTCCTAGTCCGGTCTCTTCACAATAAGACAAGTGTTAACCCCGCCGAATGCAAAATTCTGGATGGAGGCGATGCGGATATCGGATTCTTGTAATTTTACCGCATGGGATATCATTGCACATCTTTCATCAATGTTTTCCAGATTCAATGTCGGGGCGATAAAGCCCTCTTCCATCATGTAGAGGGTGAGGATCATCTCTATCACCCCGCATGATCCCATGGTGTGTCCCATATAACTCTTGAGCCCTGTGACCACAGGGGAGGGCGCCCCGTACACCCTGGCCATGGCCTGGGCCTCGATTACATCACCCATCTTGGTGGCTGTCGCATGGGCGCTGACAAAATCAACTGAATCGGGGCTGATCCTGGCGTCTTTCAGCCCCAGCCTGATGGTTTCACTGATTCCGTCAATATTGGGCAGGATCAGATCCCCTCCATTATTATTACAGGAAAACCCTATAATTTCAGCCAGGATGTTTGCACCCCGTTTTTTGGCGGATTCATATTCTTCCAGCAATACAGCCCCTGCGCCTTCTCCCACAACCAGGCCATCCCTCTTTTGGTCAAAGGGTCGCGGCGTCATATGAGGGGTATCGTTATACCTGGTTGAGCAGGCGAGCAGGTTGTCAAACACCGCAACCGTGGTGGTATCATATTCGTCGGCCCCGCCGCAAAGCATGGCATCCTGCATGCCGTATTTGACCATTTCGTACCCGAAGCCGATGGATTGGCTGCTGGTGGTGCAGGCAGTGGATGAAGATATGACCCGGCCGGTAATGTTGAACATCCGGGTGATATTTACAGCGGTGGTGTGAACCATTGATTTTAAATAATCCACCGCGCCGATGGACGTAAAACTGGATTTTGTTTTGCCGAAAAAGGACTTATATATCTGCCGCTGAACCGTCGGGCTTCCGTGGGTTGACCCAAACGCCACTCCCAACCGGCCGGAAGTAATAAAATCGGATTCCAGACCGGAGTCCTCTAAAACCTCCTTGGCAACCTGGCAGGCATAATAAGAGACCGGCCCCATGGTTTTACGATGTTGACGCGTAAAATCATATTCCACCGGGTAATCCACCGTCCCATAAACACCCGAGTGGATATAATCGGTCAGAAGATCATCCGGCCGCAACTTTTTAACGCCGGAGATTCCCTCCACCAGATGCCTGATGATTTCCTCCTTGGCGTGCCCGATCGGCGTTATCGCCGCCGCTCCTGTTATGACTACCCTGCGTGCCATTGCCATCCTCTTATACCTATCTTTAAGCTACCCATACACCATCCCTATGCGTAATTCAAAGTAAAAACGGCTCAAAGTGATACCACTGCAGCGGATGACGCTTCAGCGTTTCCTCAAGGATATCCGCATACTGCTGGGCAGCGTGCTGGATCGCCGCGGCTCTCTCCCGCCGGGAGGATACCCGGATGTAAATCGGTTTTGACATCGTGAAATGATACTGCCGCTTTCCGGTGCGGAAAGCAAAAAAAATCAGGATGGGGGCGCCGGACAAGAGCGCCAGCAAATAAGGCGCCTCGGGCAGGCGAACCGCATGCCCCAGAAATTTCACCGCAACGGTGCGCTGGTCCTTTTTCCAGACGAGATCCCCGGTCAGGGAAACGGTTCCGCCGGATTCGATAAATTTGATTCCTTCTATAAAGTCCAGCGGAGACCCGCCCTGCTCGTCCACCGCGATAATGCTGATGCCGCTTTGGGAAAGACTTCTCTTTTGAATCCTTTCCAGTTGTTCCTTGTACTTAACGCCCATATAAAGCAGGAGCCGGAGGTCCCGTTTTTTACGCTTTAAAATATGCGCCGCAACCTCCCAGTTCCCCATGTGCGACATGAGCAGGATGCCGCCTTCCTGCCTGCGGCAAGCCGCATCCAGATATTCCAACCCCTCGGAAGTCGATGTAATATCATCGTATTCCGTTAACAGGAACCTGTCGAAAAACACATCCGTAAAATTATGGAATTGCCGCCAGGCGCACCAGCGGTGATACAGTCCTTCCCGTTCCGGAAACAACATACGATAAAACCGGACGCTGTTCCGGACGCGATAAGGGAAAAAGACATAATAGCCGCTGGCGACAACCCAGGCAAAAACGGCAAAAACCCACAACCCCAGCATCCTGGAGAGCCTGATGATAATTTTATATAGGATGATGCGCATAAACCTTCTGAAAAGAAGGGGCCCATCCCGCCATGGCGGGAAAGGATTCAGGGGGTCAAGTGATCTTTGTTCTTCACTCGAACCCTGGACCCCACGACCCCTTGAATCCATTGCGACACGCCCATTCTTTTGCAGGTGTGCCTGTGTTTTTCAACTTTCGAGTACCTATCGAAATAAAAATGAAAACATCCTCCGGAAAATCAGCCGGGCAAAGGTGCCGGAATTTCGCATGAAATCAACAAAGG
>DIKH01000005.1 GCA_002424495.1 Desulfobacteraceae bacterium UBA5623
GATTGAATATATTATTCAATAGCCCGCTATTATATTTATAAATGGTCTTGAGATCACCTCTCTTCTTGCCTGTCCCCAATAATGTTATTGATTCCAGATTAGGCCGTAATTATTGCTGTTTTTGATTTTGCACTAATGTTTGGCAATGCTCGATAAATACGAAGAGGAAGACTTTCGCCTAAAAAACGTTAAGACTATGGGTCATCGTCTTTATAGATCTAAAGATTAAGGATACGAAAAGCGGTTAACCCGCATGCGGTTTAGGAAAATAAAAATAAATAATAAGTTAAGGAGGGGATAATCATGTTACTTAGAAGAATTGCAGATTGGCCAAGCTATGGATTAAGGAGTCCTTTCGAAGAGGCTGCTCGAGTCAGAAGGGAAATGGATCGGCTTTTCGGAGGTCTTGGAACGGATTTTTTCAGTCAACCTGGGGCAGGCGTTTTCCCATTGATGAACATCACCGAAAAAAACGATGCTTATGTGGTTAGGGCTGAACTTCCCGGGATGAAGGCAGATGAGATTGAAATTTCGGTAAGCCACGACACACTGTCCATATCCGGGGAGCGAAAGATTCCTGCCGAAGGTGAAGATGCCAAATACCACAGAAGGGAAAGAGAAGCAGGCAAGTTCAATAGAATTGTGAAGTTACCCGGCGAAGTCAACGCTGAAACGGTTGAGGCGACCAGTGCAGACGGCATTTTAACAGTGGTTATGCCAAAAGCCGAAAAATCAAAGCCAAAACAAATACTCATAAAAGCCGAGTAGGGAATACTTAATTAATGAAAGGAGGTATTGGTCATGACTGAAGAAGAATCCAGGGCACTACAGGCAAAAGAAAAGGCGGAAGTAACCGGTCCAATGGAGCACACCAGGGCTGGTTTGGTATTTACACCGGAAGTGGATATTTTTGAAACTGATAAGAGCATTACACTATTGGCGGATATGCCGGGGGTTAAAGCCGACAATCTGAACATAGATCTTCGTGAAAATGTTCTCACCTTGGATGGTGAAGTAAAATCCCCGGAAGGAGACAGTGAGGTTGATGTCTTTCGGGAGTATAGAACCGGGAAATATTATAGACAGTTCCATTTGTCGGAGTTGATTGATCAGGCCAACATTAATGCGGAATTAAAGGATGGCGTGCTCAGGTTGACGCTTCCTAAAGTAGAGGCGGCGCGGCCACGACAAATAGCTGTCAGAGCAGCCTAAGCATGTTTATTCTGGTTCTGTTAAGTTGGAGGGGGAATGTGAGGTGATGAATAATTTTCAGACATAACTGAACCCCTGTCATCACCTCAAAACCCCGTTCGCAGAAGATGTAATCCTCCGCAAACGGGGCGTTGGGCTAAATTAAACCGCTACAGGGTCGCGGCGGTCAGATTATTTTCTTCTGTAATCGTAGAAGCCGATACCGTTTTTAACACCCAAACGTCCTGCGGCCACCATGTTTCCGATAAGGGGGCACATACAGTATTTGTCGCCGCCCCTGCGGATGTGGAGGTCTTCCAGCACGTGCTGTACGGTGTCAAGGCCGATAAAGTCCATCAACTGTACCGGGCCTACCGGCCAGTTAAAGCCGTTGATGAATGCCTTGTCAATGTCTTCCTTTGTTGCTACGCCTTCATACACGCAGTATGCGACCTCGTTCAACAAGGGCGCCATGGTCCTGTTGGTCAAAAACCCCGGGCAGTCCACCTTGATATCGCAGGCTTCCTTGCCGATCTCTTTGCAGAACTGCACTGCGGCTTGGCCTGTTTCATCACTTGTTTGAAGGGCTCGCACCACCTCAACGAGTTTCATGTGGGTCGGCGGCTGATGGAAATGGATGATGATGAACTTGTCGGCCCTCTTTACGGCTGAGGCCATGGGGGTCGCCTGAAGAGCGGATGTATTGGACGCAAGTATACATTCCGGCTTGCAGATCGCATCCAGTTTCTTGAATACGTCAATCTTGATCTTGATATCTTCAAAAACAGCTTCAATGACCAGGTCAACATCTTTGAGCTCTTCCATGGTCTTGACCAGCTTGATGTTTCCCAGGATCTGTTTCTTTTGATCTTCGGTCATCTTGCCTTTTTTGATCCGGTCATCAAGATTTTTCGCTGCAAATGCAACTGCCTTGTCGCCTGCACCTTCAACCGCATCAAACCCATAGGTCTCTTTCCCGGCCTGGGCGCATACCTGCAGGATGCCTCTACCCATCTGTCCAAGTCCCACAACAGCAACTTTATTTAATGCCATATTGTATCTCCTATTAGCGTCTGAACGGCGGGCCGTTCAGACGCAATTTTTAATTTTTAATTGTCAATGTTGAATGAAAGGTTGTTTTCATCCAGCATCTCTCGGGCTAAAACCAGTCTGCAAAAACCTACTTGGCCTCTTTGGGTGGTTTGTAAATCGGCAGATCCAGGCCGAGGAACTTGATGGCGTTGTTACGGAGCAGATTGGCCTTTGTTGCATCCTTCCAGCCTTCCATCTTCATGATCTCCATCTTGCCGCGGGCAAGGCCAAAGCCGTTGGAACCCCACATCACCTTTTCACGACCGACGCCGCTGTTGATGAAGTCCAGGGTTTCCTTGTCTAGACCGCTCGGCATGTAAGCTGCGATGTCGCCGTATACGTTCGGGTGCTTCCAGAGCATATCAGCCCACTCTGTCCTCCAGGGATAGCCTGTGTGGGACAGGTTGATCTTGAGATCAGGGAAATCCATCACGACTTCGTCAATCAACATTGGATGGCCTACCCAGCTGGGAAGAGGCTCCGCAGAGTGACCGACCTGCATGGAGACGGCTATTTTCAGTTCATTGCAAAGCCCGTAGAGTGGATACATCTTCTTGTCGTTGACAGCAAGCCCGAAGGTGATGGGGTGCGCAAACACCATCTGGAAACCCCAGTTTTGAACCGCATTTCTGATCCAGTCAATACTTTCGGGAATGTGATTGGGGCTGTATCCGGCAACGCCGATGATCCTGCCCGGGGCCTCTTTCATCCTGTCGTAGATAAAATCCTCTTTGTAATCAACGATCAACTCATAGGTATTCCTGTAAGACCACATCCTGAGGGCGCAAAGGCATACGATGTCATAGCCCACTTTGTCCATGGCAGCAACAAGGGCTGCGGTTGACTCATAGGGGCAGAAGACCGTGCCGGCCATAAACGGCATGCGCGACAGGAATTCCTTGCGTTCTTCAGGGGTGAAGGGGAACCTCCCTGTGGGGAAAAACGGCTTAAAAGTGGTTGCAGCCATCTGCCGCCATTCCTGATACTTGTTATAGTCGTAATTTAAACCTTCAATCTGTGTCGGCCAATTATTGATATCAATTGCCTTAATATCATCCATAAATTAACTCCTCCTAATTAATAATGGTTTACTTTGAACAAATAGGAGCCGTCCCGAAATAACTTGATCATTTCCATCGGACCGGTCATCTTCCTATGCGATAACATGATCAACTTATTTCGGGGCGGCTCCTTCCTTCCGAAGAGAAACGCCCAGCTTTTTTTAACCGGCGCCGGACCGAAACCGGATCTTTGCCCCCATTAGCTATCAGACCCGTTTCTTATAAAATTAAAGGGCCCACTTTGCAACAGGAAAAATCTCCCGGTTTCGTTCAGGCTCCAGTTCTAGTGAACAAGCTAAAAAAGCTTCGGTTCTTTACCAGGATGAAGTCTTTTGAACTTCGCAATCAGTTGCTCTTTTGTCTCCTGGTGATCGGGATCCGGCTCCGGAATTTCAACGGAACAGGTCGCAGCACATTGAGGGACATTATGAAATCCTACGCACTCAGTGCATTTTTCAGGATCAATTTCATACTTCTCATCTCCCTCATATATGGCATCGTTCGGGCACTCTTCAGCGCAGTTTCCGCAATAAATGCAACCTTCTGGAATTCTGTAAGCCATAGTCAAACACCTACCTAAAATAATGAGTTAATATTAAATAGTCTGTTTACACTTTTTAAGCGGCCTTTTTGGTCAGCCTCTTTACATTATTGGCCTCGAAGAAGATATCAAATTTTCTTTTCATATTGGTGAGGTCAATTTCTCTGGGGTCAGCATCATTGCCTTCATAGTTGATACAGGGGATGCCGGCCTCTGCCACTGCGTTACGGCTTTCCATGCTGCCAAGCGCCTGCATGGTGCAGCCGATGTTCTGGTGGAGCATGCCGCCGTCTGCGTGCCACTGCTTGGCTATCTTCAGCGTCAGTTCATGCAGAACCTCGCCGCAGGCGATATTGTATGGAGTCTCAGTTGAAAAATGCGACCTGTACCAGACAAGCGCCCTGGCAACCTCTTCCCTGGTGTTCATCGGCATTCCCAATTCTACCGGAGTTGGAGTCGGGATAAGGTCGCCTTCGTCGTTTTCAAACTTCCAGGACCCGCAAAGGCAGATGACATATGGTGAGCCTACAACAACGCCGCCGTATTCCCTTTCCAGATATCTGTAGAGTTCAAGTGCCGGCCAAGGTGGGATAGCGTCGGTGATGATCCTGAACTGCTCGTTCGCCACAGCGGCAATGCCCCTGTTTACCCTGTCCCGCACCTCTTCCTTGAGTTCCTGCATCAAGGCTACGGTATCATCGCCATAGGCCTTGGTCAGGTTGGGGACGATAAATGAAAAGATGGTCTTTTCATCCATTGGGGCAGGAGTCGTCTGGTTTAGGATCATGATATCGCACCATGTCCTGTATGACTTAAATTCGTTCTTAACACCCTTAATGAACAATTCATCAATAAAGGGCTGGCCAACCGCTTTTTCAGCCTGCTCAATGCAGTCCAGCATCTGGCCTGTCATGTATTTGATCAGGTTTTCATCATTGTATGGGTATGCCTTGGTCAGGTCAAACAGATACATGGGCGTGTCGGAATTTTCACACAGGATCTGGAACCACTTGCAATGACAAGGCGCCAAGGAAAAACTTGATGCGAAATCGGGTTTGCCCCATTCGCTCAGCATGGTGCCGTCGGGCATGATGTTCTTGTTCAGGAACTGGGCGCCCCATACGCACTTGCTGTATCCGCACAACTCTCTGGTCATGCCGCGTCTTTCACATTCCTCCATGCACTTCAGCCCAAAATCCTTCCAGAAGGCGATATTGGCTGCAAAGGGTTCGGAACCCATGATCACCGCATTTTCAAACCCTGTGTACTGGGAAATACTCAAGGCAGTCGCACCCAGAAAACGGAGTCTTCCGTTTTTGTGGGCCTCGTGATATTCCTTAAAATGGTTCTGTTTGAATTCCTTGATCCTTTTCCACAACTTCATCGGTTCAGTCTTATATTTGCTCATAAGCTACCTCCAAAAAAAGCTTAATAGATTAATGTCTAACATCCCCTAAATAATATCCATGGTTGTTTCCAGCATGGCCTCAACACGGGTCCTGAACTGACCGATTGGAATCCGGATATCGAATTCCAGTGTCAGGGTGGGCATGCCCATGGCCTTCATTTCACGCTCGATAACAGCATTGTCAAGCTGATGCGGCTGGCAGAACTTGTGGTTGAACAGTATTACCGCATCTACCTTGTATGCCTTTATCAGGTGCTTGATAAAAGGAATCCTGCGCCTTCTGGGCCAGTCCTTGTTCGGACATGGGGGTCTGTGATTGTAACGCAGGGAGATGGCCATCAGCCTGTCTTCCTGGGGATTGACATCATTAAAATTATACCGGATTCCCGTGCAGGTATCATCAATGACTATGGTAGCGGGGATGTCGCACTCGTGTTCGACCATGTGCATGAACTCGCGGTCGGTGTTGACGCTGCCGATGATCATGATCCTGGTGCCGGGGTCTCTGTCCATTTTTCTTTCCGGCAGCTTCTTGAGCACTTCCCTCATCATTGCATTGTGCTCATCCCGATCCATGATCTGTCCGCTCAGCGCAAGGTCAAGGGCCTCGGAACCGGTTACCAGGGGATTGTCCTGCTGACGGTACTCGAATATCTGCCGGATCAACTGACGATTGGTGTTGTATGATTCGATCCCGCGATCCAGATCTTCATTGGTGATTTCCTTGCCGATCCATTTTTCCAAAGCTGTTTTGAACTTTGCATATTCAACGGCCAGGTATTCTTCCCTGCCAATGGTCTGGGTGCTGTGGGGAACCGCCAAAAAGTAAGAGAATTCTAATGGTATGTGTTTCTGCCATACCCAGAATGCCTCACCGGTATGCAGGCATGTCTGGCCCTGGACAATACCGTCCAGATAATCGTAATCGCCTTCCAGTCCGCGGCCCAAAGCATCCCTGCAAAAGGAGCAGCCGATATTGGGGGCGATATATTTTGCTACCTTGTCAGATGACTTATGACCGCCGATGATCCTGACAGGGAGTATGCCTGCGGCTTTCAGAGGCTCTTCCGGTGCATAACTGCAAAAAAAGCCCACGACTTTTCCCCCGGTCCTCTTCTTCCAATCTCTGGCATACTCATGCCGATTTGTAAGTATTTCACTAAATTTTTCAAACATTGATAAGACCTCCCAACTGAGATGTTTTCTTCATGTTTTTATTTCTTCAGCTTTAAGCTGGCTCAATGATAATGTAAGACCCTATTTTTTTGCCTTTTTGTAGAGGGCGTTTGCGTAAATTGCAGCTCCCAGGGCGCCGGCAATCTGGGTGTCCATTTTTGGCTGTAATGCCTCAACCCCTATCAGTTTTTCGATCCTTTTTACAACACCCTTGTTCTTGCCGATGCCGCCGGTAATGGCGAAGTCTTTTTCGACTTCGATCCTGTTGAGAAGATCCACAACCCTTTCCGCCATTGCCGCGCAATATGCGGCCAACACCTTGTTCTTTGACCAGCCGTCTTTCAAAAGGCCGGTTGCCTCAGACTTTGCAAATACCACGCAGGTGCTGCTGACGGGCTCCGGTTCTTCTTCTATGTCAAAGGACCGGTCTCCGATCTCAGTTACCGGGACCTTCAATATCTCTGCAATAACCTCCATGCCGCGGCCGGTGCCGGCAGCACACTTGTCGTTCATCAGGAAGTTGAGGCATTTTCCTTTGTCGTTCAGGCGAAGGGTCTTACAGTCCTGACCGCCCATGTCGAGAAGGGTCTTTACTGTGGGGCCATACATAAAGTTGGCGCCGATCCCATGACAGGAGATCTCTGTTATCGCCTTCTGTGCAAAAGGGATGTTGACACGGCCATAGCCTGTGCCGACCAGATAGTGGATATTGTCCAAGGTAAGGCCATTGGCATCTTTCAGACACAAATCCATGGCGTTCTTGGCGCTGTTCGGGCTGCTTGAACCGCTACGGGTGTTGCTGTATGCGTAAAGCTGACCGTCGCACATGACAACCATCTGTGAGCTGACAGAGCCTACGTCAATACCGGCTGAAACCACCTCTGCCTTTTTCCAGTCAATATCAGGGTTGACGTATGTTGACTCAACCCAGCGAAAGTATTCTTTTTTCTCTTCCATGATAGTACTCCCCCTTACCCTTGTGCAATTAGAGCCGCACCAACGGCGTTTGTGAAAATCGGATCTGCGGGCACTGTGACATTTGTTTCCAGAAACCGCTGAAGGCTGTCAAGAAAGCCTTTATTCAAGGCAACGCCGCCAATGACGGTAACTGTCTGCTCAATCCCGACCCTTCTGGTCATGGATGAAGTCCTTTCCGCAATGGAGTTATTAATTGCCCGTGAGATATCCGCTGTCGTGGCCGTGGAGTTAATTAAGGAAACAACCTCAGACTCTGCAAAGACAGCGCACTGTGCGTTTAGAGGGATGTCCTTGTCTGACTTGAAATGATAGTCAATAAATGTTACAAAGTCGGTCTGAAGCGCCCTGGCCATTGACTCAATGAAGGCGCCGGAGCCTGCCGCGCATCTTTCATTTGTGGCGAAGTCCAAAAGCTTTCCTTCTGCATCGCACTTTACCGCCCTTGCCTGCTCAGCGCCCACGTCAACGACCGTTCTGGATGCAGGCACCTCAAACACCGCGCCTCTTGCGCCTGAGGAAATGTCTGTTACGATGTCATCGGCAAAGTCAACATTCTTGGCGCCGGCGCCTGTGGCCACGATCTTGCCAATGTCCTCCCTTTTGATACCGGCAGCGTCAATCGCCCCGTGCAATGCGGCATTAATGACATACTCCTCCTCGCCCTCGGCCATCTGACGAAACTTTGCCAAGATTTTGTTGCCATCCATTATCACAGCCTTAGTGCTGGATGCACCTACATCAATACCTGCTGTAATCATTTTGTTAAGCCTCCCTTCACTTTGATTTGAATTTAAACAATAACATCATACATAATGTTATCTCGTTCACAGCCCACCGCATCACCTAATGTCCGATGATACGAACAAAAAACCAGCTACAGACTTTAATAAAAAATTTTGAACTTTCTTATCAATTGGACCTCCTTGTGTCCCGCCTCCAGCAGGACACAAGAAAGTACGCCTCCGCGGATTCCTCCATTCAGCCTTGCCAAAATCATTTTTTAAAGTCTATCTTTTGCTTTATTTGTCTTTTGAGTCAGTACCCCAAAGAAGATCTCGGAAATCTCTTTAGGTCCTAATGGACCATCTTCTTTGTACCAGTTGATTATCCAATTACACATCCCAAGTATACCAAGATTTACTATCTTGAAATTGAGGTCCTTAAAAAGGGCTGACTCACTATGCCCTTGAATCTCCTGGATTATTTTTTCAAAACGTTTACCATATTGTTTCCTTTTTGTATTATATTTTTCCCTGTTTTGTGATGACAGACTTTTTATTTCATTTAGTCCAACGTTAATGTAGTTCCTGTATTTACATATTACCGCAACCTGTTTTTCAAGCGCCACCCTTAGCTTTTCTTCGGCGTCCAGATTAGGATCAATCGCGGATTCATTCAGTATGTTCACATATTCCCTAAGACCCTTGTCCATCACCTCCATCAATATTTCTTCCTTGCCCTTGAAGTAATGGAAAAGACTGGTCTTGTGAAGACCTACCTGATCGGCGATCTCCTTAAGGGATGTGGCGCTGTAACCCTTTCGGCTGAACAGGGTGCTTGCCACACTTATTATTTCCTCTGCCTTGGAATTTAAACCGGAGGCCTTTAACTTTTCCAAAAAAGTCACCCTTAAGCCTTAATGGGACATCTTTTTCTTTTGAAAGTATTTTGCTTCCCAGCACTGTAAAAAATGGGAACAATTCTTAGTAAACTACCAAACCAACCGATTGTTTGAGAGATCGCTTCAAAAAAAATCCCTCTCTGGGAGAACTCACAGGGAAAGAATTCCTGTAAAGCTACCAAACCAACCGATTGTTTGAAAAAATACCAGAATCAAAATATTGTGTCAACAAAAAAATTGCCTTTCGAAGAAAAAAATATTTGATTGCAGCTTATTGGTCAACAGGTTAAAATTACCGATCATAAACATACCGGCCCATAAGACATATGACCCCTGACGACACAGTGCCGTTTATAATCCCAATTGACGGCGTGTTGGACCTTCACGCCTTTGCTCCCCAAGACGCTGCATCTGTGGTTGAGGAGTATCTCGGGGCATGTCTGGACAAGGGCATATATGAGGTCCGAATCATTCACGGTAAAGGCATAGGCGCTCTTCGCAGGACCGTACATGCACTCCTTGAAAGGCATCCCAGTGTTATCAGTTTCGGGCTTGACCCAGGCCCTTCAGGCTGGGGGACGACTTTGGTCCGTCTAAAGGATTAGCGACCTGTTTTAACAATCGTTTGATGACCTCTGCATGTTTTTCCGCTGCGCACTCATTTTTCAGCACCGCGTTTCTGGCGCGCTCACCAGTGAGCTTCAATTCCTCAGGATTATTGAAAAACCATGTGACCTTTTCCGCCAGGGTCTCTGAATCCTTTACCTCCACACCCGCATCATTGGTCTCCAATATGGCCTTTGCATCCAAAAAATTATCCATATAAGGACCGTAAATGACAGCCTTTCCCCAGACGGCCGGCTCTAGAGGATTTTGTCCTCCCAAGGGGACAAGGCTCCCGCCGGAAAAGACGATTGCGGCGATGCTATAGATATTAAATAGTTCGCCAAAGGTATTGATAATCACTATCTGTTTTGTCCGTCTATCCCTGTCAAGATTCGTCCTTAGCTGGTATTCAAGGGCATGTGCCTCGATCATGGCGCATATCTCAGGAGTCCTCTCGATGTGCCTCGGCGCTAAGACTAGGATGGTGTCAGGGAATCTTTTGAGGATCTGTTTATAGGCTTGAAGGATCTGTTCTTCCTCGCCGCTGCGTGTGCTGCCTGCAACCAGGGTCCTGGCATCCGCTCCCAGATTCAGTAACTTGCGGATCTCATTTGCTGCGGCAGGGTCTGCTGCGCCTGCCAGGATGTCGTATTTGGCATTGCCGTTTATCTCAATCTTATCAGGGTCTGCCCCAATGGATTCAATCCGATCCGCATCTTTTTCCGTTATCATGCTTAAGGCATCGAAATTTTTCAGGACCTCTCTGAAAAAGAAACGAAATCTGAGATAACCGCCAACGGATTTCAGAGATATCCTGCCGTTTATCAAGGCGGTCTTGATGCCCATGCTGCGGGCCATATAAAGCCATGTAGGCCAGATCTCGGTCTCAAGGAAAACCATTGCATCCGGACGAACGGATGTAAGGGCCTTTAGCACAGGACCTGTAAAATCAATCGGCGCATATATTATGGGCAGATCATTGCCAAAGGTCGCCTCTGCCAAGTCTCTGCCGGATTCCGTGGTGGTTGAAAGGATAAACGAACAACCCGGTATTCTGCGCCTTACGGTATTGATTATGGAGGCGGCAACCTTGACTTCTCCCAGGGATACTGCGTGTATCCAGATACGGGGATGGCCTCCTATTTTTCTGACCACATGGGATGGCAATATTCCCAGACGTTCTTTAAAATGTCTGGAATATCGTCCGGTCAAGCGGGTATAAATCCACAATGAAGGAAGAAAAAACGCGGAAAGGACGCTTGTAATAACCGTATAGGGGAGATAGAATTTGTTCATGGTTTTTTCCGTGAAAAGATAGAATCGTTCAAATTCAGCCACCAGAGTGTATAGCGATCGGCTGAAGTGCCATAATCTCACCAATGCGCTGGGCGGGAACATTGATCTCATTGGCCGAGCGATACTGGCTCAACCCCATCGGATTAAGAAACTTTTGCAATAGGATCTCACCGGCGGCAATGAGTTTGAGTTTTCCTCATAATTGATTTCTCCTCAATGCTAATCCAGGATCTAAAAATCTTTTGAGCCAGCTTCCACCATGGAGTGAAAGCTTAGCTTTTTAATCTCTTCTAAGTTCAAAATAATTACCAAAATGGTCGCTACTTACATCATATTCAAATGTGGCAACAACATTACCTGAAGAGACAGACTTAAAATTCTTCCTTAAGGCAATTTGGGATATGTATTTTTTTGTACTTCCAGAGGGTAAAGACAACAATTGGTCAATCTCACGAAAATTTACGGTCACATTGTCAGAAAAAGCAATGCCCACCGATCTTGGCCACCAATTATATAATAGCGCTAGTATATCTGCCTCTGTTAAATCTTCTGGCGAATAGCCAATTGACTCATTTTTGATTTCTCTTGTGACAACAAAATGACCTGTTTTTAGCCAATCATTCCCGGTTGTAGTAACATCACATCCCACTGTTCTCAGCCTTTCGGCAATATCATTCCGTTTTTCAGGTGAGTTTGAAAGCCTAACAATATGGCGGCCAGCCACATCACTAAATGCCTTTACTTGGCCAACCGCTACAAGTAAGGTCCTGTCGGGATTTTTACCAAAAGCCATACCCGCTTCGAACAAGACATTCGGACGAGCTTGCAAAGTAACGGATTTTTCTTTTTCATCTTCGTCTTTTTCCCAAAGTTCCGGTGATAAACGGACTTCGTCATCTGGAGATAACAACACAATTACAGCTTGCGCAGTTCCAAATGCACTTTCTAAAGCTTCGCCAATATATGGAGTTGCTTTTCCTGTAAATTTTAGCGCTTCAGACCATTCAATTGGCTGAAGGCCCAATGCCCTGAGGAAAGAAAAAAAGTCATCTCTGAGACAACTATCACGTCCATGTACTACAAAAACCTTTTTAGGGTCTGGCATTTGATTCACCTCTTGATTATTACTGTTACCTTCTGATAAGTCTAATACATTGAGTTCATTCTCGATCTTGGATCGAATACGTCGTGTCGAATTGCGAGCATGAGCTTCACAAAGTGATCTGGGAATATCAATGCGGTATTTTGTTAGATCAATTGTTTGGCCATACGAAAATAGTCTTTTTTTAATAGAAGTCAGTATTATATTAAAACGCTTCAAATAAAGTTCGGGATTGCAATATTCATCAACTATATCCAAAATTAACTTTTTGTCTTCATCTGAAAAATCGGTTGCCTTCATCTTTTCTAAAATTCTAAGAATATCCGATTTTATTTCTCCACCATACCTGATTAGTTCTTTCGCTGAATCTTTATTAAGACCGTTAAGGATCTCAGCAATTGGTATGCCCTTGTTCGGCAATATCTTATCAAGATGGGCTTTAGGGATAGTAATTAATTTGCCCACATGCTCATCATATTTGAATTTGATGGCCTTCCTAATTACTTCTATAGCTTTTTGGTTGGTAGTGTAAAATGTTTTGTGTA
>DIKH01000260.1 GCA_002424495.1 Desulfobacteraceae bacterium UBA5623
TAGAGACAGGGAATTATCTCAGACAGCAACTGCGCGGCTATTTTGTGTTGGAAGTCAGCATTAGCCAGGTTAAAGTCAATAGTTCCGCGCTGATATTCATAGGCAGTGAAGCCAGCAACGCCAAAATTCAGGAGACTATTCCTGATATCGTCTTCGAGTTCCGAAAGACAACCGCGGCATCAGGATCTGAATGGCTTTCTATTGAATTGTATGATGAATTATATGGCATATACTGTGTATTAACCGGCAACGCCAAGAGTACTGAGATAGGTTCCGCCAATAAAGAAAATGTCGCCAAAGGGTTTAATGGAAATATTGTCATTTCTGGGACGTTGCCGCTTATTGATCGCGATGCAAGGAGTTCTGGTCCTATCAAATTGAAACTGGATGCCAACACGACAAAGGATGCCAATAAAAAGACCATGTCTTTTCTTCAGGTGGTGGCAGACCTGCAATCAAAACTCCTGAACAGCGGCTATCAATACTACTGATTCCATCTCGCATTTAAGCGCTACTTTTGTGGACTTAGTCGCCGCCTCCCAACCAATGTAATGCGTGTTTAGTCCCTTAGCACAGGCAATGCGTCAAACAAATGACAGCCTTTTAGCTCTATTCCCAACTGACTTTTCTACATCACCATTCACTGGTCAGTTGTCGTTCAACCGCGCTCCAGTTTGCGTCTATGTTTTTTATGACGTCAATGGCAAGGTCAAGGTGCTTTTCCATATAACTGGTGTAGATATCTTCCTGCTTTTTTTTATCCTTTATTCCCCTTCTCTGTAGCGGCATGTCCGATACCAGCATGATGGAGCCGATCGGGACCTCGAACCGATAGGCCACGGAGAAAAGGGTCGCCAGCTCCATATCAATTGCAAGTATGCGCTGGTTGCGCAGATAGTCTACGAATGCGTCGTCAAATTCCCACAGCCTCCTGTCCGTAGTGTAGACAATGCCGCAACGTGGAGTCATGCCCATCTGTCGGACAGCACCTATGCAGTAGAGATTAACTGAAGATGTAGGTATGGCGGGAAACTCCGGCGGCAGGTAATGCCTACTGGTGCCCTCTCCACGAATCGCGGCAGTAGGAACGATAAAATCTCCTTCCTCCAACACGTCATCTATTCCCCCGCACATGCCCAGCATCACCACCGTCTTCAGTGCATCAAGATATGCCAGGCAATTTATTATAAGGGCTGCCTGAGGGGAGCCGATTCCGAAATCTATCATGGTGCAGTTGATTTCCCTAACGTTTACAATGCGAAAATTTCCCTCATAATACTGCCCCTTCATCTTGTCACGAAACCGTTCGATATATTTCTTAAAATTGGTAATCAGGACATAGTCGCAGAAGTCTTCCAGGCAACAGTTGGTGTATCTCTCCAGGGTTTGACGCACATATTCGTGTTCTTTCAGTTGCATTTTTCTTCTCCTTTATCGCACCTTTTCACGGATTTCCGAATGATATCGGGATAGATTCGTCCGCCAGGACATGACTGGATTCCTGCCTTGGCCGGAATGACAGCCTCGTGACATGTAACCGCATGTCTCTGTTTTCACCCCAAATACGACAGGGCCTCCGGCAGGGAGTTGTCCTTGCCGTTCTCTGTTTCTCCATAATTATATTCCGCCAGGAGTCTCAAGTCATCCAGAGTACGTTTGTCGCCCTGGAATATCACCCGGTCATACCCCTTTGTGACAATATATCCGCCTGCGCTCAGCAGCTCAAGCACGCTGCCGGCACTGAACGACTGATCTCCGACCAGCATCCTGACATCGGTGCCATAGTGCTGCACCACCTTGACCACCTTGGTGGCGGGGCGTGCGTGGAAACCCATTTTTTTGGGTATCGGAAGTTCGCAAGTGTCCGGCACAATCAACGCATTTAAAAGAGAACCTGCATATTCAATTCCCCTTTCAGTAAGTTTTATCGAATAATAGAGGGTGAAAAAAAAGATCGCCTCCAGTATGCCTGCGGAAGAGACGATTTTTTTCAACCTGGCGGTGACAGGTGAAGACACAAAAATGTGCCTCTCGTAGTAATGGCTCAATATGGTCGCAATCTTGGACAGGTTCAACTGCACAAAAAAGATCTGCCGGAGCGTTTTGAGGATCGGGAAGTCCCTTTCGATAAGGTGGTTAAAGATATAGGAGTCATACCATGACTGAAGATTATGAAGGTCAGTCCCCAATTGTCTGAACTTGCTCTCATTTGCGTTCGTCGGGATATGCTTGACCAAATCCCTGGACTCAAGGTTGGTAATATTTTTGAGAGCGGAAATCTTTCCCGCCACCTCCGTGTATCTTTGTAGTATCCTGTTTACCGTACCGGACATATCAGAGACGTCCATTTCCTCGATCGTATGAGGCAAAATAACCTCATCCCTCATCCTGACCCTGTACCTGGGAAGATCTTCTTCATTGGAAGAATTGATACTTAGCCGCTGACCTTCATCCTTCAATTCCTGAAAACATACCCTCAAGGTCTGCATGAAAAACCCTGTTATTTCCTCTGCCTTTTTTGAAAAACCAGACTCTTCCGGCAGGAGATTATCCGCGCTGACATTCTGCTTCAATTCCTCAAGGAGAAAGGCCGCCTTTCCGATGTTCTTGATCGTGGCCGTCAGTTCACGAAACCAGATCCATTGTTTGTTATTCCTGGCATGGAACCGGTCCAACATGTGTTCTACGTCAGAGGAAAGTTTTATTACATTTGCCGCAAGACTCATGATGTTGACATTATGAACGGCCTTTTCTTCTGATTTATCCATGTAGACGGATAAACCGAGAAATGGGCCAGCCATCGGTTCCAGCATCCTGGCGAACTCCTCTTCCGAGACAACCTTTTGCTCTTTCACCAGATTAAGCAGGGAAATGGATTCAGTCATTGTTTTTAATCCTTCGTGGTGTAATCAAGTCCGGTGTTAAAAAACATGGCAATATCCCCTAACCGCCTTTTGCCAAGGGGGAACATACAAAATGACCATAATGTAGCTTATGGTCTATGATCTGAGCCTTGATGCGCCCAATATCCATCGCCTCCCGTATCAGAAAGCGGTAGAGACCTGCCCGGCTGATATCCCTTACAAAGACAGCTCCCGCAAGTCTCGTTCCGTCAGGGGAGAAAACCAGCCTGCGGTATGAGCCATAGGATTCGGCAGTATGGGTCTCGAAATCATTGCCTTTTGTGTGAACAACTCCCATGGATACAAACGGGACATCCGCCACCTGGGTGGCATTCTGGATGCCGAAGGCGCCTCCATAGCGTGTAACATTGCCCGCCATGTTATTACCCGCGCAGCGGCCCATTTCCACTGCATTGGTCCAGAGCCCTGCAACAATCATTTTTCCGGTAGCGGGGTCAAAGGTAGCGGCGACATCACCTGCCGCATGGATATCAGGGACATTGGTCGCTGTATACTGGTTGACCACAACCCCATGATCAATATGTACAGGGCCGTTGGAAAGAAAATCTACATTGGGCAAAACCCCCTTGCCGATAAATACCATCCGGCATGGGATCTCCATGCCGTTGGTCAAGGCCACGGAGGTCACTCCGTCTTTGTCCGAAATAATCCTTTCCGCATTGCACCCTGTCAGGATCTTCAGCCCGGCCATGTCCAAGGCCTTTCGTATCAGGGCCGCATCCTCCGGCTCCATAAGCTGGGAAAGAACCTGGGGGGAATGGACCACCAGACTTACATCCAACCCCCTTTCCAGCAGCGAAAAAGCAGTCTTTAGGTTCAACATGCCCCCGCCAAGCATAATCACATGCCCGCCCTTTTTGGCCCGAAGGGCGGCCTTTCTGGCATCATCAAGCGTCCTCAGGGCAAAGACACCTTCGGCCTCCACTCCCTTTATATCCGCAGGGATGTTGGGCAGGCTCCCGCTCGCGATCAACAGTTTGTCATAAGGAACCTTCTCGCCGCCAGTGACATAAACCTGGTGCGCTTCCGGCTCAACCCTAATCACCCTTACACCGGTCCGGATATGTATGCCTTCCGCCTGGTAAGGCCCTCTGCCTGCCAGGGCCATGTCTGCTTCAGCTTTTTTGCCGCTTATCAGAAAAGGGATCATCGGCCTGAAATACGGCATATCCTGTTCTTCTGAAATGACGACAATCGAACCCAGACGATCCTGTTCGCGGATCGCGGTAGTGGCGGCCATTCCGGCTGCACCCCCGCCTATAATCACATAACGGCGCTTGGATGCTGACACATCATCCTCCCTGACCGGCTGTCATCTGTCTTGCCGTGTCCTTTCTGACACCCTGGGAAAAATCCTCCACAGTATGATAGATCAGGGCATGAGTCGGGCAGGCATCCACACAGGCAGGGATGTCCCTGTCAGGACAGCGGTCACATCGGTATGATTTGTGCGTTTCCAAATGACGACCTATTACACCGTACGGGCATACCATCACACAGGTCCAGCAGCCGATGCACTTGCCGCTGTCTGTGAGTACTACACCTTCTTTGTTTCTGCTTATGGCCCCGCAGATACAGGCATGCATACACGGCGCCTCTTCGCAGTGTCTGCACAGGACAGGCACACAGGCTTGAGTGTCGGCCCTTTCCACATAGATGCGTTTTTTTGGCTGCGGGTGTTCTGATATGGCGTTGTAGAGCGATTTATTCTTCGAGTGCTCAACAGCACAGGCAAGCTCGCAGCTGTGACATCCCATGCAGCGGTCTATCCTCACAAATATTTCTCTAGGCCCAGGCATAAAGTCCTCCTTTACAATCCCAGTCCCCTGCGGCGTTCATCAATGGCGGACAGAAGTTTGTCTGCGGCGGAATCAGGGTTCATGTCAACAATAAAGTAACCGCCGGTTATGCCCTTTATCTTTTCGGTCAGGACCTCCGTAACAAGTGCGCTGCCGGTCACCGGGATCATCACCCCGACATGGGTGGGAAGGCCTGCGGCCACTGCATATGCCCCGATTGAGACCGCCTTTTCAGATACGGCCTCTGCGGCCGATGCGACAACAGGGAGCATGTCCGTATCCACACCAAGGTAGTTGGCAACCGCGACGGCAAGGGCGACAGCCCTGGAATTATCTACACAAGAGCCTATGTGGAGCACAGGTGGCAGAGGCCCGTCAAGGCCGTTTGCCTGACCAACCGCCTTTAACACCGCGCCTAACCCTGCCCCGCAAAGCTCATCCACATTGGCCGGGTCCATGAATCCGTGACGCATCAAGGCCCCTGCGCCGCAGCCGGTGGCAATTACAAGGACATTTTCCTTTAAGAGCCTGCGGCATATTACGGTAAAATTTTTGTCCTGCGGCACCTTGACATTGTTGCACCCGGCAAAAAGGCACACACCCCTGATGTTGCCTAATTTTATGTTGTCTACAAGAGGCTTCAAGGGATCAGCATTGTCAACATTTTTGAGAGCCCCGACAATGGCCTCGACAGAAAATCCTGTCATCGCCCTGGCCTTGATATCAGGGATATCCACCGGTCTGTTTTTGCGCCGGGCAAAATTTTCAATGGCACTGTTGAAGATCTCCTCCGCCTTCTCTGCTGCATTTTCCTCGGAAAATTCCACGTGCCTTGCGCCGGAGATCTTGCACAGGTCCATGGTGGTAATAACAGGGGTTCCGGTGCATTCTGCCACAGAGACGACAGAGGGCATGATGCACTGATAGTCCACCACCATTGCATCCAGGGCTCCGGTCATGATGGCCATCTCCTGACTGACGGAATGTGTGCAGGCAGGAATGCCCTGCCTCATCATCACTTCACTTCCCGTGCAGCATATGCCAACGATGTTGATCCCGGATGCGCCTGCCTTGATGGCCTCTTCATTTGCCTTTTGTGCAAGGGTTACCATCACATCCGAGAGCACCGGGTTGTGGCCGTGCATTGCAATATTTACAGCATCGGCCTTTAACACCCCCAGATTCGCACTGCTGAGCCTGGGTTGCGGTACGCCAAAAAGGATATCCGCAATATCAGTCCCCATATAACATCCCGCAAGGTCGGCGACCGCACAACGGAGCCCTGCAAGCAAAAGATTCACCTGGTCTGCATCCACTCCGTAGAGGGTCCGGTGCATGATCTCGGAGATTTCGTGGTCAATGCCCTTCGGCACAAGGCCCAGGTTGCCCAACAGCTTTGCGCGCTGGGGCGTTACAACGGTTGCCGCCCACATAACAGGGGTCTCTTTTTCGTGAAAATCCGCAAGTGCGGCATTGGCCACATCAAGCGCAATGTTATTAATTGCCCGGTTATCCACAGGGATGTTGATCCTTAAAGCCACTGCCCTTAGCTTATCTTCTTCCTTTATAGAATAGGCCCTGGCCTTTCCTTGAGCCATCTTCAGCAGCGTATGAGCCAGGTGTTTTGCATGACCTGAGTGGGCCGCTGTGCCGGCGGCAATCGCCCGGTCAAGGCCCCTTGCCACCATCACATCGGCTGTGGCGCCGCATATCCCGGAGCGTGGCCCTTCCCCAAATGGATCTATCCTGCAAGGCCCCTGAAGACAATGCCTGCAGCAAAGGCCCATATCTCCGAAACCGCACTGTGGCAGCATGGCCTCATATCTGTCCCAAACAGTGGTCACATTGGCCTTCTCCGCCTTTCCTATCATCTGCCTGACCGCGGGGTCAGTGCTTTTGTCAATAAATCGTTCCTGATCCGCCATAGGTATTCCTCCTCAAAAAGTGTAACATTTCAAAAAATCCGGGTGC
>DIKH01000125.1:0-2557 GCA_002424495.1 Desulfobacteraceae bacterium UBA5623
ACCTCTGGTGGTGGTAGTTGACTTAAAAAAGAACATCATTTCCCTCTTCCGTCCACTGAGCAACTGCAGAATCTACTTTATGTCTTTATGATACTCTTGCAGCGATTTGACCTTTCCATGCCCTTTCAGGTTGCTTGCGATTCCCTTTGCAGCGGCAAGTGCTGCGGCCAGGGTGGTTATGTATGGCACCTTATATTTTATCGCCGCCTTTCGGATATAGGAATCATCGTGTTTACTAAGCCTTCCGCTGGGGGTGTTGATTACCAGTTGGATATCATCATTCTTGATCGCATCCACTATGTTGGGACGCCCTTCATATATCTTTGAGATCTGTTGGGACTCAATTCCATGAGTGGACAGGAACCTGTGGGTGCCATTGGTGGCCTTTATCTTAAAGCCCAGTTTGTCGAATTGACGGGCCACCTCAAGAACAGCGGGCCGATCTGCCTCTGATACCGTGATCAGGACCGTCCCCTGGGACGGAAGGGTCTGCTGTGCGCCTTCCTGGGCCTTAAAGTATGCAAGCCCGAAGGAGTCGGCTATCCCAAGCACTTCGCCGGTAGATCGCATTTCAGGGCCGAGGATGGGGTCCACTTCAGGAAACATGTTAAAAGGGAACACCGCCTCTTTGACCCCGAAATGGGGGATCGTTTTTGGCCTTATGTCAAGGTCAGCCAGTTTTTTACCCATCATTACCTGTGTGGCAAGCCTGGCCATGGATATGTTGCAGACCTTTGATACCAGGGGCACAGTGCGGGAGGCCCGCGGATTGGCCTCTAGTATATATACCGTATCGTTTGCAATGGCATACTGGATGTTCATCAGACCTACTACCTTGAGTTCAATGGCAATCCTCTTGGTGTAATCGTAAATCGTATCCAGGTGCTTTGGTGGAATGCTTATGGGAGGTATAACGCATGCGGAATCACCGGAATGGACCCCGGCCAGCTCGATATGCTCCATAACCGCCGGCACAAATGCATCGGCGCCGTCAGCAATGGCATCCGCCTCTGCCTCTATGGCGTTTTCAAGGAATTTGTCTATCAATATCGGCCTTTCAGGCGTCACGTCCACCGCAGCAGCAACATAATGTTTCAGCATCTGCTCGTCATGGATCACCTCCATGGCCCTGCCCCCTAATACATATGATGGCCTGACCATCAGGGGATATCCGATTTTTTCAGCCACGGCCACGGCCTCTTCAAGGTTGCTGGCCATGCCGGATTCAGGCTGAGGTATGCCAAGTTTGCTCATCTTCTGGCGAAACCTGTCACGATCTTCCGCAAGATCAATGGTATCAGGGCTGGTGCCTATAATCTTTACCCCTGCCTGGGCCAGTTCCCCCGCAATATTAAGCGGCGTCTGACCGCCGAATTGGACAATGACTCCCTCTGGTTTTTCTTTCTCGTAGATGCTTAGGACATCTTCCATTGTCAGTGGTTCAAAGTAGAGTTTATTGGAGGTGTCATAATCGGTTGAGACGGTCTCGGGATTGCAGTTGACCATGATGGATTCAAGCCCCTCATCCCTGAGGGCAAAGGCGGCATGAACGCAACAGTAGTCAAATTCTATGCCCTGACCTATCCTGTTGGGGCCGCCTCCAAGGACCATGATTTTTCTCTGGTCGCTTACGCCAACCCTGTCTTTGCTGTTATAAGTGGAGTAATAGTATGCGGCATCTTCAACCCCGCTGACAGGCACCGGCTCCCAGGCCTCCACCATGTTTATGGCGCTGCGTCTTTCCCTGATATCCTTTTCAGGGATCTCCATGATCCGGCATAGGTATTTGTCTGCAAAACCGTCCTTTTTGGCCTGGGTGAGCAGGGAATCAGGCAGTTGTTTACCCTTGTATTTAAGCATCTCCTCTTCAAGATCTACAAGTTCCTTCATCTGCTGAATAAACCACGGTTTGATATGGGTTTTCTCATGAAGGGTCTGGATTGTGGCGCCTTTTCTCAAGGCCTCGTACATGATAAACTGTCTCTCACTTGATGGTTCCGCCAGGAGATCCATAAGCTGATTAAGGGATTTCTGGTGAAAATCTTTGGCAAAACCCAATCCATACCTGCCGGTTTCAAGAGATCGAATGGCCTTATGAAGCGCCTCCTTATAGGTCTTTCCAATACTCATTACCTCTCCCACGGCCCGCATCTGGGTTCCCAGTCTGTCTTCGACCCCTGCAAATTTTTCAAAACCCCAGCGGGCAAACTTGACTACAACATAGTCACCGGAAGGCGTGTATTTATCAAGCGTGCCGTCCCGCCAGTAAGGGATTTCATCCAATGTCAGGCCTCCTGCCAGCATGGCGGAAATCAGCGCTATAGGAAACCCTGTGGCCTTGGACGCAAGGGCGGAAGATCTGGATGTCCTGGGATTGATTTCAATAACAACAACCCTTCCGGTCTTTGGATCATGAGCAAATTGGATGTTTGTTCCGCCTATAACCTCAATGGCCTCAACAATGTCATATGAGTATTTCTGCAGCCGTTTTTGAAGCTCAGGATCAATGGTCAGCATCGGCGCAGTGCAGTAACTGTCGCCGGTGTGGACACCCATG
>DIKH01000125.1:2605-23710 GCA_002424495.1 Desulfobacteraceae bacterium UBA5623
AGCCGAGCACGGATTCCTCGACCAGTATCTGCCTGACCAGGCTTGCTGAAAGTCCACGGCTGGCGATGGTTCGTAATTCCTCTACATTGTAGACAAGACCCCCGCCAGTCCCCCCCATGGTGTAAGCCGGACGTATGACAACAGGATAGCCCAGATTATCCGCCACATTTTCTGCCTCCTCCACACTAAAGGCAGGCTGACTCAGCGGCATTTCTATGCCAAGGCGATTCATGGTCTCCTTAAATGCGATTCTATCCTCTCCCCGTTCTATGGCGTCAACCTGAACGCCTATGATATTTACCCCGTATTTTTCAAGCACCCCTGCCCGCGCCAGTTCTGAAGACAGATTCAGCGCGGACTGGCCGCCAAGGTTAGGAAGAATGGCGTCAGGCCGTTCCTTTTCGATTATCTCTGTCATGGTCTGTAGATTAAGAGGCTCGATATAGGTGACATCCGCCATCCCCGGATCAGTCATAATGGTTGCAGGATTGGAATTGACCAGGACAATTTGATAGCCAAGCTTTCTGAGGGCCTTGCAGGCCTGGGTGCCGGAATAGTCAAACTCGCAGGCCTGTCCGATAATAATCGGACCTGAGCCGATAATCATAACCTTCTTAATATCGTTACGTCTTGGCATATAAATTCTCCTTGTGCCTTAGTTCTCAGGATGTGAAATCAACCCGTCCTGTCTAACTTTAGTATCCATGATATAGGTGCTGATTTTTAAGTTCGGCTAATATAGGAAAGCCTTGTTTTTGAGTCAAGGACAAAGAAAAGTTTCGGAATTTCCTGTAATAACTGACCAGAAATTTTCCATTAATGTGTGGAGGATCTGTTATGGCATGTCAGTTGTACGTTATGTATTAACCTATTGAAATAATTAAACTTAAATTTAGTCTCAAACGATTTTTCTTGCCTTGTTCGCTCTGGCTGATCTATAAAATGTGTCAATGGATTTTGCCATAGCTTACAGCCGATCTACTGTTGGCGGCAAATACAAAGAAAGCGTCTCACTAAGGGGGCGCTTGGGAGGAAAATATGAAAATCAGATGGAACGGACACTCAAGTTTTACCATCACCGCCTCCGATAACACCGTATTGGTAACAGACCCATATGATCCAAACGGATACGGAGGGGTGTTAAAGTACGACCAGGTAAGAGACAGGGCTGACGGCGTCCTGGTCAGCCATAATCATGCGGATCATAATTATGTAAAGGGTCTCACCGGTTCGCCCAAGGTCGTAAAGGGTGATGGCCAGGTAAAAGGCATACAGATAAAAGGCATCTCCAGCCATCATGACGAATCCGGCGGCTCTGAGCGTGGAGATAATGTCATATTTGCATTCGCGGTTGATGGGATAAGGATCTGCTTTGTGGGGGACTTGGGCCATCAGCTTTCCCCTAAACAGGTGGATGCCATAGGGCAGGTGGACCTGCTCCTGTTACCTGTTGGAGGTACTTACACAGTGGATGCAGAGGGCGCGGTCAAGGTTGCAAATGCGTTAAGTCCCAGGCTGATCATCCCCATGCATTTTAAGACTTCCAAGTGCAATCTTCCGATTGCCGGTGTGGATGGCTTTCTCTCAAAAATGACAGGTGTTAGGCATGTCAATAAGAGCGAGGTAGATCTTTCAGCGGATATTCTTCCTGCCGCGCCGGAGGTCTGGGTGTTGGATCATGCGTGCTGATTGCTAACTTATGGAGGAACAGTTTATGCCCAGGAAATTCCCGGAAGTCCCGGCCCTTGAACTCAGAGCTTATATAGATCCTGAATTGCTTCCGTTTGAAAATACCTCATCGCTTGAACCCCCTGATGAACGGATACTTGGTCAGGAAAGGGCGACTGACGCTATCAAATTCGGGATAGGAATGAAGGCCCCGGGATATCATATCTTTGTTGCAGGCCCATCCAAGGCGGGGCTGACCTATATGGCGAGGACCTATCTCGAAGAGCAGGCCCAAAAAGAGCCGACACCCCCTGACTGGTGCTATGTCCACAATTTTAAAGAGGCGGATAAGCCAAAGTGCATGAAATTGTCCGCGGGCAGGGCAAAGTCGCTCAACAAGGACATGTTGGAACTGATCAGCGAAATGCAGAAGAGGATACCGGATGTCTTTGACGGTGATGAATACAACGTCAGGAAAAGCCAGATGCAGAAGGAAGTTGAAAGGCATCGGGAAGAGACCATTGAGGAGGTGTCACGTCTTGCTGAGAAGGAAGGCTTTATCCTTCAGATGTCCCAGATGGGCATGGTCCTGTTGCCGGCAACAGAGGATGGTCAGCCGATGAGTCAGGAAAGGCTTTCCGAGCTGGATGAGGGAAAGAAAAATGAGCTGAAGGACAAGAGCAATCAGATCCAGAAAAAGATGGAAGAGGCGGTTAAAAAGATCCGGAAGGCCGAGGCAGAGCTGAAAAATAACAGTGACAAACTTAGCAATGAGATTGCCCTGTTTCACGTGGGCCAGATCATGGAGATCTACCTTGAAAGATATAAGGATGAACCGGACGTAATAGAATATCTCAAGGCCGTAGGGGAAGACGTGATTGAAAACATTGATGACTTCAAAAAACAGGAGGCGACGCAGCAACCACAGATGCAGCATTTCCCAGCGCCGGACAGACAGGCCATTTTCAGGAAATACACGGTTAATGTCCTGATTGACAATTCCGGGACAAAAGGGGCGCCGGTGGTTATTGAGTCCAATCCCACCTACCCGAATCTTTTTGGCACCATTGAAAGACAGGCCTGGTTTGGCGCACTGTTTACTGATTTTACAATGATCAAGCCTGGAGTTCTCCATAAGGCCAACGGCGGCTATCTTGTGATGAAGGCCCTTGACCTGATCAAGTGGTATCTTTCCTGGGAGGCCCTTAAGAGGGCCCTTAGGGAACAGGAAATCAGGATCGAAGACCCAGGGGAGCTCTACGGACTTTTCAGCACCAGGACGATCCGGCCGGAACCCATAGCCCTTGACATCAAAATTGTGCTTACAGGTGATCCCTATTTGTACGAACTCCTTCACTATTATGACGACCGTTTTCCAAAGCTTTTCAAGGTAAAAGCACACATGGATGATCAGATGGACCGAAAGGATGATGCTGTCATCCAGTGTTCAAAAATGATCGGGAATCTTTGCCGCGATCTTAACACAAGACATCTCGACAAAAGCGGCGTCGCCCGTGTGATTGAGTACAGCATGGAACGTACTGAAGACCGGGACAAACTCACCCTCGAAATCGGGGACATAGGAGACCTGATCAAAGAGGCCGAATATTTTGCAGACCTTGATCACACGGAATTTATTTCGGGCAATCACGTTGAACAGGCGGTCAGGAAAAGGATCTTCCGGTCCAATCTGTTTGAAGAGCGTGTCAGGGAACTGGTGGAAAAAGACATATTCTGGGTTGAGACCGATGGGCAAAAGATCGGCCAGATCAACGGCCTTTCCGTAATCATGACAGGCGACCACGAATTCGGCAAACCCAATCGGATCACAGCGACCGTCTCAGTGGGAAGGGATGGCGTTGTCGCCATTGAACGGGAATCAAAGATGAGCGGTAACATCCATACCAAAGGGGTCATGATCCTTACCAGTTTTCTCAAGGAACGCTTTGCCCATAATAAACCTCTATCTCTTAATGCCACCTTCTGTTTTGAGCAGAGCTACGGGCTGGTGGAAGGAGACAGCGCATCGAGCGCCGAGCTTTTTGTCCTCTTGAGCGCCCTGGCCAGGATTCCCCTCTTCCAGGGCATTGCCGTCACCGGTTCGGTCAGCCAGAAAGGGGAGATTCAGCCTGTGGGGGGTGTATCCCGCAAGGTTGAGGCCTTTTTTAACATATGCAAATACAAGGGGCTGACAGGCCAGCAGGGGGTGATAGTTCCCCAAAAAAATGTGCGGAATCTTATGCTCAAAAAGGAGGTTGCAGATGCAGTTGAAAGGGGAGAATTCCATATATGGGCAATCTCTACCATCGAGGAGGGAATAGAGATCCTGACCGGTGTGGATGCAGGCACGATGCAGGAAGATGGCTCATACCCGGAGGAGACACTGTTTGGAAAGGTGGATGAGAGACTCTTCGAGATCGCTGAGATCGTAAGAAGGTTTGATAAAGATATTGACGAAGAAGGGGCTGAAATGGAGGATGTGGACGATGACGAGGACGAAGATTAAGACGGGATGGAATAAAAATGACGTTTTGTTTTGAAACTGGTCAGGAGGATTCTTGAATCATGTCAGACAGCAATATGATCAAAATAGGCTGGGTGCATCTTGAATCCGATGCCAATATGGGTAAGATGGTGGTTTTAAAAGAACTGGCGGAGGATGAGCGCTATTTTCTTATGTTCATAGGCAATGCCGAATTCGCAGCCATTGCCAAAGAAAAGGGTATGGTTGATACCCCCAGGCCCATCACCCACGAACTATATCTGAGTATCTTGGAAAAGCTTCAGGTTGAGTTTTTGCGTGTGGAGATATATGCAGTGCGTCAAGAAACCTATTATGCCAACGTATTCATTCGGATCAATGGACAGGAACATGCCATAGACAGCCGCCCCAGTGACGCTGTGGCCCTTGCCCTGAACAGGGGGATACCGATTCTGGTCTCATCAGGCCTGTTCAACCGCAGATTGACCCATAAGGAGATCAGGGAATATGAGAGCCTGATAAAAAGGGTTAATTTTTAAGTCCCGCCCAAAAATGCCCTCCGGTTCTCAGTCAGCCTCCTAATGCGATTTTTCGCCCTGATGATCCTCGTTTTTGTATTACTCCGGCAATTAAAAACCCTAAAGCCGTCATTCCGGCGAAGGCCGGAATCCAGGAAAGAAGCCTCTGAAGCAATAGAGCCTTACTGGAAATCATGAAAAAGACACTGGCAACAGGAGAGGATATCATTATCTCAGGTTTCGGCAAGTTCTGTGTTAAGGAAAAAATAAACGAAGGGGCAGAAATCCATCTACAGGGGAGGACTTATATTTGGATGCCAGGAGAGTGGTCTCCTTCCAGTGTTCAAGATTATTAAGGGATAAGATGAATGGAGAAGGGTGACCTGTCTTTCAAGAGAGCATTTATTTCTGCCCTCGTTCAAAAAGTTTTGGATATCAAACTCTTCCAATCGATTAGCATTTTTGAAAAAACATAAATGGCCCAGTGTCATGAACTAGGGGTGATAGTACAGACATATCACCGGTTTTCTGACCGCCTGATATTCTGGGGTATGGCAAGGATATCTGAATTTGTTGTCACGATCCTAGGCCCTTCTAACCTACCTTTCATCTTGGGCAAGAGGCAAGATTAGATTTGACCTTTATTCCTAACCTACCACGCTCCGTGTTTTTCCAGACAAAATCAATTGACAAACAGACCGAGTGTCATATAACCTAAACCAGTTTAATTTGGTTTTACTGGATGGAGCCAGATGATGCTCATTTCAGGTGAACCGATTTTTCGGCCTCCCATAACTTCAACTCAGACATTCAAGCGACAGCAAGGGATCGTTCGCAAATAGGATCAGCACTAAGTGACAGGAGTCAATGATGGAAGATCGATGGCTCTCAGTAGATGAGATTGCGGCCTATCTCGGCATCAAGCGGGATACGGTATACAAATGGATTACCGAAAAACATATGCCGTCACACCGGATGGGCCGCCTCTGGAAGTTCAAGAAAGATGAAGTGGATGATTGGGTGAAAACTGGAGATGCGGCGGATAGCAAGACCAGGCAGGAACTGTCTGCATAAACGGCAAAACAAGTATTTCAATAGAATGTCAAATCTGCAATTACTTTTTAAAGTTAAGTTCAAAAAATGAGCACACTCGAAGACCTCACTCCAAATGCTGCTGTAAAAGGTATCCTGCCGGATTGCCTGGTAACGGTGGTGTCTATTCAATGGTTTGGTTCGGAGGCGCTTGAACTCACCTACAAAGATCCCACCGGCAAGGTCGCAAACGAACTTCTTTTTCGCCATGATGAAAACCGCATTGAAGTAGCGTATCAAGGCCGGCCGTGGAGTTTCGATGGCGATGGAGATCTTTTTCGACTTGTATCTGAGGCGCATCGCATCCGGCTTGCGCACCTGTTCGACCCTGTCCTGGCGGTTCATACCTCAATTGTTGAGCCGCTGCCTCACCAGATTACGGCGGTTTATGAAGAAATGCTTCCTCGCCAGCCCTTGCGATTTCTCCTCGCGGATGACCCTGGTGCGGGCAAAACCATCATGGCGGGCCTTTTCATCAAAGAACTCATTGTTCGTGGGGACCTGCAGCGCTGTTTGATCGTTTGTCCCGGCAGTCTGGCCGAGCAGTGGCAGGACGAACTCTATCACCGTTTTCATCTGCCTTTTGAGATCCTTACCAATGACAAACTGGAATCTGCCCGAACCGGCAACTGGTTTTTAGAAAACAACCTTGTGATTGCCAGACTCGATAAATTAAGTCGTAACGAAGATGTGCAGGCCAAACTACAAGCTCCGGACTGCCGCTGGGATCTCGTAGTCTGCGACGAAGCGCACAAGATGTCGGCCACTTATTTCGGCGGTGAAATCAAATACACTAAGCGTTACAAACTCGGTCAGCTTCTTTCAAAGCTCACGCGGCATTTCCTCATCATGACGGCCACGCCGCACAATGGCAAGGAGGCGGACTTCCAACTCTTTATGGCTCTTCTCGATGGCGACCGCTTCGAAGGAAGATTCCGGGACGGTGTCCATGTTTCCGATGTTTCCGATCTTATGCGCCGAATGGTAAAGGAGCAACTTCTCAAGTTCGACGCCACACCGCTTTTTCCAGAACGCCGTGCATATACTGTCCCTTACAAACTTTCCGATGCCGAAGCCATACTATACAAGGCTGTGACGGAATATGTGCGGGAGGAGTTCAACCGCGCCGAAGCTCTTCAGAATGACAAACGGGCAGGAACCGTCGGCTTTGCCCTTACCATACTGCAGCGTCGTCTGGCCTCCTCTCCCGAGGCGATCTACCAGTCGCTGCGGCGCAGGAAAGAGCGTCTCGAATCCCGTTTGCGCGAGCTTGAAATACTGCAAAGAGGCGCGTACCTTAGCTCAGAAATCTACGCAGAGGGACCCACCCTCGATCCGGAGGATGTTGAAGATCTTGAAGATACATCGGCCGAGGAAGCAGAGGCAGCCGAGGAGCAAATTCTCGATCAGGCAACCGCTGCACGCACCATCACAGAATTAAAGGCTGAGATAGAAATCCTCAGGCACTTGGAATCTCTTGCCCTAACTGTTCGACGTGGTGGGGAAGACAGAAAATGGATTGAGCTGGCACATCTTCTTTCGGAGATTTTTACTCCCGCAGCGCTTGCAGATTGCGTCGCAGAAGAACCGGCCACATACGGATCGTCCCCTAGGCAAAAACTTGTTGTCTTTACAGAGCACCGCGACACATTGGCCTATCTGGATCAGCGCATCACGACCCTTCTGGGACGGAAGGAGTCTGTGGTATGCATCCATGGCGGCATTGGCCGCGAGGAGCGAACCAAAATCCAAGAGTCCTTCCGGCACGACCCTGAAGTAAGAGTACTCATCGCCACGGACGCTGCTGGAGAAGGCATCAACCTCCAGCGCGCCCATCTCATGGTCAATTATGACCTGCCGTGGAATCCCAACCGCATAGAACAGCGTTTCGGTCGTATTCACCGTATTGGTCAAACTGAAGTCTGTCATCTTTGGAACCTTGTTGCCGACGAGACCCGTGAAGGCGAAGTCTACAAGGCGCTGCTAGACAAGCTTGAAGAGGCCCGAAAGGCCTTGGGCGGTCAAGTGTTTGACGTTCTTGGAAAACTCCAATTCGAAGGACGCCCCCTTCGATATCTTTTAATAGAGGCCGTACGGTATGGCGAACGGCCGGAGATCCGCGCACGCCTCAACCAGGTCGTGGCCAATGCCTTTGACCGCACCCGAATTCAGAATCTGATCGAGGAGCGCGCCTTGGCCCGTGATTCCATGGATGTTAGCCGGGTGCATCGGGTCCGGGAGGAAATGGAGCGAGCCGAGGCCCGCCGCCTGCAGCCACATTACATAGAGTCCTTTTTTATTGAGGCCTTCAAGCGCCTAGGAGGAAACGTCCGTCAGAGGGAACCAAGGCGATACGAAATCACGAATGTTCCGGCGCCCATTAGAAACCGGGATCGACTGATCGGCATTGGAGAACCGGTGCTCCATCGATATGAGCGCATCGTCTTCGAAAAAAATCTCATCAATCCCCAGGGCCTGCCGCTCGCAGCCTTTATCTGTCCCGGCCACCCGTTGCTCGATGCTACCCTCGATATCATAATCGAACGTCACCGAGACCTTCTTCGACGAGGTGCTGTGCTGATTGATGAACGAGACCCCGGGGATCAGCCGCGCCTGTTACTGTATCTTGAACACGCCATCCAGGACGCGGGCGTTACCCGTGCCGGGAACCGTAGGATTGTTTCCAAACGCATGCTTTATGTTGAAATGGATAAGGCCGGATCGGCTCGGCATCTCCACTATGCGCCTTATCTGGATTACCGCCTCCTGCGGAATGGCGAGCCGGATGTGGACACAATCCTTTCCAGACCGGAATGTGCCTGGATCAGCCGCGATCTGGAGCAAAAGGCCCAATCCTATGCCATAGCCCATGTAGTGCCTGAACATTTGGGTGAGGTGCGCGCGGGTAGAGTTGAGTTGATCGCCAAGACCGAGGCCGCAGTCAAGGACCGCCTGACTAAAGAAATCAGCTATTGGGACCACCGCGCCGAGGAGTTAAAGCTCCAGGAGCAGGCCGGAAAACCCAACGCACGTCTCAACTCCAATGAAGCGCGCAAACGTGCAGATGCACTCGAAGCCAGGCTACAGAAACGAATGACGGAATTGAAGCTGGAAGCGCAACTGTCCCCGCTCCCTCCCGTCGTTTTAGGCGGGATGCTCGTTATCCCACAGGGGCTCATAAACAAGCTGTCGCCATCCAAGGCCCCTGAATCGTTATCTTCAGCTCTGAAGGACACTCAGGCCGCTGGTGCCCGCGCACGACAGATCGTCATGGACATTGAGCGCAGTCTGGGCTATGAGCCCATTGACCGGGAAATGGAAAAACTGGGCTATGATATTGAAAGCCGTATCCCCGGCACGGGTAAATTGCGCTTCATCGAGGTTAAAGGCCGAGTCACTGGTGCAGCCATCATCACGGTCACCCGGAACGAAATCCTATATTCCCTGAACAAACCGGATGATTTTTTCCTCGCCATCGTCGAGTTTGACGGTGAGGACCACCATGTGTATTATCTCCGGAGACCGTTCCAGCGCGAACCGGATTTCGGAGTGACAAGCGTTAATTACTGCTTCAGCGAACTCTTGGGAAAGGCGGGGCCTCCGGTATGATCTATAAACTCACAAATGTCGGCAGCAATAGCGACGGGTTTAATGCGCTTGCGACCCTGGCTGCAACTACCAATGATATCGAATATTCCTCTTTGGAACTGAGCTTTGCCGGAGTCTCTTGGTTTGATGCGAACATGGTTGCCCCATTGGGTGTTGTCCTGGCCCACGTTCTGGACCGGTATAACACGGTTTCTATTGTTGATCTTGCATGGGGACAGAAATCCATTCTCCAGCGTAATGGTTTTCTGGACGGGTTCGGTTACCCGGCGCCAACGAATTGGGGAGGCACAGTGCTCCCCTATATCCGCTATAAGATCACGGAAGCACATCGGTTTTACGATTATCTCGACGAATATCTGCCGGGAAAGGGGATGCCGGAAATGACCAGCGACTTTTCCCTCCGATTTCAGCAAAGCCTGGGAGAAATTTTTATCAATTCGCAGGTACATTCCAACTCAAGGTTGGGAGTGTTTGTCTGTGGACAGTTCTATCCTGCCAAACAACGGTTGGATATCTCCATGGCCGATGCGGGAATCACCATCCCCGGAAGGATAAACCGTCGATTCAAAATAAACATGCCTCCTGTTAAGGCCTTGCGCTGGGCTTTAATTGAAGGCCACACCACCAAGCAGGACAGCCCTGGTGGCGTGGGACTGAAATTGATCCATGATTTCGTTACCCTCAATGGCGGATGTTTTCAGATTGCCAGTGGAAGAGCCTTTTGGGAGTTCCATCATGGCGTGGAAAAATTTCTAGAACTGGGGCATGATTTTCCCGGCACAGTGGTGAATCTTGAGGTATATACTGCTGACAAAAAATCTTATGGAGCCAAAAAATCCTCAGTGGAGATGTGATTATGAACGAACCTATCATTATTCGAGTTTCTGACCTTGTCGGCGGCCCCCGCGCCGTGGATGCGGCAGATGGAGAAAAAATTTTTGAGAAGATATTACCCTTGCTTCAAGACGGAAGAGATGTCAGGCTTTCATTTGAGGGTATTAGTATGGTCATCACGGCCTTTCTCAACACCGCCATAGGGAAACTTTACGGTGTCCTGCCGGAGGATCAGGTAGACAGGATGCTTAAAGTGAAAAATCTACTTCCGCTGTTTCAGCCTTCTCTGGAAAAGTCCGTTGAATGGTCGAAGGCCTATTACCGTGATCCGGAACGTCTGCAAAAAGCCATCATGGAGGAGTTGGATGATGAGGAATAAGGCCTACGACGCCCGCAGCTACAGGTTTACAGATAAAGATGCCGTTCTCCCTGACGCGAATATCTGGCTCTACCTTTACGGGCCGGCTGCAACTCCGGGAAGTTGGACTGTAACAACCTATTCAAATATTTTTTCACGTATCCTTTCCGCCGGTACACGAATGTTTCTGGATGTTCTGGTACTTGTGGAGTTTATTAACCGGTTTGCACGCCTTGAGATGATACGTCTCCAGCCAACGCAGAAAGACTTTAAGGCCTTTCGTCAATCAGCCGATTTCCCTCCCGTGGCCGAGGCGATTGAGACACAAGTCACACAGATACTCATGAACTGCCAGCCGATTAATCACCCATTTGCCGAGTGGAACCTTGGTGGCTTGCTGAAGGATTTCGCAACAGGAAACGAAGACTGTAACGACCAGCTCATTGCCGAGAATTGCCGAAAACATGGGCTCGCGTTACTAACAAACGACCGCGATTTTACACAAGGAGGGATTTCGGTTTTTACAGCCAACAATAAACTTCTGATGGCATGTCCATGAATGTAGCCCATCGCAAAAAACTCATTGAGGTAGCCCTGCCTCTACCCGAGATCAATGACGCATCTGCCTACGACAAGATGCCGGGGATCGGTCCCCATCCCAAGGGCATTCACCACTGGTGGGCGCGGTTGCCGCTCCCTACTGCCCGGGCTGTATTGTTCGCTTCGGTAGTGACCGACCCGTCCGACGACCCGGCGTGGAAAGATAAACCCGAAGCAGATCAGAACGCCGAACGCGAACGGCTCTTTGGAATTGTGCGGCGGATGATGCAGAAGAGGCTGCACGAGCATCCCGAGATATATGCGGAGGCCCGAGCCGAGATGCTCAAACATTGCGATGGGAAACTCCCCTTTGTATTTGATCCATTTGCCGGTGGTGGTTCAATACCGCTTGAGGCCAATCGTTTGGGCTTTGAGGCCCATGCGGGAGATCTCAACCCCGTGGCCGTCCTTCTCAATAAATGCAATCTGGAGATTGCCCCGCGATGGGCAGGTCACCCTCCGGTCAATCCTGAAGCCCGTAGCAGGATCGGCGGTAAAGAACCATGGCCGGGCACGCATGGGCTAGCCGAGGACGTGCGCTACTATGGACGGGTTATCCGGGAAAGGGCCATGTCCAAAATCGGTCACTTGTATCCGAAAGTAAAATTGCCAAAGGAATACGGGGGCGAGGAGACCAACGTAATTGCCTGGATCTGGGCACGGACTATTAAATGCTCCAACCCAGCATGCGGTGCGCCTGCACCGTTGATCCGATCTTTTTGGTTGGCTCGAAAAAAGCCGATCTTTGTTCACGTAAGACCTGTCCTCGATAGAATCAATAAAACTGCCGAGTTCATTGTAGTTAACGGGGACAGGCCGGAAAAGGAAACAACCAGTGGTAAAGGCGCACGTTGTCTATTCTGCGATACATTTTTTAAAAAAGCAGAGGTGCGGGACTTATCTGTCAGACATGGTGTAGGAACTATCCCTTTGGCAGTGGTGGCCGATGGACCTCGTGGTAGAGTTTATTTGCCGAGCACTTCTGCTGATATCAACAACATCTCCAGTCCCTTTGTCGATCAAGTCGATCAACCCATGACTAATGATCGGCGTTGGTTTTCCCCGCCGCTGTATGGAATGCCCAACTTTACAGATCTATTCACCCCACGCCAGCTAACAGCGATGGTGACGTTTAGCGATCTAGTGAAAGAGATCAGCGAGGATGTGCTTCGGGATGCTGAGAATGCAGACTTGCTGGCTGACGCCGCTACAGCCTACGCCAGTGCAGTAACAACTTTCCTTGCGCTGGCTGTAGATCGGTGTGCGGATTTCAATAATGCACTATGCAGATGGAAGCCAAGCGGCCAACAAACCATGCAGCTTTTTGCCCGGCAAGCTATTCCAATGGTTTGGGATTTCACCGAACCGAATATCATGGGGGAAAAGGCTGTATGTTGGGCTACAGCAGTCAGTATTGAAGCTGACGCAATAGGAACTGTCGCGGTTGACGGAGAAAAAGCTTGCTCTGCTCAACAAATTGATGCGGCCATGGGTATAAATGGGTTGCAAAATCTACTTATCAGTACTGATCCGCCATACTACGACAACATTGGATATGCGGCACTTTCCGATTTCTTTTATGTCTGGCTCCGCCGCACTGTGGGAGGGCTCTACCCCGACCTCTTCGGCACGATTCTGGTACCCAAGATGGCGGAACTTACCGCCTCGCCGGAGCGATTTGAGGGTGACAGGGCAAAAGCCAAGGAACATTTCGAGTCCGGCTTCCGCAAGTCATTTACCGCCCTGCGCGATAAGATGGACCTGCGTTTCCCATTAACAGTATATTATGCATTTAAGCAGGATGACGAACAGGTTGGAGGAGATGACACCGAAAGGAACGGCAGTGTAGACTTGACCACCGGCTGGGAGACCCTGCTCGAAGCACTTATTTCCAGTGGATTTCAGATTACGGCTACCTGGCCGGTTCGTGCCTCACAGAAGTGGCGTATGGTATCTATGGGCACCAATGCACTGGCGTCCTATATCGTCTTGGCCTGCCGTCCCCGTTCAACCGATGCACCCCAATGCGGCCGTCGTGACTTCATAAACGAACTCAAGCGCGATCTGCCCATTTCACTCCGTCATCTCCAGCAAGGCAACGTGGCTCCCGTAGACTTTGCCCAGGCGGCCATTGGTCCGGGGATGGCCATCTATTCGAAATACAGCCGCATCCTCGAATCCAGCGGTCAGGCCATGACCGTGCGCACAGCCCTTGGGCTGATCAACCAGATGCTCACCGAGGTATTGAGTGAGCAGGAAGATGAGTTTGACAATAACACCCGCTGGGCCTTGGCGTGGTTTGAGCAGAAGGGCTTTGCCGAAGGTGAGTTTGGAGAGGCGGAATTGCTGAGCAAGGCCAAAGTAACATCCGTGAACGGACTGGTACAGGCTGGCATCCTTTCATCCAAGGCCGGAAAGGTTCGTCTGCTGCGGTCTGACGAGCTTCCAGCCTCCTGGGACCCGGTTACTGACAGCAGAATTCCGGTGTGGGAGATGACCCATCATCTCATCCGCATTTACCATGTAGAACAAAAGGGTGAGTTGGCTACCGCAGAAATGCTGCGCAAGCTGAGCTCTTACGGGGAGATGGCCCGCGACTTGGCCTATCGGCTGTTTAGCGTCTGCGAGCGGAAAAAGCTCTCTCAAGAAGCACAGGGTTACAATGCCCTGGTTCTTGCCTGGCCGGAGATCTCTCGACTCACACAGGAAAAGTTGACTGAAAAATTAAAACAAACATCATGGATATAAGGAGCTGATCCATGGCTATCACCAATCACGAGCGGGTCGGCAAAATGCTTGAGATCTTTTGCTCGGGCCTGCGGCCATTTATCGAAAGAGAGCTTAAAAACAGCTTTCAGGATGCCTGGTTCGAAGAGGCCCGGCGCGCGATTCGGGACCCGCAGATTCAGCTTCCGGGCACTGCTGATAAGCCTCAGTGGGATGCATCCGCCATTCTCATCATCATGTGGAATCTGTGGAATGATGTATTCCGAAAAACCCTCGGCCATGCAGAACGAAGCATGGTGAGCGAACTGCGCGAGGCGCGCAACCGATGGGCTCATCAGCGACCGTTTTCCACGGATGACGCCTACCGGGCGCTGGATAGTGCTGCCCGACTCCTCTCCTCCGTATCCGCTGCCAGTCAGGCCGATGCGGTCGAAAAGATGAAGATGGAGCTTTTGCGGGTGCGCTTTGACGAGCAGGTGCGTACGGAGCGACGCAGAGTCTCCGCCACTGTGGAAAGCGAGGCTGCTACAGTCCGGGGCCTTAAACCCTGGCGCGAAGTAGTGAGTCCGCACAAGGATGTGGCCAGTGGCCGCTATCAGCAGGCGGAATTTGCCGCCGATCTCTGGCAGGTGCATATGGGTGAGGGCGGCCCGGAATACCATGATCCTGTAGAGTTTTTTCGTCGCACCTTTCTGACGGAAAGTCTCAAGCAACTGCTTTTAGGCGCTGTGGGTCGTCTTTGCGGGACCGGCGGCGACCCTGTCGTACAACTTCAGACCAATTTTGGCGGCGGCAAGACCCATTCCATGCTGGCGCTCTATCATCTTTTTTCCGGCACACCGTCCTCAAATCTTCCCGGCATGGAAGGTATTCTAAAGGGCACAAGCATCGAGACGATTCGGAAAGTTAAGCGCGTAGTGCTGGTAGGGAACAAAATCTCTCCAGGAAACCCGGTGACCAAACCGGATGGGACAATGGTCTGCACGCTTTGGGGCGAACTCGCCTGGCAGCTTGGGGGAAAGAGCGCGTACGAGCGCGTGCGTGCGGACGACGAAAAGGCCACCAGCCCAGGTGACGTGCTGCGGGAGTTATTCAATGAATATGGGCCTTGCCTGATCCTGATCGATGAGTGGGTGGCCTATGCCAGGCAGTTACATGACCAAAGCGATCTTCCCGGCGGCAGTTTCGAGACCCATTTTACCTTTGCTCAGGCCCTCACAGAGGCGGCGAAAGCCGCTCAAAAGACGCTGGTAGTGATCAGTCTGCCGGCATCGGATACCGGTGGATCTCCCCACGCCCAGGCCGATGACATGGAAGTGGGAGGAGAGCGAGGCCGCGCGGCATTGGACCGGCTTAGGAATGCCGTAGGACGTGTGGAGGCCTCGTGGCGGCCGGCAAGCGCCGAAGAGGGCTTCGAGATTGTAAGAAGGCGGCTGTTTGAACCTCTCGTCGAACAACACCAATTCATTTCCCTCGACAACACGGCCAAATCCTTTTATGACCTTTACCGGACCCAGCATCAGGAGTTCCCTCCAGAATGCCGGGATGCGGATTACGAAAAGCGTTTGAAGGCCGCCTTCCCCATTCATCCGGAAATATTTGACCGGCTTTACTCGGACTGGTCCACCCTGATAAAATTTCAACGAACCCGTGGCGTCCTGCGTCTGATGGCTGCGGTAATCCACAGCCTGTGGGAAAAAGGCGATCACAGTCCCATGATCCTGCCCTCCAATGTGCCCATCAATGACCCGCGTGTACAGTTTGAACTGACACGCTACCTTTCGGACAACTGGGTGCCAGTTATTGAGAAGGATGTGGACAGTCCGAATTCACTCCCTCTGCGCATAGATGGTGAGGTGCCCAATCTAGGCAAATTCTCTGCATGCAGACGGGTGGCACGAACAATATACCTTGGTTCAGCGCCCACTTCTAAGGCTGCTAACAAAGGGTTGGAGGATCGGCGGGTTAAACTGGGCTGTGTAATGCCCGGAGAGTCTCCCGCGGTTTTTGGCGATGCCTTGCGCCGGCTTGCTGCAGCCGCCACTTACCTGTATCAGGACGGTGCCCGTT
Source organism: Desulfobacteraceae bacterium UBA5623 (assembly GCA_002424495.1). GTDB lineage: Bacteria > Desulfobacterota > DSM-4660 > Desulfatiglandales > Desulfatiglandaceae > UBA5623. The sequence continues at coordinate 18,564 of DIKH01000125.1, forward strand.
ACTGGTATTCGACCCAACCTACCGTGACCAAACTGGCAGAAGATCGGGCCGAACAATTGAAAGGCGATCCGGATGCCGTAGTTACCGAGATCCGTAATCGCGTGAGTGAGGCAAAAAAGCACCGCAGTGATTTCTGCGGAGTGCACCCCATGCCCCTTACCTCCGCTGATGTGGAAGACAGCCCTGAAGCGCGACTGGTTATACTTGGGATTGAGTATTCACATACCAGGGAAACCCATAGCCCGGCCATTGCAGCGGCCATGTCGATTCTGGAGAATAGGGGAAAAGCTCCCAGACTTTATCGTAATGCACTCGTTTTCTTGGCACCGGATAAAACCAGGTTGCAGGACCTGGACGAAGCAGTGAGGAGGTATCTCGCATGGAGTTCCATAGTATCGGAGGCAGATGAGCTGGATCTGTCACCTAACCAGCAACGCCAGGCCCAAACCCAAAGGGAAGCGGCCAACAATGTGGTTAATGTGAGATTGCCGGAGACTTTTCAGTGGCTCATCGTGCCGGTGCAGGAATCCCCTCAGGCCGGAATTGAATGGCAGATAATACGATTGACAGGGCAAGACCCTTTAGCGGTAAGGGTTTCCAAAAAACTTAAAAACGATGGACTTCTGCTTGTTCAATTTGCCCCGACGCTCTTGCGCCTTGAGCTTGACCGGATACCCTTATGGCGCAGTATTGAATCAGGGCAGGCAAATCACGTCAGTATCAAACAACTTGCTGAAGATTTTGCACGATACATCTACCTGCCAAGGCTTCAAAAAACATCGGTCCTTGTCAATGCTGTCAGCGATGGAACTTGCCTGCTGACGTGGCAAAAGGATTCGTTTGCCTACGCAGAGAGTTTTGATGAGATTGCAGGAAGGTATCGCGGGCTCCGCTTTGGGCAGCAGGTTGATGTGTCAGAAGATAACCTTTATGGGCTTCTGGTAAAACCGGAACCCGCCCTAAAACAATATGAGGAGGAAAAAGAGGCCCAAGAATTATCGCGTCATGTATACATCGAATCTGTAAAGGCAACAACTCCCGGTACCCGGGCAACGCTGGCAACAACTGAAGACGGTCCAACCGAACCGGTCCAGCCAAAACGATTCCACGGTGCCATCGAACTCGATGCCACACGCGTAGGACGCGACGCCAGCCGTGTTGCGGATGAGGTTATTGCACATCTGGCCGGCCTTGTAGGATCAAATGTCAACGTGACACTGGAGATAGAGGCCAATATTCAATCCGGTGTTCCAGACAACGTCGTACGCATTGTAACGGAAAATTGTCGGACACTCAAATTTTCAAGCCAGGGATTTGAAAAAGAATAACAGAGATCCGTTATTTATTCTTTACAGATCGAAAGACTTATCCGCCTTGAAATTGAAGTTCTTGCTGCTTTGAAATTTTCAGATTTTCTCATTGTCTCTGACAAACTTTATTTTAGCGAGTTTTTGTGCTTGTGATACACTGAGACTCTTATTGAACCGCCAGGAAGATTAAATGTCGCGGGAATTTTCAAAATCTAGAAATATCTCTATCGACATACGAATTACTACCAAAGAATGAATTATATGATGATGTTGAGAAAACTATAGTAAATCAAAGGGGTTTCTATAGTTTTTTGAAATCAAAAATTAATACTAAAAGGCTTGTTAGATGACACCCATCTCTGAGGGTCAAATTCTTGATGAAAAGTATCGAATTATTAGACGTATTGGCGAGGGAGGTTTTGGAGAAGTTTTTCTAGCCAACGACATTCTTTTAGAAAGCCGCCATGTCGCTATAAAATCTCTTAAGATTGATGATGCCAATCATGAGCAGTCCCTTATTGAGGAGATGAAGTTCCTCTCTAATCTGGCTAACCCACATGTTATAACTTTTTATCATCACTTTTATGAAAATGAACCCTCTTCTTTGTAATGGAGTATTGCGGAGGGGGTTCCCTTAGAGATAAGATTAAAAAGAAAATCATATTAGACCAGTACGAAGTAATAAGCTGGGCAAAAGAGCTTTGCAATGCGCTTCATGTTGTTCACGAGAAGGGTATTGTCCATCACGATTTAAAGCCGGACAACATCCTTTTCAGCGGTGAGGAAAAAATAAAGATTGCAGATTTTGGCGTTGCGAATACTCGTGGTGGCACTATTTCGTATATGGCTCCGGAACTTCTTATGGCATCCGGAAGCGTCTCACGCAAGGATGGCCGAGTTGATATCTATGCCCTGGGGGTAACCATTTTAGAAGCCCTTTCAGGTATAAATCCATTTTACATAATGTCTGAAGAAGATGCTTTACTGAAAAAAATCAATTTGGATTTTATCCCCCAATCGATTCATTCCTGGCTTAAAGAGGTCTTGCTCAAGGCTTTGAATCCGAAACCTGAACTTCGGTTCCAATCAATGTTAGAATTTTTTGAGGCCTTGGAATCTCGACATGTTCCGTATGTTTTTAACCAGAAACGTATACAGGCACATAACACAGCGCTAAAAGCAGAATGGCATTTAAACAGAAGGAACTGGTCAAGAACATTGAAATTAACTGAGCAATCGTTATTTCTAGATCCATCATGTCTAAAGGCTTTATTAACGGCGGGTCAATGTGAACTTTTTATGAAAAGGATTGATAAGGCTTCATACTACTTTGAAAAAGCAATACACCTTAATCCTAGAGTTAATATTCAGAAAGAATTAGGGTGGATCTATATCGAGAGGGGGCGATATGCAGAGGCTATTTCGATGTTGAATGATCACCTACAGCGTAATGCAGCCGATTATGAAGCCTACAATCTTCTTATAAAGATATTCTATTTAACTGAACGATATGAAGAAGCTGCAGAATTAATTAATATCATTTTAAAAGAATACCAGGCAAACATGTGCTTTGAAAATAATTTGTTTATCTGCAGATTGCTCTTAGGGGTACAAGGAAACAAGCTTTTCCGTAATATGGGTATTAATCCATTCATAAGATACAATTGGACTGTTTTTGCTGAAACCCCAGCCTCATGGGATGAAAATGGTCGAATTTCTTTAAAGTCAAAACTGTTGTTTCAAGAATTTAGATTTGGAAACATTAAGAAATGGAAGAATAACGTACTCGTAATAGAAAATGAAAAAGGCAAACAATGGCGTTTTAAGCAACCTATTGTTTCCTTAGGCCGAAGTGAGCCGAATGATTTTATAACATCTCGTGAAACCGTAAGCAGACGTCACTGTGTGATAGTAAATCATGCTGATGATGTGTGGTTATATAATCTAGGGAGCACCCATGGTACATTCCTTGATGGAAATCCTGTTGAATCAGCAGCATTTCTGGAAGGTCGACATAAGCTCAAAATATCAGATACACAACTTACAGTATTTTCAAAGGAAGGGATTCTACTTTAATCGAAAATTCAGCGCCTGGGAAGAAACAACCAAATGTCATGGGTGGATAGTGAGATCGTGGGGCGTGCGGAGGCTTGACAAATTGAACCAACCTAGAGGGGAAAGCGGACGTTCGTCCAGAATGTGCATTGCATATCAATTTAAATGATCAAAACTCACCTGTGATTACTCCTACAGATCACAACCTTACCCAAGCATGACATATGAAACGTGTGATATCTCCAATTTTCCCATGCTGTAACCATCCCAGAAAAGGGATATGGGGACATCCCTTAACATTTTAACTTTATCTCATATCTTATTGTATTGTCAGAAAAAAAGCAAGCAGCAAGGCCTTTAAATTAACGGGTTAACGGATGTCCCAATTGCCCAAGAATGTCCTCCAGGTTAATTGCCAACCCTTATTTCTTTTGATCCTCGTCTTTGTACCAGCTTGCGTAAAGGCTGTAATTGGTTGCAATGCGAAGGACCTCGCCCTCCAGAAGATCTTTGCCCAGGGATTTGACCTTCTTGGCAGGGGCGCCGGCATAAACGCAGCCTGTTTCCACCCTGGTTCCCTGCGTTACAACCGCCCCGGCGGCGATGATGGAGTTGCTTTCTATGACAGCATCGTCCATAACAACCGCGCCCATACCGACAAGAACATTGTCGTGAATGGTGCAGCCATGCACTACTGCATTATGGGCTATTGAAACATTATTTCCAATGGTAGTTGGAGATTTTTGATAGGTGGCATGGACAGAGGCGTTGTCCTGCACATTTACCCTGTTGCCGATCCTGATGTAGTGGACATCCCCACGTATAACCGCGTTAAACCAGACGCTGCAGTCGTCCCCCAATTCCACATCACCGATAATGGTAGCGGTGTCGGCCAGAAAACAATTTTTGCCGATACGGGGAGAATGACCCCTGACGGATTTTATTAATGCCATTTTTAATACCTTGTGAAAATTAAATAGTGTCCATCCGGAAATGAAATATTTTGTATGTCAAACCTTAAGATGGCCCATGATGGACCTTTCTTTTGCAGTACAGGCGGGTGGTCAATGATAATCGTGCGTCCCCAGGACCACCTTTATGCCGGTATTGTTTTCAAGTATCTTGGCCAGTTCTTCAGCGCTGATGTATGGGCAGAGGGGGGTTGCATTGACCAGGCACGAGCTTAAATGGATTATATCCGGTTTTATCTCAGAGAGTCTGAGGGACATGCCAAGTGTCGAAGCGGTTGCACGTCCCGGACATTCGCACCTGATAAACGAGACAACTTGTCCCGGTTCTTTAAATTTACCCTCCCCGAGCGAGGCGGATTTCAGGCATCGCCATTCGCCAGGGCATCCATAGCCGCTGGTCATATAGGCGCCGCAACCAATTATCGCTATGTTTTTCATAATCCTCTATCCTTTCGAACAATTCAAATTGCCCATTCCCCCAGATTATCGTGCGGGCATAATAGATTCAATATAATCTGAGATCATCCTTCCCATATCGGCTGGAAGGGACCGGTCGCTGCTGCCCATGACCCATGCGGCGGCGAAAGGATTATTTGCGGTTGACAACACCTTCTCATGGACAATCATTCCGGATGCGGCGTCGGTCATTTTGAGTTCCACGACCATATTCGATTTGCCTGCAAAAGCGCCGCCCCAGAACCGGGCCGCACCGCCGACAATGCGCATGTCCACCAGCCTTGGTTTTACCAGGAGAGTCTGCCCGACGTAACCGCCCGCGTCATCTTTCTTTTCAACCTAAAAACGGCAGTTG
>DIKH01000408.1 GCA_002424495.1 Desulfobacteraceae bacterium UBA5623
AATGGAGGAAACAGTGTAACGTACAAAATTACCAGCGTCGCCTGACGGCTCCGACGGAGGTGGCCGCCTTCATCATATTAGGTGGTCTTTTTGGTTCGGAACAGGTGGCCGGTTTAAATCAGAACACGTGGCCGGATTCATCGGAATACGCAGTCAAAGGCTTGCCAAAGCGCTTTCCATAGCCCTGACGGCTCCTTGAAAGCCTGGAATAGTCCATCGGTGTTAAACCGTCTCTCGACCTCGCTGAGAATATAATCATAGGTTTTGAACCACTGCCCGGCCTCTAACATGAGGGTTTTGAGCCTTACCTTCTTGCCTTCTTTGCCTGAAATGACAATCTTGAGGACATCGGCGTATTTGTTCCCCAAAAACCAGATGACATACCTGTCGGCAGTCGTACCTCCGATAAACTTCCGGGTTATCCTTTCAATAGCCGCCTTAGGCAGTTTTTCGTCCTTTAATTGCACGTAGAAGAATAGAAGCTGCGACAATTCTCCCTTCATCAGGCAGACCGGCCTTATTTCTTTTTGAGTTGCAAGGGTAGGATGGTCCGATACCAGTCTGAGTATTTCCCCTCCAAAAAGGGTCTGCTGCTGTTCATGGGGGAGTACGCTGTCCCATTTTACTGCCTGTGTAGCGCCAAAACGTTCGATCAGGGCAGAGCAGAGTTCTTTATATTGCAGCGTGTCAGTATTGCTTACAAGGTCTTTAATGTTCATACGTTGCCCTTTTCGCTATGATATCCGAACCACAAAACCGGATCAGGCGACTCCTGCGGTGTCTCATTCTTTACCAGGTTGGCACTCAGAATTGTAAGCGTATCGAGCAAATCCACAGAAATCTGATTGTCATACCTCTTAAGGTAATTCCTTATCCTGTTTTCTACTGCCAGATTTCTTGAAGTCAGCAGACTCTTTACCCTGTTTATATTGTCAACCGAATAACGGTTAGTGTTTTCCTGCAGAAGCTCGAGTAACTCCTCTTTGTATCTTGCCAGAGATGTTGCCCCGCCTGTCCGTTTCACACCCATAAATGATTCAAGGTCAGCATCTTCAATGGTGCTTTGATAAGCCCTTTCTGCCTCGAATATTTCCAATGCCCTCTTTTCCAGGGCGGCTTTTTCGTCAAAGGTCAATTTCTCAACCTTTCTTTCTTTATCAAAGCTCCGTATCTGCCTCAATGCCTTCAACTGGTTTTGTTCCCTGGCGACCTTCTTGCCATCAGTTCTGATAAATTCGAATTCACCCTTTCCAACATTGAACGAAAGCAGCTTCTCGTCATCCTTCAACGCCGGGATGCCGCAATATTTATTAAAGTTCAGGTTTCTGATGTTTTCCTTCTCTTCATCTGATGCCTTTCTCATAAATTCTCTGAGGTCATTCTCAAATGCTTCGTCAAAGGCCAGGTCGTTTTCTCTTTCAAGTTCTTCCATTGCCTGCCGCTGCTTATCCCTGTCACCAAAATAAATATTGTCAATCAGTCCGAACTGTTTTTCTGTTATTTGCTCACCCAGGACACTGCTGTCAATGCCAACGCTGTATCCTATAACCCTGATTTTGTCCTGGAGCTTTTTCATGAGCTTCAGGAATTTGTCGAGTTGGTCTTCAGGTCTGAAGTTATGAATGAAAATCTCCTTGAACGTTGATCCAAGGCGGTTGATCCTGCCGTTTCGCTGGATCAGTTTGATGGGGTTCCAATGGAGGTCATAATTGATAATAATCCCGCAGTCCTGAAGGTTCTGGCCCTCGCTTAAGACATCAGTGCTGCAAAGTACCTGCAATTCCTGCTGCCCGTTGATGAGTCCATTAATTGCCGCCTGATTTTGCGCTTTAGGAGAGAATCTCTGTACTATAGCCTGCTTATTTTTGCTGGTTTTACTTTTCATAAATGCTATCTGGTTTTCATTGATGCCTATTTCTGAGATAAAAGACCTGTCCAGTTCCTGCGTGAGATAATCAATGGTGGTAGCAAAATAAGAGAAGACAAGCACTTTTTTACCCTTGAGCGATTTTAAAAGTTTTTTAAGACAGTTCAGCTTTGTGTCAACTTTAATGTCAGCCAGTACGTTTTTGATAATGCCGAGGATTTCCTGATCCTGTCGAATAAACGTTCTGATATTCTCAACGTTGTAATCATCATGCTCTATATCGATGTAAGGATTCTGAGCCCTGTATGCTTTTTCATGCCTTTTCTTTTCCTCTTCCCTCTCAATGAATTTTTCGACTTCATCAAAGATCAAATCCAACACATCTTCGTCAGTCTCTTCCTGATGTCTTGCCATGGCCTTCTGAATTATGACAGGCTTCACGATCTTTTTGTGTGCAAAGAAGAGCCGTTCAAAGTTAGACAGATAGGATTCGTACTTCTCGATCCTTTTTCTGAATGTATAGATAGACGAGTCAAAAGACTTGAACAAAGTGACTTTCATTACCCCAGTGAGGCTTTTCCTGGCATTTGCCTGTATTTCTTCTTCCTCTGTTTTTACGCGTTTCTCTGTAAGGTAGCTGTAAGGAATCAGTTTCAAGCCTTTAATGGCCCTGTCTATAAAATGAAATACCGACTCAAATTCTGTCTGGTTTACTTTTTTGCGTTTGCTGATATCCTCGAACTTGAAAAATTCTTTTATCCCTTCTTTTTCCTCCAATTCTTCATCGCTCTCAGTCAGCTCATGGGTAAAAAAGTCGTAAAGGGACTTATTGTCTGTTTCCAGAACCCGAAGCATATTGCTGATAGCTCTTCTTACTTCTCTGCTGTCCAACTCGTAGAGAACATTTTCGAGCCTTTCCTCAGGGAAGATAATTGCCTCACCATTCAGGCGCGCATCGGGGAAATCCTTTTTAACCTGGTGTTTAGTCCTTTTCACCATAATCTTGTTTAATATGGGGTAGAGGTCCGCAAAGACATCTTCGGAATCCCTGAGCCTGAATTCTCTCTGGGTGGCGCCAAAGAGAGATAAGATGTTCGGGATGCCGAAACCGGCAAAGAACCTCTCGTCCCCTCCTTTTGCCAGCAGGATCTGATTGGCAAGGTCTTTTATCCCATTGTTGACCGGTGTTGCCGATAGCATGAGAACTTTAGGTAACGTTACACAATATGTTTTGTCGGTAATAAGCTGAAGAAGGTTTTGAAATGATTGGCTTCCCTGGGTTTTGAGATTATGGCTTTCGTCTATTACCAACAGGTCAATGGCGTTATCACTTTTTGATGTGTTTTTTCTATGCAATAAATCACTTCTTATAGCCATAAAGCTGCTATCCTGGGAGAACTCTGTGATTGAATAGACCGGCGCATTTACGGTAATTGCTTTGAGATGTGCGTTCCAGTCATCCCTGAGGGAGGCGGGACAGACAACTACGACATTCTTCCTTTGAAAATAGCCGTATTCCTCAAGAACCTTTCTGGCAATGAATGACTTCCCCAGACCAACACTGTCACTGACAAGGCACATGCCGATCTTGTCGTTTTGGAGCTTTGACATTACCTTTCTGCAGCTTTCCTCCTGGAAGAGCGTTAAATCAACTCTACTTTCAAACCGTGCCTCAGACTTGAGCCTTTCTTCGATCTCTATGTCTTCGCCATATATCTCATACAATATCCTGATAT
>DIKH01000054.1 GCA_002424495.1 Desulfobacteraceae bacterium UBA5623
ACAAGCTCGACGGCTGGGCCGATGACCTCAAGGTTGGTCTTGAACGCGAGTTGAAAGAGTTGGACCGTCAGATAAAGGAGGCCCGGCGTGCAGCAGCAGCAGCCTTGACCCTGGAGGAGAAGCTCGCTGGACAGAAGCAGATCAAGGCTCTGGAAGCTCAGCGCAACCTGAAACGGCGGTCCCTCTTCGACGCCCAAGATGAGGTGGATTTGCAAAGGGAAAAGTTGATTGCCAAGATTGAAGGAAAGATGCAGCAACGGACCGAACTGGTTCAGCTTTTTATGACTCATTGGAGGCTCGACGCATGACCGATAACGAGTTGAAGCAGCTCACCAATCTTGGCGAAGGCTTTACCTCGGAGTTCAAGCAGGGCTGTACAACCCTGCTCGGCCACGCGATAAGCTCGTTTGTCAATGCCACCGGGGGGATCAGCCTGGTTGGCGTAACTGTTATTATACATCACAACGTATGCCCGCTATCTTGTTGGCATGGAGATGAAAAGATATGAAAACAGAGATTGTCCAATCATTGACTGATAATTTCGAGGCGCATGCCCAGCAGACTGAGAATAACATCGAGTTTTGGCTTGCCCGTGACCTGCAGCACCTTCTTGGCTACACCAAGTGGGATAATTTCTTGAATGTTATTTCCAAGGCAAAAACCGCCTGTGAGATCTCCAACCATCAAATTGCCGACCATTTTGCCGACGTCGGGAAAATGGTTGACCTTGGCTCCGGCAGTCAACGCGAAGTTGACGACATCATGCTTACTCGTTACGCCTGCTACCTCATTGCCCAGAACGGCGATTCTAAAAAGCAGGAAATAGCCTTTGCCCAAACCTACTTTGCCGTCCAGACCAGGCGGGCTGAATTGATCGAGCGGCGTATGCTGGAAGCCGAGCGAGTCTCCGCTCGCAAGAAACTCTCAGTTACCGAGAAAGAATTGTCAGAGGTCATCTATGAACAGACTGGGGGAAATCAAAATTTTGCCCTCATCCGCAGTAAGGGTGATCAGGCCCTTTTCGGGAAACCGACCCAGGCCATGAAGGCACGGTGGAAGGTGCCGGACAACCGTCCACTAGCCGACTTTGCCCCCACTATTATCTTGAAGGCCAAGGATTTTGCCACCGAGATCACCATCTTCAATGCCAGGCAACATCAGATGAGTACCGAAGGTGAGATCTCCACCGAACATATCACTAATAACCAGGCCGTCAGAAACACCCTGATTGAACGCGGCATTCGTCCTGAATGCTTGCCGGCGGCTGAGGATGTGAAAAATATGAAAAGTATGTATCTCCATTACTGACATCGGGACAGGGGATAGTGCTTACCTTGCCAGTAAAACCTGTGCAGACAAGTGACAGTCCGATTAATTAGTGATATTTGGTTTCAAAATCGGAAACTTGTTTTTCGGCCTCATCTTTTTCAATACCATAACGTTCCTGTATCTTACCGATCAGCTCTTCGCGCTTGCCATTGATGACATCGAGGTCATCATCAGTGAGCTTGCCCCATTGTTGTTGGGTTTTTCCTTTGGCTTGTTTCCACATCCCTTTGATTTGATCCCAATTCATGATATTCTTCCTTGTTATATTTGAGCTTCGATAATCCATCCCATGTGGATATCAGAAAAAAACACCGTCAGCAGGTCCAACAGCATTTTACAATATAAAGTAAGGAGATTGCGGCTGACCTGCTTTAGGCGCGGGCAACTCTCTCAGTCTTTGCACCTCAATAAAAATGCAAGCCTTGTGCCGATTTTTTTATTTGTCATAATATCAACCCCATCTTCCTGAAATTTTAATAATTTCTTAAGATCAGTGCCAGGCGGGCTGTTATCAAGAATGAGATGTTAAGGGTTATATGTAACCAAATGGCCATATTTCAACAACAAAGCACAAGGAATGCCAAGGCAAAACCAAAGACAAACCAGCCATGTGATACGGGCAGCAGATCAGGAATCTGCACCTTACCGATATTGCGACAGATATTGACCGTGCGCTTGGTCCAGCCCGATAGTTCTGCCCTTTTGCTCCCCGGCTCAGCCCTGAATAAATGTCAGCCAATCGGCGTTAAGTTCATCCTTGTGCGTATGAGCAAGGCCATGGGGGGCACCAGGATAGATCTTCAGGATGGCGCCCTTGACCAATTCGGCTGAGCGCAGGGCGGCGGCGCCGATCGGTACGATCTGATCATCATCGCCATTGATGATCAGCGTCGGGACATCGAACTTCTTGAGGTCTTCGGTGAAATCAGTCTCGGAGAATGCCTTGATGCAGTCAAAGGTATTCTTGTGGCCACCCTGCATGCCCTGCAGCCAGAAGGAATCGTATAAAGATATAGCCAGCGGTCCGTTCTTTGGAGGCCAACAAGGCCAGGAGCCAAGGTCTCGTCGGGAACAATCGCTTGGATATCGGCTGGTGTGAGGTTTAAGACTTCACCGACTCTCATTCCGCCTCTGGCCATAAGTTCAAGCATAATACCACAAAGACATGATGCATGGCTGGTGACACGAAAGGGCATATCAGGAATAAGCTCTTCTTTCTACTTACCTATCATTGCTTAACCTTGCCACTGGCTCCCTTCTGATATTTCTGCTTTGATGTTGCTGTTTGGGCGGGATTATTATAGAGTATTTTCAAA
>DIKH01000298.1 GCA_002424495.1 Desulfobacteraceae bacterium UBA5623
ATTAAATTGACACTACCATGAAAAGCTGTCCGAGAAGTGTCACGATGAGCCTTTGAAGGGATAATACTCAGGACAGCTCAATCTTTAATGATATCCCCAAAAAAATATTTTGCCGACACACGAAAAGTACGCTATATTGTACTAAATTTAGGACATAAAGGAGGTGCAATATGCAGCGACTAAAAATTGACCAAGATATCAAACCCTTATCCGAGGTAAGAACCGGCATTGCAAATTTTATAAGGCAAGTCCACGACACAAAAAGACCATTGATCATCACCCAGCATGGAAAAGGTGTTGCTGTACTTATTGACGCACAAGAGTATGAAGTGATCCAAGAGAGACTTGAATTGCTCACAGACGTTCAAATTGCCTTGAACCAGATCGAGACCGGAAATGGAATAGTTCATGATGAAGCAAAAGAAAATGTCTTGAGGCGGGTTCAAAAATGAAGATAGTCTGGCCCCCGTTGGCTATTGATAGGGCCGCTGAAATTGCTGAATACATCGCTCAAGATAAGCCATCCGCAGCAGAAAATTGGGTGGATACCGTATTTTTGAAAGTTGAGCGACTAAAATCTTCGCCTGCGTTGGGTAGGATTGTGCCTGAAATTTCAAGCAACCAATTCATAGAGTTAATCTATGGAAATTACAGCATCATTTACCGTATCGAAAAGAACCAAATATCCATACTTACAATTCGACATGGCAACCAAATATTACCAATAGAAGAAATTATGGAATAACCGGAGACCAGGGTGGTGGTATTGTCCATGCACGCCAAGGAAGACTATGTGCATCAGATTCTGACATCCGGCGTTATGGCCTATGTCCTCCAAGCCTCCCCCAAATCCCTCGTCAGACTCAAGGTCCAATTTTCCTGCGGTTAATCCTGCCAAGGCACTGACCGCCATTTTTGAAAACAGCTAAATGCTACATTCTGATTTGCCTGTAGACGCCGCACCGGTTTTATCCTCTGGTTTTCCGTTTATTCCCGAAATGTCCCCCATTTTTTCGTATCAAACCCAAAAGTAGGGTTTTCCTACCCCCAAATACGGGTCCCCACCCATCGACTTTGGTTTCGGCTGCAACTTATATTGGAATCAACACGGGCGACGGGGCAAAGAGAGACGAAGACGGCTACTATTGGATCATCGGCAGGATTGATGATGTCATCAATGTCTCCGGCCACCGGATGGGAACAGCCGAGGTGGAATCCGCCCTGGTCCTCCACCCCAGCGTGGCCGAGGCGGCGGTTGTCGGATTTCCGCACCCGGTCCAAACGGGCCTTGTCAGGGCTTGGTTATTACGGCCAACCCTTTTAACTCTCTTACGCATGGGAGAACCTCATGGATAGTCTAACGGATTCAGTACTGGAAAATCTGCCGTTTGAAATAATGGGGATAAAAACCGGGCTCCCGGTCCCGCAGGCAAGGACGTACCGGAATTTTTTGGAGGCGCTTATTCAGAATTGCGCCGTAGCCATGTTTGTCATAGACAGGTGCCATCGTGTGATTTATTGGAATCAATCCTGTGAAAGACTAACCGGCATTCAGGCATCTGAAATGATCGGCACCACCAATCAGTGGATGGCATTCTATGACCATCAGCGTCCATGCCTTTCGGATGTCTTGCTGGAAGGACAAAAGGACAAGTGCGGGCAATATTATGGGGACTTTAGTGACTCGGTTCTTGCGTCGAACGGATTGCATGCGGAAGGGTGGTATCCTGATTTGGGCGGGAAAAAAAGATATATCATATTTGATGCAGTACCAATCCTGAATGAGGCGGGCGAGCTTGTGGCTGTGACGGAAACTCTCCAGGATGTTACGGACAAAAAGCTCCTGGAAGAGGAGCGCGAAGGACTTGTTCAGGAACTGCGAGACGCCCTGGCCAAGATCAGGATCTTGCGGGGGCTGATTCCGATCTGTTGCTCCTGCAAAAAAATCCGTGATGACAAGGGCTATTGGAACAAACTGGAGTACTATCTTGAGGCACACACAGAGGCGGAGTTCACCCATGGTGTATGCCCGGAGTGCGAAAAAAAGATGTTCCCAGACTTCTTATGAAACGCCCAAATACCAAGTCGCATTCCCGGACAGCCTCTTAGTCAGTTCCGCCCTGGGGTTCGGGTCCGGCAGAGGTCCCCGCAAACGGCGCGATTGCCTCTCGCACTGCTTCTTTGAACCGCCTGAATACTTCAGTTGTGAACAGCCGGCCCTCCGGGCTGAGGTCGCGGAACATCTGCGCACGCAGACCCCGGCTGATCTCCATCTGCACACCCATGCCGCGGCCGCACAGGTTGCAGATGTTTTTCTGATCGGACCCACCAAAGGGCAGGCCCGAGCACTCTGTTGCCTGAAAACCAGACTCACAAAGCTTCTGCAAAATCCGTTGCCTCAACTCCACATCCAGTCCTCCGAGATGGACCACCGGTTCCATCTCCGCGCAGCCGTGGACGGAGATGATGATCTCGGAAACACAGATGATTTCCATGGCCGTTGGTTCATCGAAACGGGTGCTGGTGATGTGAAGGGCTATGTTCCCGGAGTGTTTAATCCCCTCGAAGGCGTAAAAGGTATGCTCCTGTCCGGCGATGGCGTCTGAAATACAGGTCGTACCGGGTTCGATGTCGCCGCCGTGGATGCTCAATATGGCGATAGCAGAGGTCCCCATGCGCCAGCGGATGCGGTAATCAACACCCCTGCGCTCACAGCACTTGAGGTTTTCAAAACTCCTATAGCGGTCCATTAGGTCTTTCCTCGACTCTGATGGCCTTTGGCTGACTGATCTTTCAAAAGGTGAAAATCTTATCCGCGTCCATGGCTATTTCGTATAAATCATCCATCCATGCGATGGGGCAACTGCTTGATCCCTCCAGACCGTGGGATTTCATGCAGACCCCTCAGACATAGAAATCACCCTCGAACTGATTGATTTGCCCCATGACATTAAACTGCTCATTACCCGCCTGTTCAAAAAGGACGCCCTTTCCGAGCATGAACACGCTGATTTCATCTCCTTTTTTCACGCCCACGTTTGCAAGTCTCATTGCATTATAGATGGTTTCGCCATCATCGGTGGTAATGATGAACAAGACTTTCATTTGTATCCTCCTCTACAATTGTTGGGACAAAAAAGTCTCCATTTTGCTTTTATCCGTCGCCACATCAAGGGGGACCAGATCGTTTCGAAAAAGTACGTTGGTCGAACTCTTGAATGTGTACCCCTTTGCCTCTTCCGAGTCCGTGGTTAAAACTTTTACATCCAGTTTCGCACCGGATCTTTCCTTCATGTCATTGGCTACACCTATAGCCTTCCTGCATGAATTTCAGTTGGTATTTCCACTGTGAAAGACGATCAGTTTGGGCATGTTAGATTCCTCCTGTAAACGATTGTTTATGTAGTAAGGAATTCTTTGTCAATAGAGTATTGAAGGGAAAGGTCAATACAGAGTACGCTGTTCGCATTTCCGATGGGACCGAGTTGCGAGTTGTGTGCCGTTGTTTCCACGGCAGGCAGCCGGCATCTCAATCTTCGTAAAGGGGACATAGTGTGGGTAATATTCAACTGCTTTTCAGTGGTCTTGCATATTGATTAGCCGCCTGCCCATTAGGCACATGAAAAAGTTATTGACATACATTTCACAAAGACTATATTCCCAAAAAGGAATATAGTAAAAAGGTTTGTTTAAATGAAAAATTTTCTAAGATTAATGAAGGCCCTCTCGGATCCAAACAGGGTCAAGATCATCAAGATGCTCCAGCATAAGCCAATGTGCGTCTGTGAGATGCGCGAAGCCCTCCAGGTCTCCCAGCCCAGCGTTTCCAAAAACCTCAAAATTCTTGAAGATGCAGGTCTTGTTGACTTCAGGAAAGACGGCCTGTGGGTGGAATACTATTTGACTAACGGAAGCTCTTCCCCTTATGCGGCGAGCCTGTTGGGCAATCTCAGGCACTGGCTGGAGGACGAAGATGAGGTGAAAGAACTCAAGAATAGAATTCCTTTTATTCGCAGGGAGGATGTCTGCAAAAAATAGGGAGATATTTTGTAACTCAGGAGTCAGGAGCCAGAATGAAAAAGAGACTATTTAAGCTGACACTTTGGCAGTTAATACTCCAACTTGAAGAAGGCCTTAATTTATAAGACGGATACTCCACTACTATTTTGATTCTATTCTGAATTCTGAATACTGGCTCCTGACTTCTGTGTAGTTATGATATTTTTTTGTCTTTTTTATATTACTAAATAGGCATATTTAAATATAGCAAGGGGTTCACATGAAAGAAAGGACCAAGCTCTTAATCATAATCCTGATATTTCTCGGCTGTTATTATATCCCCTGGGGTCATCCGGTTGTCAGGCAATCCGGCCTTGAGGCCTTTATGATGCTCCAGGAATATGCCAGAGAGCACATATTAACCTGCCTGATTCCGGCCTTTTTTATAGCAGGCGCTATCGCTGTATTCGTGTCCCAGGCATCCGTTTTAAAATACTTCGGGGCAACGGCAAGAAAGATCCTGTCATATTCTGTGGCCTCTGTTTCAGGGACTGTCCTGGCGGTCTGCTCGTGCACGGTTCTGCCGTTATTTGCGGGGATAT
>DIKH01000073.1 GCA_002424495.1 Desulfobacteraceae bacterium UBA5623
ATGAGCCGGTCAAGGGCTGCCTGGTTGCGAATGGGTTCCGGGAAGACGGGTCCATGTCCCTCAGAGAAGGTGAGGGGCGCCCCCATGGCCTCCATGGGGATGAGGATATCCGAGAAGAGGATTGCCGCGTCCACACCCAGAATGTCAATGGGTTGCAGGGTAACCTCTACGCAGAGTTCCGGATTTTTACACAGTTCAAGAAAGGTGACATTACCGCGTATCTTCTGATATTCAGGGAGGTAGCGTCCCGCCTGGCGCATCATCCAGATGGGGGTATAGTCGGTTTTTTCTCCACGGCAGGCCTTGAGGAAGGTATCGTTCATAATTGAGTTGAAAGTTGAAGGTTGAAAGAACAATCGTTATAATTGTCTGCGCCTCTGCGCGAGAACAATCGCTTATTTTTAATATGCATTATGATGAAGAGTTACCCAAGGCTCTCCTTCTTCCCTGGCACATAACTGCAAAAAGGCTCCTGGGCCAGATAATCGCCGGTCATGGCATAGGCCCGTGCCCGGCAGCCTCCGCAGACATTGACATATTCACAGCGTCCGCAGTTGTCTTTGTAGCCCTTGAAATCACGCAGTTCATGGAACAGGCTGGAGTCCTCCCAGATCTGCTTGAAGGAGAGTTCCTTCAGATTGCCCGCAGATTTGGGAAAATAGCTGCAGGGCAGGATGTTCTCGTCCACGTCAATCAAGCAGATGAGCTGGCCGGCCAGGCACCCCTTGGAGCCGCCTGTTGAAAAATTCAGATTGCGCCGTTTAAAGACGCTGCCCTCTTCTTTGGCCTTCTGCCTGACGATCCGGTAATAGTGGGGGGCGCAGGTTGGCCGCATCAGTAGTTCATTTTCTTCTTTTTCCACCTGGTAATGCCATTCCAGGATCTCGTCGTAGACCTTCTCCGGGATCAGCTCTTCCATGATATCCTCGCCGCGGCCGGTGGGCACGATCATGAACATGTACCAGGCAGAGGCGCCAAGGGATTTGACCAGTTTATAGATCTCAGGGATCTCTTCCCTGTTGCGGGCGGTAAAGGAGGAATTGATCAGGAAGGGAATCTTGTTTTCATTAAAGAGGCGGATGGCGTTCATGGTGCCGGCAAAGGCGCCCTCCTGATTCCTGAAATTGTCGTGGGTCTCGGCCTTGGATCCGTCCAGGCTGAGAGAGACCATCTTGATGCCGGCATCCTTGATCTGCGTGCAGGTATCCTGGGTCACCAGGGTGCCATTGGTGGCGAGGCACATGCGCAGACCCTTGTCAGTGCCGTATCTGGCAATTTCAAAGACATCCTTGCGTAACAGGGGTTCCCCGCCGGAGAGCACGATCACCGGGTTGGCATAGGAAACGATATCGTCGAGAATACGGGTGGCCTCGCTGAACGGAAAGTCGGGATGGTCATCGACCTCAAGCGCGGACGAAGATCTGCAGTGGACACACTTCAGGTTGCATCGCCTGGTGATCTCCCAGGCTACCCATTTAGGTTCAAAATCCATATTGCGGCTCCGCTAGAATGTGGCATCATTGTTGGAAAGATATTGTTCATATTTAAAAACACTATATTGTCTTTTTTTTTAAATCTCAAGGGCGTTTGGAAAAAAGTCTTTTCGCCCAGGCGCCTGTCTGACCGTTGAACTGTGGTTGATGTGCGATTTTAGTAGAGAAGCCGCTATAAAAAAATAACATGGCCATCTGAAAGTCAAAAACGGCAGTCGCTCGTTATCATGCCCCAAGGGCACTTCCTGCGGGGCGTCCACTCCGCGAGCGAAATGAGTCTGAAATGATTTAATCGTTTCATAACGCTCTTCCTGAGAGTCAAGGCGGGAAACAGGGAAGGTTCGTCTCTTTCCTGTCTTGACAATGAAAAAGGAGCTCCTTATTGTTCGCTCACGTTGTAAGTCAATAACAGCAGGCGTTCATGGATCATGGACTGTTTTGGTGTAGTTGTGGGGCGTGTGTCTTGTTATATTGAGAAAGTGGAGGAGCAGGTGGGTAAAGAACAAGAAAATGAGGTCGTTCCAGAAAAGATGGAGCAACAGGCAGCTGAAGACGTGAAGGAAGCAGTCGCGCTCGATGCAGGGTTGACAGGAGAAGAAAAACTGATTGCCGCCCAGGAAGAAATAGCGGGATACCGGGACAAGATGTTGCGTGCCGCTGCTGAATTTGACAATTACAAAAAACGGATGGAGCGGGATCGCAACGCGGTCATGAAGTATGTGGGCGAACATATCCTGCGGGAGATCCTGCCCGTAGTTGACAATCTGGAGCGGGCGCTGGCCCAGGGTGCGGTAGAGGGAGTTGAGGCGGAGACAAAGCTGGCTGCCCTGCTGGAAGGGGTGCAGCTTACCTTGAAATGTCTGCTGGTAACATTGGAGAAATTTGAGGTGAGGTCTATTGACAGTGTTGGCCAGCCCTTTGATCCTAATGTTCAGGAGGCCCTGGCCATGGAGGCCAGTGATACAGTTCCGGCCAATCATGTGCTCAGTGAGTTTGAAAAAGGGTATTATTATAAAGACCGTTTATTGCGGGTTGCCAGGGTGATTGTCTCATCAGGCAAGACCGGGTCCTGATTTTCATTTCGAACCGGGAAAGGATGCACGTTTCTCTTGACAAAAGCAGGATGGTACACATTGTAGAATCTTTGTTGCAGGCGGGAGCTTTGTGCGGGAACCCCTGTGAAGCATTGAGAAAAATTGAAATCGACAACAAAGGTTATTGATAAAATGACCGCTATTATATCTTGAAACAAGGAGTGATTCTATCATGGGAAAGATAATCGGAATAGATCTGGGAACGACGAACTCATGTGTGGCAGTTATGGAAGGGGGCGATCCCAAGGTGATTACCAATGTTGAGGG
>DIKH01000214.1:0-3246 GCA_002424495.1 Desulfobacteraceae bacterium UBA5623
CCGGTCTGAACCGGAACCTCTTTGAGATGGTCAATATCCGTGATCAATGTTCCTGGGTCCATGCCGGTGAGCCGGAATTGGCTACTATCAAGTCCAAGGATCTGGTGCGCATGGCCGTCTCCAAGGCCCGTCATATCCAGTCCCTGCCCGAGCAGACGGTGCCGGTAACCCCCAAGGCCCTGATTGTAGGCGCGGGCGTGGCGGGAATGACCGCTGCCCTGAACTTGGCCGAACAGGGATTTGATTCGGTCCTCATTGAAAAAGGGGACAGTATCGGTGGTAATCTCAAGAATCTCCATCATACCCTGGCAGGCGACGAGGTGCAGTCGCACCTGAAGACCCTGGTCACCAAGGTTAACGGAGCTAAAAACATAGATGTTATCTGCAATGCGGAGCTGGTGCAGACCGCCGGATTTATCGGCAACTTTGCCTCGGTGATTGCCAGCGGCAAGGGACAGACCAAGGTCGAGCAGACCGTTGACCATGGCGTCATCATTGTCGCCACCGGCGGCCGTGAGCATCGCCCTGACAAGTATCTGCTCGGCAAGTCCAAAAAGGTTGTCACCCAGCAGGAGCTGGAGAAACAACTGGCGGGCAAGGCCAAGACCCGGGCACCCGGCTCCATCGTCATGATTCAGTGTGCCGGCTCGCGTGGTGATGATCTTAATTACTGCTCCAAGGTCTGCTGTAATCACGCCTTGAAGAATATTCTGAAGGTAAAGGAGATCAATCCTGAATCCCAGATCATTGTTCTCTACAGGGATATGCGCACCTATGGCTTTGCCGAGGACGCCTACCTTGAGGCCCGCAAGATGGGTGTGGTCTTTATCCCCTATGAGGTGGAGCGCAAGCCTGAGGTTACGGAAAAGGGCGGAAAGGTGCAGGTCAGTTTCTTTGACTCCATCATGCAGGAAGAGATGGTCATGAACCCGGATCTGGTGGCTCTCTCTGTGGGGATCGTGCCGGATGATACCGATACCCTCTCCAAGCTGTTGAAACTGCCGGTGACGGCCAATAAGTTCTTCCTGGAAGCCCATGTCAAGCTGCGTCCGGTCGAGCTGTCAGTCTCCGGCGTCTATGTCTGCGGACTGGCCCATGGACCCAAGCCTGTTGATGAGACCATCGTTCAGGCGCAGGCGGCTGCAGCCAAAGCAGCGATTCCGCTGGTCAAGGGTCATGTGACGGTTGATCCTATTGTCTCGAGTGTTGAGCAGGACAAGTGTATTGGCTGCGGCCTCTGTACCAGCCTCTGTCCTTACGGGGCCATTGTCATGCAGAAGGTGGATGGCAAGCGCAAGGCGGAGACTGTTTCCGCTTCGTGCAAGGCCTGCGGGATCTGCGCCGCCCATTGTCCGACCTTTGCCATCTCCATGGGCGGGTTTACCAATGAGCAGCTTATCTCCCAGATAGAGGCCTTCGGGGCCACTGGCGACAGATAATTTCAATTCTAAATTTAGTGGCCTTACAGATTGTTTTCTTGTTTTCTGACAAGATAATAATCTGTGAAAGGCACTTATCCTGTTTATCGGGGTTAGATGGACCAAGTTTATTATATTTGAGGAGAATGTCTTATGGCTGACCAGGAATTTAATCCCAGCATCCTTGGCTTTTTATGCAACTGGTGCTGTTACGCCGCGGCAGATGCTGCCGGTGTTTCACGGTTTCAATACCCGCCCAATATGCGGACCCTCAGGGTGATGTGTACCGGGCGCATCGATCCGGCCTTTGTCCTGCGCGCACTGGCTGAAGGTGCTGACGGCATCTTCAGCGGCGGCTGACAACTTGGCGAATGCCATTACCAGGTTGGTAATTACGATGCAATGGGTGTGGATGCACTGGTTAAGAAGGTCTTGAAGGAAGTCGGTATCCGCGAGGAGCGCTACAGTCTGCAATGGGCCTCTGCTGCCGAGGCGCCACGCTTTGTCCAGTTGATCACCAAGTTTACGAACCAGATCAAGGAGCTTGGCCCCATCGGCGAGGCCGAGGGACTGTCCAAAGAAGAGCTGAAGGCCAGGATTGACAAGGCCCTGGCTGCCGTCTCCGATCAGAAGGTCAGGATCGCCTTTGGCAACGCCAGTAAAGTCGTGCGCAAGGATGGTATCTGGACCAATGAGCATATCAGCGGAATTGTGAACGAGAAGATGGAGAAGTCTCTGGCCACGGCCCTTGGCTGATAAAGTCCCTGGAAATTTTCGAACGAGAAAGGCCCTGCTTCTTCAATGAAGCAGGGCCTTTCTCGTTGATTGGATTATGACTTGAAAAATGTAGAGACTTATTTTTGTGCGGCAACAAGAACCTTGGCGTTGTTCGAATGAATCCCGGTGCTCGTCAGTCCCTCTTGATGTTCTTGATCGGCGATTTATGCCGCTTTATTTCATCTTTTATGCGACTCCCACGTTATTCCATTTTTCAATCAAGATGTACTCGACGAAGTGAACTCTTGCTTGAGAACTGGAATTACAGGAACTTACCCGCGTCGTAGTCAAGCAGGAGTGCGGAACGTAATTCACCGTTTTCTCCTTGGACGTTGCAATTTATATACATTGTGGGGCCATATTGAATCATTCCGTGATTGCTGTGGATATGGCCGAAAACATGATACTTGGGCTTGAGTGCGGCCACAGCGGCAGTGAGGTCCGAACAGCCATGGGCGACGGGACCGTCTTGATCGAGAATGCCGGCCGGAGGAGCGTGAGTTACTAAAATATCGACATCAGGCGGGATTATATCCCATTTTTCTTTCAGCGCTTTTCCTCGCGGTAAGGCAAAGGCATCACAGGCCCGGTCGTTAAATAACGGCTGCCAGGGTGCTCCGTAGATAGTTATCCCGGAAATGACCACAAATTCATCGACAAGATATACCGCTTCCGAGAGTTGCAGTCTGGCTTTTACCGGATCATGGGCAAGCCTGTGATCGTGGTTGCCGCCAACCACGATTTTATGCCTGTGAGGCAGAGATCCGAGAAAACGATTAAAATCCGCAACATCCCTGGCGGTTCTGCAATGGGTCATGTCGCCGGCAAAAATTAAAATATCTGCGTCCGGAATGTTGATTTGCTCATGTAAGGCATGGGTATCGCTGAATAATGCTATTTTCATTGTCTTGTAATCTGTTAACTGGGTCCGGCCTCATACACTTGCCCCTGCTAGCTCTTTAATTCTTAGAATTGAGTTGTCCGCATGCTGCCGATACATCATCGCCTTTAGCGCTTCTTATTAAAGTCGGAATTTTAAAGGTATCTAAAA
>DIKH01000214.1:3330-4342 GCA_002424495.1 Desulfobacteraceae bacterium UBA5623
TTTCGCATCATCCGGAGAATCATTAAAATCTTTTATCAGAATATATTCATAAGTAACAAATTGTTTTTTAAGTAAAGGTATCTGGTCAATATGGGCCAACACTGCATCCAGTGGATATTTTATATTAATGGGCATCAGTTTATTTCTCTTTTCTGCAAAGGGTGAATGAAGAGATAACGCCAGGTTCACGCCGGGGATTTCCTGGCCCCATCTTTTGAGTCCGGGAATATAGCCAGCGGTTGATATGGTGATTTTTTGCACACCAATGGAAGTGCCGTGTTGTGATAAAAATATTTCGCACGCTTTTTTGACGGCATCAAAATTATGTAACGGTTCGCCTTGGCCCATAAAAACAATATTTAAAATTCTCTCTTCCCCGGGCCTGTTTTTCGCAAGCCAGCGCCAGGCCTGGAGAAACTGGCCAACAATTTCACTGGTAGCCAGATTTCTTGTAAGTCCTTGTGTTCCGGTAGAACAAAAAGAACAATTCATCGCACATCCAACCTGTGATGAAAGGCAGATCGAATATTTATTATGAAACGGAATAAGGACGGTTTCAATTGTGTGATTGTCTTTCAGCTTAAAGAGAAATTTTACGGTCCGATCTTCTGACTCATGAACCGTATCGATTTCGGGCAGAGAGAAGTCGAATTTATTCTGAAAAAAGGTCAATGAACCTTTGGCAATCTTCTCATAACATTGAGCCTCTTCTTTTTTCTTGTAATGCCAGTTAAAAAGAATCGCCGCTGCTGAGTGGTTTAAATCATGCTGATTGAGCACCATTTCTAAATCAGAATGATTGAGGTCATAAAAGGATTGTTTCAAGAAAGGTCTCTTTGGAATATGATTATTTACCTCAATACTCATTCTCAGTTGTATTCAGAACAAGACCGAGGAGCCGCGCCGTGCAGTCGACGAAGGTATTGGTTTGCAGGCGACTTAGAATAACACCCATTTGCCACATGAAGATACTAAATATACACGAGTATAATGACTTACCAGAGTTCGAAGT
>DIKH01000370.1 GCA_002424495.1 Desulfobacteraceae bacterium UBA5623
ATTTTCTAACCGGAAATTACTGGGTAGAAGTATAACTATTCTGTGTTGCGTAATAAACATTTTCATAATAGTCTATTGCCATTCCACAGCCGCCAATATATTCGCCGCCTGATTTTACCCAGTTGATTGTACCGGTTTGCATATTTAGTGAAAAAAGGCCTGAACTTCCAAAATATACACTGTTTAAAGATTCATTAATGGCGGGAACGTTTCGAGGGTGAGGCGAATATACCCCGGAAGAAGATCGTCTGCTCCATAATAGCGTTCCATCGGATGATCTATGAGCAGTTACAATTCCGTCGCCACAAGAATTCCAATCCCCTACAGTATAAATCGTACCGTCTGAGCTGATTGATGCCCCCTCATGTTGACCAATTGGGTTTAGAATTGGACCATAAATAATGGTACCACTCAACGGATTAACTGCAATCAATCCATTTTTATTATCTGGGTAACCGAATTTTTTCCCCATAAAGTAAACGATGCCGTCATCGCCAAGTGCCGCTTTCCCGGAGTCCGATCCTTCAGGTCTGGCAACGATATTAATTTGTTTTGAATAAATAATGGCTGGGGTTTCGCCAGCCTTGGTTAGGCTCGGGCTTTGCAATATACTCAATGCACAAGCCCAACAACTCAAAAAAATAAAGGTCTTCCATGATTTTTTCCTCATTCTTCTCTCTCCTCATTATATGTGTTCACAAGATTCCCGGTCTGTAACGACCAGTGCAGTATAAGGAACAACCTGGACCAAAAACAAAACGATCAGTACTCTGATAGAGCTTTAAACTTTTCTTTTCATTTTTCCTCCATTCGCTGCATGTTGATTCCGCGCAGGGCTTGCAGCGAGCCATACGCAAGAGCCCAGCACCGCGCCGGGACTTGGCAGTAATATATCAGCCCGTTTATGGGACAACTGTCTAAAATCAGCTATTAATCACACTATAGCCCCACTTCTGGCCGGTTGTAATATTTTTGGAGATACTGTGTACTGTGCCGCCAAGGCATAATAAGGGCCTGCGCGGCTCTGGATGCAATATCTGTGAATTGTTGCTGTAACGCCGGACTTAGCCGGTGTCGGGGAGGATGGTCCCTGGCGTTGGCCGGTTTAAAAAACCCTGGAAGTGTGAGGATGATAGATAGATAGATAGATAGATAGATAGATAGATAGGGAATAATTGTGAGTTGTGAATTTTTAATTTTGAATTATGGAAGAAAGACATGATTGATGGTTTCGTGAAAAGTCGAAAATTGACTTTTTACTCAGTTTTAAGTTTTAGGTCTTAGGTTTTAACTATCTAATTTCACGGGCAAAGCATAACCTAAAACTTAACACTTAAACCCTAAAACCTGATGAATTCGACTTTTTGCGAATTCATCATAATTAATTTTCTGTTGCTGATATTGGTAGCCAGGAGCCAGAATCAGGTACCGCCTCCAGCTTCAACCTGGTTGATCGAGGATGAAACTGCGAAGTTTCATGAGAGCCATCTCTGTGTCCTCCGTGCCTCTAGCGAAGCGGGTGAGAGAAAACAAAAAAATGTCTCACACAGAGCCACAGAGAACACATGGGTTGATAAAAACAAAAGCCCGAATTTTTGTATAGTGTTAAGAGTTGTTGATGGCGGATGATTTTTGCGTGCAATGCGCAAAAGAAATATTTACAGATTAATTTAACCGGGTTATCATTTATCGCTTCTTTGACAGGAGGTTTGAACTATGAGATTGAACTATTATCCGGAGACTGATTTTCTATATATTGATTTATCATCGAAACCGAGCAAAGAAAGCATTGAGATATCCGAAGGTGTCGTCCTTGATTATAATGATAACGGAAATATTACAGGAATTGATATTGATAATGCCAGCCGCAAGATTGATCTGAATGAAATTATCCTGAACAAGGTTCCATCGCAATTACAGGCAATAACAGCATAATTACAGTAAATTTCGGTTGAACAACTCAAAGAGGTTACATTGCGTTTGAATGGATTTGCATTGAGATGGGAATCTCTTGATGAGGACATTACCGTGCCCCGCGTCATAGCAGGATGGTTCCAGTTGACCTATTTAGTGTCCACCCAGAAATGGCTATTTTCCGCAATCTCTGCGTCAGATTCGGATTTTACTCCTCGAAATACTTCAATGTATTCCTGTGGTTAAAATCCTCATCTTCCTTGACCTTGCGAAAACTATCTCGTTCCTGGATGAACACTATTTAAGCGCATCTTAGACAGCATTGACATGCTCCGTTCTCATGTCCCCTCCTCCAGAATTCTGTATTTATTTTGACACATCAAATAATTGCTGGTGACTATTATGGTTCTCTGACTTATCCACAAGGATTGCATGACTGGCTGAAGGGGCAAAACAATATTGCCTTGACCTCAAAGGCAAAAATGATTAGATAGTGCATTGATAAAATGCACTCAAGTGGCGATTAGGATGCTGTTTATTGACCACTTATGTGAAAAATTTCCGTTATTATCGAGGAGTAAAACGATGACAAATTCAAACAGTCAGTTCAGCGGGGCATCCAAATATGTCCTGGATGAAGAGCTCGCCCGGATAGTAAATATCTCCATGGCCCTGGAGATGCCTCTTCTGCTAAAAGGAGAACCAGGCACAGGCAAGACCATGCTGGCACATGCCATATCAGAGGCATTACAAATGGACATGCTTGTCCTCAACGTAAAATCCAGCATGAAGCTTGTGGAGGCCCTTTACCAATATGACACCCTGACAAGATTAAACGACAGCCGTTTTGGGGATTCCAAACGCGAGGTCAGCAACATTGAAGAATACATCAAGATGGGCAAGATAGGCCAGGCATTTGCATCGGATAAAAAGGTGGTCCTGCTGATTGATGAAATTGACAAGGCGGATACGGACTTCCAGGACGATATGCTCGACGTGCTGGACCAGATGGAATTTGATATTATTGAGATTGATAAGACCATAAGGGCAAAGAACAGACCAATCATCATTATCACCTCCAACGCCAAGAAAGACCTGTCCGATCCATTTCTGGGCCGCTGCAACTTTCACCACATCGCATTTCCCGAACCAGATATGATGAGGAAAATTATCCAGGTCCATTTCGATGACATCAGCAAAGATCTGCTGGAAAATACCGTGATGTCATTTTACAGGATGAGGGAGTTCAAGGGCATTGAAAAAAAGCCTGCTACAAGAGAACTGATCAACTGGATCAGGGCGCTGAAGGCAGACCCGGATTTCAAGGTCAAGGACCTTATCAGAGGAGAGGTCCCCTATCTTGGAATTCTCTTTAAGAAGAGCCCGGACTACGCAATCGCACAGAGGGCCGCAACCAGAATGAGGATATAGGGGGTCATGTTTACAAAGTTTTTTTACCTCTTAAGGCAGGTGGGCATCCCAGTGTCCCCAACCTCATTTCTCAGGCTTCAAAAGGCCCTGGCAATGGGGTTGATCACATCAATTGATGACTTCTACACATCCGCCCGCGCCATACTTGTGAAGAGTGAGAGGTATTTTGACCTCTATGACCAGGTCTTCGCCCACTACTTTGAAGGGGCTGATCTCAAAGACCCGGAAGAATTTGAGCTGTCCGAGATAGCGCGCTCCATGCTTGAGGAATGGCTGAAAGACCCAAAGGGGCTTGCCCAGGCGCTTGGAATTGATGAAAAGACTATCAGCAAGTTAAGCCCGGAGGAATTGCTGAAATATTTCATGGACCGCCTGAAGGAACAGACCGAGGAGCACCATGGCGGAAGCAAGTGGATAGGGACGGGAGGGACATCGCCGGTCGGCCACTCCGGCTATCACCCAGGGGGCATGAGGGTTGGAGGAGTCTCCAGAAACAAGTCCGCGGTCAAGGTGGCCATGGACAGAAGATACAGGGACTATTCACATGAAGGCCCCCTGACCCAGGCCCAGATGGGGGAGGCCCTCAAGAGGCTTAGGCATATGATCCCTGACGGCCCAAAGGATGTGGTAAATGTAGATAAAACCATCTACCAGACCATGAAAAATGCAGGCGAAATTGAGATCGTCTTTGAGCGGAGGCTTAAAGACCGGCTCAATGTCATACTTGCAATTGATAATGGCGGATGGTCAATGGAGCCATATGTCCTTGTTGTCCAGACTCTGTTCAATTACGCCAGGGCGCAGTTTAAGGAACTAAAAACCTTTTTCTTTCACAACACCATCTATGATAGGCTTTGGGAAGACCCGCCAAGGCGCATCAAGCCCTTTAATGTGGAGGATCTTATCCGTCTTGATCCTGAAACCAGGTTCGTCATACTGGGAGATGCAAGCATGGCCCCCTATGAACTTATGGCCACTGACGGTTCAATCCACATAGAAGAACGAACATCACAACCAAGTTACAAGAGGCTACAGTTCATAGCAGAGACCTTTCCCCACTCTGTCTGGCTAAACCCCGTCATGGCCGCTGAATGGCCATACACACGCACCATCGGGGCTATCCGTGAAATCTTTCCCATGTTTGAGTTGACCATTGACGGGCTTGAGCAGGCAGTAACCCATCTTATGAGCAAAAACTGACCATATGGATAAGAATTCCGTCAATACAACTAAAATGTTGACTGTTGTCAAAAACAGCTAACCTGCTGCCAGTAAGAATTGTTTGAAACATTTTTCTTCCGGTATTATAAGAAAGTTCACTATGGTTATAGGTTGTCTATTGTGTATGCGATTCAAAATTTTCTTAACCGGTTTTTTAACATTGTCTTAAGCATTACAAAAATATTTTCGAATAGTTATCAGGTTAATGATCTCAAAGGAGGCCGTCATGCCCAGCAACAGAAATATCTCTGAAAAAACAAACGCCGTCCGCTTTTATTTTTTTATCGTCTGTCTTATCGCATTAGCCCTGGCAGGCAGCGTTCCTGCAACTGTGGCTCAGACTAGTTCAATACTCCCTGAGGCCCCGGGCTCATTTTCCCAACTTGCCAAAGATATAAGCCCTTCCGTGGTGAATATCAGTGTGGTAAAAATTGTAAAAGGCAGACAAATGGCGCCCAGCATGCCCTTTGGGCCTGATGACCCGTTCAGAGACTTTTTTGACCGCTTCTTCGGAGATCAGATGCCAAGGGATTTTAAGCAGAGGGGCCTTGGAACCGGTTTCATAATTGACAAAGAGGGATATATACTTACAAACAACCATGTGGTTGAAAAGGCGGATGAGATAAAGGTAAGGCTAGACAACGAAAAGGAATTCAGCGCCACTGTCGTCGGCCTCGATCCAAAGACAGACCTTGCCCTTATCAAGATCAAACCCGGGAACACGTCTATTGTACCTCTTCCGCTCGGCAACTCAGACAAACTGGAGGTAGGAGACTGGGTGGTTGCCATCGGAAACCCCTTTGGCCTCGGCAATACCGTGACGGCAGGGATTGTTAGCGCAAAGTACCGGCACATCGGTTCAGGCCCTTACGATAACTTCATCCAGACAGATGCCTCAATAAACCCGGGCAACAGCGGAGGGCCTCTGGTAAATGTCTCAGGTGAGGTAGTGGGGATCAACTCGGCCATCTTCTCCCAGACAGGCGGAAGCATTGGAATTGGTTTTGCCATCCCTATCAACATGGCAAAGGACCTGCTGCCACAACTCAAAAAGGGTAAAGTGGTCAGGGGCTGGCTGGGCGTCATGATCCAGAATATCAGCCCTGAGCTTGTGGAAAAACTGAATCTGAAAGACGACAAAGGTGCGCTGGTAGGCCATGTGAGTGAGGGAGGTCCTGCGGAAAAGGCCGGAATTGCGCGCGGTGATGTTATTGTCTCTTTTGACGGAAAAGATGTAAAGAATTCCAGCGAGCTGCCTATTATGGTGGCCTCAACCCCGGTAGGCAAGACAGTTGACGTGGATGTCATACGAAAGGGAAAGATAAAAACCTTTGAGGTGCAAATTGAAGAGCTTGAAGGGGAACAGGAACCTAAAGAGGCCAGCGAGGCCAGGCCCGCCCTTGGTCTGACCGTGGCAAAGATTACCCCTGAGATCGCAAGGAATCTTGGCCTTTCCGATACAAGCGGCATAGTTGTGGTCAATGTGGAAAACGACACGCCAGCCCAGGAGGCAGGAGTGGAGCAGGGAGACATAATACTCGAGGTTGACCAGACCCAGATAAAGACGGTTGAGCAATTCAATCGAGCAATTTCCGCTTACAAGAAGGGGAGCACAATCCTTCTTCTGGTCAGGCGCGGCGATGGCACCCTTTATTTGACACTGAAGGTTTGGTGAGATAACCGCTCACGGCATAAAAAAAGGATTCACCCCTTCTTGGGGTGGATCCTTTTTTTTCACCCTTTCTGTCTTGCACCTTGCCAGTATTTATCTCTTAGTTCTCTCTTGTTTATCTTTCCGCTTGATGTCCTTGGAAGGTCATGGGCAAAATCTATTGATGTGGGTTTTTTATAGGAGGCAAGGCGTGACCTGCAAAAATCTATCAGTTCTTTTTCCGTTACACGAGAGCCATTCTTCAATTCAACAACTGCCTTAACAGTCTCCCCCCATTTTTGATCAGGAACCCCTATTACGGCGGCCTGGCTGACTGCTTCGTGTTGATAAAGTGTTTCTTCTACTTCCCTTGAGGATATATTAATTCCGCCGCTGATGATGATGTCCTTTTTCCTGTCAACAATGTATATGAACCCTTCCTCATCCATGGTAGCCAGGTCTCCGGTATAGAACCATCCATCTTTTATTGTCTTTGCCGTTTCTGAAGGATTCTTCCAATAGCCTTTTGAAAGTGTTTCACCCTTGATAATTATCTCCCCGATTTCATCCTTTCCCCAATTAATGTCTCTGCCTTCGGCGTCAATTACCCTGATATCCATGTACGTCATAGCCTTTCCGACGGATCCGAACCTCTTTTGTCTTGCTTCAGGCCCCACAGTGTAGACATCTTCAGGCTGTAAGATCAGACCGGTTGCATTGGTCTCTGTAAGCCCATAGGTAGACACACCTACATCCCCCAGCACCTGGTTTGCCTTTTGCCATAAGGCAACAGGCATGGGCGCGGATGTAAAGCCTATGGAACGTATGCTGTCCAGGCGATACCTTGTAATATCAGGTTGCGTAATAAGCAGGTTGATTATTGTCGGCCCCGTTGAACATATCGAGACCTTTTCCCTTTCAATCAGCTCAAGAGTTCCGGCCGGCTCAAAATTTGTCACCACAACCTTGCATCCCCTGAGAAAGGGAATGAATTTCGAACCGCCCGCTGCGAAAAAAAGCCTCCCCAAAAACAGATAATTATCTGTCGGCGTCACCCTCCATTCCAGTGAAAGTATGAGCGCCGCCATAAAGCAGGCACCTTGAGACAGGCATGCGCCCTTGGGATTTCCGGTCGTACCGCTGGTATAGCTTATGGAAAAAATATCATCCGGGCTGACATCGCTTTGCATGTCTCTTGAACTGCTGTTTTTGATCAGATGCTCATAGTCGTATTTGCAGTCATGGTCTTCAAGCCCTATGAAATGCATTATCCCCGGGCATTTTTCTTTTAAGACATCCTTTTTTTTCAGATAGTTTTTGCCGCAAAAAAGAACGACAGGTTCGGCGTTGAGTACCAATCCCTTTAATTCCGCCGCCGTAAGCATGGAGTTTAACGGCACAAGAATAAAACCTGCCTGGGCCGCGGCAAGGTAGATCTCAAGATACCTGTGTGAATTATCGGAAAGGATGGCGATCCTTTCCCCTTTTTTTACCCCAAGGCCCAAAAGAGCATTGACCAGCGCATTAACCCTAGAGAGGGTCTCTTGCCAGGTAAAGCTGCGCCCATCAAATACCAGGCTGGTCTTCTTCGGATAAAGCCTCGCGTTTCTTCTAAGTATTTCTCCAAGCACCATTAACACACATCTCCTGGAGCCGATTCTCAAACCGGCCCGGAAAAGGGGTAACTTCTCAAAAGTCCGGGTGTGAGCGGGCAGGGGTGGGGGGCTGTTTTGAATTGCGCATATCTTTAAGTCATTCCAAGCAACGGCAGCATAAGCCCGAAATTTTTTCTGAACAGCCCCATAGGACTTACCCCGCTTGAGCCTCCATCCTCTCTGCCTGTCCCGCGAGTTATTCATGGTTATGGGGGCGTTG
>DIKH01000411.1 GCA_002424495.1 Desulfobacteraceae bacterium UBA5623
TGTTTCCAAATCTGTCGCTGTAGTACTAAGTCATCTATTATTATTGCAATTCTAGGGCGAACGTCTTTGGTGATCGGAGGATGCTCCTGAACTGTAAGGATCAATTTATGGGTAATAAGGCCTTTAACCAACACATGAAATATGATTTTGCTTTCAATCTCTTTTTTCTTATGAAGCATTATCTCCTGATCTGATTTTGCCAGGGCATGATTGATATTGTTAAACAGGTTAAGGGCACATTGATTATCCCTGCACTTGACCAAAAGCTCGGCATAGTCCCAGAAATAGCCTTTTTCATGTCTAGGCTGGACATTCAAAAACACCACATCCTTATCCTTGATGCCGCTTTTAAGAAGGGATTCATGGATCGCATAGTCAACATCTTTAATATTGCCTTTGAGATCAGCAGATGATGAATAGATCTCCTCGTAGACAGGTGAAAAAATTTCGGGGAGACTTTCTGTCAGGCTATGATAAAGAAAAAAGGCAAGGCAGCAGGTAAGGGCCAGAGGCAAGACGACAAGGATCAACACTGAAATCTTCTTTCTTCTGCCTCTTGACTTTCGTTTTTTCATGGTAGGGCATTTCTAACTTCTGGATACTCATTATAATCTTATTGGCTCAGCGATATAAGCCTCTTTATACATTTTCAAAACGCACCATTCTGTCCGATCTTATGCATAAGGAACTAATCCCGCCAAAATACACATCGTCAAGGCGGGATACCATTCCTTAGATCTTAGAGCAAATCGAACTGCCTGAAACTTTCCAGGTGAATTGTTTACTCTGCGGAGTGGGTCTTTATCTTAGAAAAGACCCTCCAGGTCTGAAGCAATTGTATTGCATAGCGGACCTGATTGTCCTTTTGAATTAATTCCTCGCCGAGCTTACTATCTTCATCCGCCATGTTTTTATTCTTTTTTTCAGCATCTATTATATGCTCGTTTTGCATATGATGCTCCAGATCCTCCTCTCTCATAAAACGAGGCGGCTTTTTTTCCCTGTCTTCATCAGGAGGGACATATTGATATTCTATATCAGGGGTAATGCCACTCAACTGAATGGATTTCCCGCTTGGTGTATAATATCTTGCTGTTGTCAAACGTAGGGCACTCCCATCGGACAAAGGCAATATTGTCTGGACAGAGCCCTTACCAAAAGTCCTTGATCCAAGAATAAGCGCCCTTCCATTATCCTGTAATGCCCCTGCCACTATTTCCGCAGCGCTGGCGCTCCCCCCATTTACCAGTACAACTATTGGGTAGTCCCTGGGTTTTCCGTTTTGATTGGCAACGGTCTTTCTATCCTGAGAACTGATCCTGCCTTTGGTGCTCACTATTATTCCTGAGTCCAAAAAAAGATCGGAAACCTCTTCGGCCTGCGACAAAAGCCCTCCAGGATTATTCCTCAAGTCAAGTATCAAGCCCTTGAGGTCTCTGCCCTTTTCAAGTTGTTCAAGGGCAGAGGCCAGATCTTTAGTGGTTTTACTCTGAAAATTGGTGATTCTTACATAGCCAACGTCTGGGGCTAGCAGAAAGTTCCTGACACTTATCAATGGGATAACGTCACGTACAATAGAAAACTCAAGCGGTTTGGTTTCCCCTTCGCGGGCTATAGTCAGGCGCACCTTGGTCCCCTTGGGGCCCCTGATTTTTTTTACGGCATCAATCATGGACATGTCTTTTGTTGATTCGTCTTCAATCTTTATAATCTTATCTCCCGATTGTATCCCTGCCTCATACGCAGGAGTCCCTTCTATCGGGGATACCACTGTCAGGACACCGTCTTTTGTGGTTATCTCAATGCCAATACCTGTAAAACTGCCTGTGGTTTCGAGCATCAGTTCATTGTGTTCGTCCTT
Organism: Desulfobacteraceae bacterium UBA5623; assembly: GCA_002424495.1. Classification (GTDB taxonomy): domain Bacteria; phylum Desulfobacterota; class DSM-4660; order Desulfatiglandales; family Desulfatiglandaceae; genus UBA5623. Next base: position 1,862 of record DIKH01000411.1, read on the forward strand.
TGTCATAAATGAGGAATGGGGATCGAGGTTAACGACCATCCCCTTGATAGCCCCGTATATAAGGGTTTGAGGGTCTATAGGCTCGACATAATTTTCCTCCACTTGTCTTAGCACCTCTACAAAAATCTCGATGTTCTTATAGGTTTCATCTGTCCCCGCCTTCACAATACCGCCATTTCCATGAAGAAAAAGGACTCCACATATAAAGGCAGAAATTAAGATGATATTGATAACGTTTTTTTTCCTGGTAACTGGCATAATTTTCTCCTGAAATGTCTTTGTGTTTTTATGGTCAAGGGATAGTTTCTCTTAGCGGCCAGTAATCATGAAAAACAAGTTCTTGATACTGTGAATCGCTTAATTAAGAAAAATCTTTAATTTATTAGCGCATGAATAACAAATAAAAAATGATGTATTAGTGTTTTTCTAATTCCTTCATCCACTCCAGAGGATTTAGATTTTTGCCTGCCTTTCTCATTTCAAAATATATCCTTGCCTTCTTTACGGCCCCATTCTGCCCTGCAATTGCGATTACATCCCCGGTTTCCACTGTGTCACCTTCCTCCTTCATCCTTTGAGAAAGCTGGGCTGAAATGGTAAAGAAACGGGACCCATGATTAATGATTACAATCTCGCCATAACCCTTAAGCTGACCTGAGAACTCAATCCTTCCTGGAAATACTGCTTTTACTTCCTTGTCACCGCCTTCGATAAAAACCCCTTTGTTGAAATGCCGATGACTTGACCCAAGAAGCCTATCACCTCTTATGACTTTCCCTTCAAGCGGGAAAGGAAGCAGACCCTTAGCATCTTCAAACCCTGAAGACCAGGTTGTTTCATATTTTTTATTATTCTCAATCTTTGTAAATGTCTGCTTCAGATCCTGCGCTGCGAGCTCTAGTTCTTTTACCGCGGTCTCATAGAACTCCTTTTCTTTATGGATTTTCATAAGATGCATAACCTTTTCTTCCAGGTCTTTTCTCATGGCCAACAATCTTGCCTTCTCTTGATTTTCATCGTATTTTTTTTGGGCGATTTTCTCTCTTAATTGCAGGATCAAGACCTGATAGCGGCTTACTTCCTTGACAAGTCTTGACAACTCGTTATGGTCTTCCTGTGATATCGCCCTCAGGTATTTGACCCTCTGCCGGAATTGCCCGAAATCCATAACGCTTGCCAGGGCTCTGACATAACCCTTTCTGGCATATTTATATAATGAGACAAGTCGCTTTGACCCCTTTGACTCAGCATCCCCAAGCGCACCCTCCAAGTCTATCAACTTCTTTTCAAACCTTGCGGTTTCAAGTTTGTCCGCCCGGATCCTTTCCCTTAATTTCTCAATAGACCTTCTACTCTCCGCAACATCCTGTTCATAGGCTGAAAGTTGACCCAAAAGATCCTTTTCCCGTGAATCAAGCCTCTCATACTTCTGCTTTTCCTTTGTGAGATTTGACTCTATTATCTCTATCTGGTCCTGATCAGCAAAGACGATTGAAATGAAAAAACAACAAAGTAATATTTTTAAAGCAATTACAGCAAAACACAGTAATTTCCGGTTAAGTATTTGCATAGGTTGAATTTGTTGAAGGAATTATGTTGCTGTCAAATTCAGAATCAAGAGAGTGATTTTCAGCATCAAGCATTTCATTTTGAATTTTTATGCGGAGCTCGCGAACTCTTTTGATGGAAACTTTCTCGTTATGATGCTCACGGCAATAAATGGCGAGCAATAGATAGGTG
>DIKH01000239.1 GCA_002424495.1 Desulfobacteraceae bacterium UBA5623
CCGGTCGGTACGGTGCCCATTTACCAGGCGGTTGTAGAGGCCATCGAAGACAAAGGTGGATTGATTCATCTTACGGTTGACAAGATCTTTGATGTGATCGAACGGCAGGCAGAGGACGGCGTTGACTTTATTACAGTGCACTGTGGGCTCACAAGGCCGGCCCTGGATATATTAAAAAAACAGGGCAGGGTCACAGACATCGTGAGCCGGGGGGGAGCATTTCTGACCTGCTGGATGTTGCATCATGAAAAAGAAAATCCACTGTATGAAAATTATGACAGACTGCTGTCCATCGCCAAGAAATATGATTTAACCCTCAGCCTGGGTGACGGGTTAAGGCCCGGGTGCCTTGCAGATGCTACGGACAGGGCACAGATTCACGAATTAATGACCCTGGGTCATCTTACTCAACTGGCATGGGAAGAAGATGTTCAGGTGATGATAGAAGGTCCTGGGCACATGCCCATTGATCAAATTCAGGCCAATGTGCTTCTGCAGAAAAAACTTTGCCATCATGCCCCATTTTATGTCCTTGGTCCCCTGGTCACTGATATCGGTGCTGGTTACGATCACGTGGTTTGCGCTATTGGGGGGGCACTAGCAGGGGCTGCAGGAGCGGACTTTCTCTGTTATGTGACTCCTGCAGAACATCTGTGTCTGCCCAGTGCGGCAGATGTAAGGGAAGGAGTTATTGTCACAAAAATCGCAGCCCATGCGGCAGACATCGCCCGTGGAAACAAATTAGCAATTGAAAGAGACAGAAAAATGGCATTGGCCAGGAAAAATCTTGACTGGGAGTCCCAGATAGGACTTGCCATTGCGCCTGAAAAGGCCAGGGAGTACCGGAAGCAAAACCCGCCGTCAGAGGATGATGTCTGCACAATGTGCGGAAAATACTGTGCAATCAAACAGGTCAGAGAATATTTTGGGAAATAATCATTCTATCTTGCCTGCCGTAAAATATTTTTGGCACATAAAATGCATAATATTTTTGAAATTTTGAGGATTTCTAAACCCTCTTGATTATCTGGGACCTCATTTTTTTAAGAATACGGCTGAAAGTGGCTTGACAAGTAGATTGCTTTCCATTATCTTGCTGAACCCATAATAGGTTTTTTTCGTGGAGCCCCGAGGAGGCATCTCAATAAATTAACTGGTTACAGTTACAGTTCGTTCACAAAATTGATCAATTGATAATTTGTTAATCCATTAGCGCCTGATTTTTCCGATTGACGAAATGCAACCACCACCTCACCGAAAAGGTCCTTTTATTAAGTTAGTCTGCTGGGTAACACTGTTCGTCTTTTTTTTGATGCCGATCGAAGGTGCAGTGGCCGGACAGCCAACGGACCGCATTCATATCAAAAACCTGACCGGCGAAAGTGACTCATCCGCCATATTTCCGTCAGAACAAGACCTCAGAGTAGAATTAAAAAAATTCCTTGGCATCCCTTATCGCTGGGGGGGCGCCAGCAAGAGTGGTTTGGATTGCTCCGGCCTGACAAAGTGCATTTATTCCCAGTTACTGGGTATTGACCTGCCTCATAATTCCGCCGCGCAAAGCAGGGTGAAAGCACTTGAGGATATCTCACCTTTTAAGGGCGAGTTAAAGATGGGAGATCTGCTTTTTTTCGGTCCCAGGAAAAAAGGTATCAACCACGTGGGAATTTATATGTCCGACGGAAAATTCATTCATGCCTCCAGGAGGTCGGGGGTGAACATTTCCAGCCTCAGAGAGGACTATTGGAAAAACAGGTTCGTCAGATCCAAACGTGTGAAGGACTCTGGATTTCGCAAAATGTCTGATGACTATGGAATCTCAGGCATGAGGGAACTGCTTGCGCTGTCTGGCAATAGCCCCTATGACAGGTCAATGCAGGCTGTTGAAATGGGTTATTCCAGCCCTCTTTTGAGCTCAATTAATCTCAATGTTGATACCTTCTTTCGAATGACACCACTTGTAAATGAACATCAGAAGATAAAGATGAATTTACGCAGCTGGGACCATAGTGTTGTGGACACAATACCGGACTTTGAGACAAAACAAGGCGTTAGGGTCTTTACGGACTTGACCCCTGTTAAGTGGTTGACAATCACTCCATCGTTCACCCGTCTGAATGATCTGGGCCTTTATAAAAACCGGGATGACATCCCTGTCCACATCTTAGGTCTTGATACCGTTCTTAAACCTAAGGCATCCCGCTGGTCATTCGCTATGTCGGCCCGCACCTGGAACCAGAAAGATTATTATGACTGGACATCAGGGGGCTTACAGGATGTGGACTCTTATGAGGTCGGAATCGGACTGGGTTTGCATCTAACAAACTCCTTTAAGTTCTCCCTAATCGGGATGGGTAGGTACAACAGTTATGATGAGATGCAATACGTCTCTGACAACGATCCAAGATTGTCACCCTTCATAAGCAATATAGCCTTCAAATTGGATTTCGCTTTCTAGGAGGTTATCTGATTTTTCCTTCATCCTCGTGCCCGGAAAAATATCTCATCTCTCATCCTGTGATAAGTGGTTTGATCCTGGGCCAGAGGATGCTTAGCACCTGAACCGGTAATGCACTGGTAAATGAATACCTTGAAGCGTCTTCCCCTGGAACAAAGGCTGTAAGAACTCCGTAGAAACGTTCTCCCATAAGAAATACAAAAACCGCCGTACGATTTACCACCTTTGAGCCAATCAACTGGGCGCCTGAGCCAAAGGTTTTGTAACGGTGGTCTCCAGTGCCTGTCTTGCCTCCGACCTCAATAGGGCTGCCGTCATTGCCCACCAAGGTATTTGCAATTCGCCTTGCTGTCCCTGCCTGAACAACATCCAGCAGAAGTCCTTTTGCGACTTGGGCCACTTCTTCAGGTAAAACCCTTTCTCCTGGTGCTGTGTCCGGCTCCATTATTGTTTCATAAGGAGTATCCTTGGCAAAATGGAGCCGTTCAAAACGGATCAAGGGATTTTTGACTCCGCCGTTCGCTATAATTCCGATAAGGTCTGCAAGGGCATGGGGTCTATCAGCCGAACTGCCGATAGATGTCGCATAAGACGGAACCAGGAAATCAAACGGATAGCCGAGCTTTTTCCATTCCTTATGAATTTCCTGGAATGATTCCAGTTCCAATATGGTTCGAATACGCCTTATCTGGGCGCCTTTGTGCCTGGTCTTGAAAAGCCATTTGTAGACATCCTGTCTTTCCCTGGCACTTGCCTCCACCATTTCAGCAAGGTCTGCATTCGGATGGATGCATTTATACCTGACAACCCACAGCTCCAGTGGATGCACCCGTGCGATATATCCTGTATCAGCAAGGGAAAAGGACTCGGGACCATATTTCTCGTACAATCTAAAAAGAGTCTCAGGTGAAAGCGTGGAGTTGGGAAGACGGTCTTTGATAAATTCGGAAAATTCGTCAATATCACCAGATGGTTGTACAAAACGATAGGCAGCCGCCAGGCGGGCGGGATTGTTTTGGATACCGGACACCAGGCGATCAAAGGCCTCTTTTGGTTTTTTGTTGGAGTATTTTTGATAGAACCTCCTCAAAAAGGTCTTGCCTTCCTGGTCTGCAAATTTTGCAAGGTATTGCCGTCGTTCTGATTCTTCCATGAACTCCAGATGGGAGGGGTTAAGGCCCACTGACTGAAACATGTAATGGTGTGCGATGTCTCTCATCAGTCTAATAAATACCAGATTAACAGAGTTTCTGAATGCCTCACGGACAGTCATGATCTTAGTGTCATCGGTTTTATGAAAATTATGGAACGTATGCAACCCGCCTCCTGTAAAAAAACTCTCTGCCGGGCTGGCCGAATAGGTTCGATCCACAGCCGCCTCGAGCATCGCTTTGAGGCCCTTGTCCGAGGCGCTGAACATATAATCCAATGCCCAAAGGGTAAGCCGGTCTCCATCCTTTCGGATTAGATCATTTTGTATATCCAGTACCGCCTGTGAAACTCCTGAATAACGATTATGGAGATCGGCTATAATTTCCAGGTAATTGACCAGGGTGCGAAATTTCGCCGTTGACCCCAGATCAAGCTTCATGCTCTCGTCAATATTAAACGGACCATCATAATTATTTGTTTGGACGCGCAAATAATTTGCGTTTTGCCCCCGTTCATATAGGCTAAAACTATAAATGAGATTTGACGGATCTCCACTTTCCAACAGATAATGACTTCTTAGGCCTGCCGCAAAAGCAACCTCAGGCCTCTTGAGATTCTTGAAGACTTCAGTAACCGCCTCTTGGATATCCATGCGTATTGTGCTTTGGGCAGAAAGATCCAGCCTGTCAAGCATGTAGAAATTGGGCACCTTCAATGTCGAAAGCAGCTTTGTGCGCAATAGGTTCACTGCCTTCCAGCGATTTGAAGATGCCGGGTAGTTGAACTGCCTGTCTTTGCGAAAAACAGGCCTGACCTTTAGCGCTGCATCGCGCAGCTCCGGTGAAATCGCCCCATCGTCCGCCATCAATTTCAGATAATGGTCTGCAAGCTCATGCAAGGATGAACGCTCTGTAATCAGATAAGCAGAAGGCCTGCGATGCGCCAGAAAGAGGCTTAAGATCTGCCTGTAGGCCAATGCGGCCTTGTCAATATCTACAGAAGGATCATTAATTGTCCCCGTCCCGAGCAGGGAATTGACTTCATCAAAATCCGCCCCAAACCATGCCCACAAACCATCTCCCAGACTATTTACCTCCCCGTAACCTGCGGCGGCGGCAAGCGGTATGGAATTGATATAGTCCAAAATAATCCTTTTTCTGGTGCTTAGGGTCCACGGACCATCCATATAACACCTCAGAGATGCGGAAACCATCTGACGCAACTTTTCCACCACCGAACCTGTAACGCCCTCCGGGGAGTGGCGATATTTTTCCAGTTGAGTCGCAAGTGTGCTGCCTCCTATCTTTTTGTGCCCTTTGTCAACAACGGCCAAACCCAGATCCAAAACCGACCTTGCCAGCCGCCCCCAGTCAACTGCCGGATTTTTCCATGGATATCTATTGTCAAGCAGATCGCGGTTTTCTATATATAGCAGGGCATTGACTACAAGAGGGGGGATCGAATCAAAGTTATCATATACCCGCTGGGGATAACTTGCCTCGAAAATATTCTCTCCAGTGCAGTCAGAGACATTGAGTCCGGCCTGTGTTTTTTCGTGATAGGGAGGAAACACCCCCCATTGGGTCAATTCCAAGAGAAGAGGTGAAAAACGCGCCTGGAGTTTTACCTTATACCTTTTTTCCTGCAAGGAAACCCACTCCGGAATCTGCGAATAACCCAGCCGCAGGTCATAAGGACCTTCAGAGGGAAAACCAATGGAATCACTTTTTCCGGCTTCATTCCAGTAAGTTAGTTTGGCTGCTATACGTGTGAATATCTTTGCCTGCATCTTTGAGGTCTTTATTTCATTGCCGGCCACAAAGACAATCAAACCCAAAAGAATCATGTACAAAGGGGTCATAATAAGCAGGTGCAGAAAAAACCTTCTTAGGTGATATTCTCTATTTCTCTTCATGCCTGTAAAAAGACCTTTCTCATAGCAGCTGCTGACATTACTTTCCTAAGCAGAATTGACTGAAGATGCTGTCCAGGACCTCTTCTCCGGTGGTCTCCCCGATGATCCCCCCTAACGCTTCCAGGCCGCTTGTGAGCTCCTCGGCAACAATCTCCATCGGCGATTCCACCTCCAGATTGCGTACCGCACCATTGAAAAAGGCTGCCGCATCAACTAATGCCTGTTTATGTCTCAGATTGGGAACAATATTTGACGATACAAGGTCAGTATCATCTTTGAAAATACACTGAACAATTGTTTTTCTCAATTCATTTAGACCTTGACCAGTCAGGGCCGAGATCCGGGCAACAGGAAATCCGTCCATATAAGAACCCTGGTTCATAGCAAAAGGCAGGTCAATCTTGTTGACAACGATCAGAGCCTTTTTTCCTCTGGCCGTTTTTATAATACCCAAATCATCATCATTCAAAGGCCTGCTTTGATCAACAACGACCAGAAGAAGGTCGGCCTCCATCATCTTCTTCTCCGCCAGATGAACACCTATTTTTTCCAACTCGTCTTTTACCTCTCCGAACCCTGCCGTATCCATGAGTCGCAATGGCACTCCGTTCACAGAGATATGGGAACCTATCACATCCCTTGTCGTACCTGGCACTGATGTCACAATTGCCCGTTGTTCATTTAAAAGCCTGTTAAAAAGGCTGGATTTTCCGGCATTAACGCGGCCCACAATCACGGTATTGACACCATCAACCCAGAACCTCTTGCTGGCATGGGCCTCTATCAACTCCTCAATCGGCCCGATCACATATCTTCTTATGGAATTAATGGCCTCTTCCCGCGGCACGATGTCAGCATCCTCTTCAGGGAAATCAATCGCCACTTCCACCTGGGCAAGGATATCCACGACCCTGTGTCTTAGTTCCTCTATTTTCTGTCTGAATAATCCCTGAACCTGTTGGGAGGCAAGGTGAAGTCCCCTTACCGATTGGGAATTGATGAGGTTCATTACTGCCTCGGCCTGGGTAAGATCAATCCTTCCATTGACAAAGGCCCTTAGGGTGAATTCTCCCGGCCTTGCAAGCCTTGCACCCTCATTTATGACAACCTGGAGTAGCATGGACAGAATGAGATGACCACTGTGGGAATTGATCTCTATTACGTCTTCTCTGGTATAGGAGTGGGGCGCCTTCATGTAGGACAAGAGGACCTCATCAATCAAGGACAGGGAGGAGGGATCATACACCTGTCCCAACTGGAGAAAATGACTCTTAAAATGGCTTAAGGGATTTTTTGGTCTGAATATCTTTTTTGCGATTTTAAGGGACAGTGGTCCACTGACTCGTATTATGCCGATTCCTGCCTGTCCTATTGGTGTGGCAATGGCTGCAATAGTATCCTGGTCTGAGAGGATTTGACCAGAATTTTTTATCTCTTGCCCATTGTTCATAGCTTGTTCACTGAATAAGAAGGCAATTTTCAGCACGCTGTCCTGGGCCGACAATTTTTTACAATTGATGGGCCGCGGCAGTCTTTTTGTGTTCCCGTACGGGCAGGTACAAGACTGCATCAAGGGAAAAGGTTATCACTTGGGAATGATAATAACCTTCTTAAACAGGCCATCCCCACGGCTCTTGGTGCTCAATTCATTGTCATCCTTCAGCGCCAGATGAACGATCCTCCTATCATGGGGATATAGAAGGTTGGTGACGACGGGTTTTTTGATCTTCTTTGCCTTGGAACCCATCTGCAGCGCCATTTGGGTCAGGAATTCCTTCCTCCTCTGACGATAGCTCTCAGAATCAATAACAACATGGGTCCTCTTTTCCAGGGTCTTGTTGACGATCTTGTTGACCACAAATTGCAGGGCATCNNAGTGTCCGCCCTTTACGGCCAATCAAAAGGCCGGACTTGTCACCCTCAATCTCAAGCGAGATTATGCCGTCGGTCTGCGTCGCTGTTACGCTTGTTCCCTCTACAGGGATCAATATCAAAATGTTCTCAAGGGCATCTTTGGCAACGGCCAGTCCATTTTTTTCTTCTGCGGATTCAATCTGGGCACCTATTTCCTGCTCGAATCTTTGTTCTGTCTCTGTCTTGGCCTCCTCTATGGTCTTTGGTTCAGGTCTCTTGACAGGTTGCGTCTCTTTAGTTGGAATGATTACCCTGATTCTGGCCTTTCTTCCGCCTACCAGACCGAAAATCCCGGCGGAACCCGGTTCAATAACCTCTATCTCCATTGCATCTCTAGTCATATTAAGTTTGCGACAGGCGTTTTCAATTGCGTCCTCAGCATTTTTTCCCTGAAATTCAAAAGCTTCCATCGTTGACCTCCAAGTCTTATGCAGATCTTTTCAGAATTAAGTATTGCTGACCTATTGAAAGGATATTATTGACAAACCAGTAAAGGACCAGGCCGGAAGGAAAGTTGATAAACATAAAGGTAAATATTACCGGCAAAAACATCATTATCTTGGCCTGGGCCGGATCGCCGGGGGTTGGCGTCATTTTCTGCTGAATAAACATGGATGCGCCCATCAACAATGTGAGCACTGGCACCCCATATGGCGGGGTCATAAATGGAATGGCAAACGAAAAGCTGAACAGACGATCAGGTGCTGACAGATCGTTTATCCAGAGAAAAAACGGGGCATGCCTCAATTCAATTGAACTTCCCAGAAGCCTGAACAGGGCGATAAAGACCGGGATCTGGATAATCATCGGCAGGCACCCGCCCATCGGATTGACCTTATATGTCTTGTATAGGGCCATCATCTCTTGGTTCATCTTCTGTTTATCATCCTTGTGCCGCTCCCTTATCTTGGCCATTATGGGCTGCAGCTTTTGCATTTCTTTCATGGACTTGTAGCTTTTGTGTGTAAGAGGCGCGAAGAGGATCTTTATTAGGACCGTCATAAGGATGATGGATACACCATAATTATTTATATATTTGTTAAAATAGAGCAAAACAAATAACAATCCTTTGGCGATGATATCAAACCAGCCAAATTCCACAGCCCTCTCAAGGTCTTTGCCAACTTCCCTTAATTTTTCCAGATCACGAGGACCAAAGTATAGGGTATAGCGTGAAGAAATCTGCTGAGAGGGCGCAATGGAAACGGGAGGGAAACGACAGGAACCTTTTAACAGCCCTGATGGCAAGACAGACCCCTTAAAGGTCCCCTGGTATGTCTCTGACGGGACAATGGCGGACATGAAGTAGCCGTCTTCATAGGCCATCCAATCAATCCGTCCGTTTAATACCGGTTGATCAGAGAATTCTTCGCTTTCAACCTCTGTAAGCTTACTGTTCAAGGAAAGCGCAATACCTGCAAATGAGGAAGAGCTATCTTTTTTCTTTGGCACCGGGGCAGTTATTTCTGCAAAAATCACACCTTCTTTTGGCAATTGAGATTGGTTGACCACATTCATATCCATGTCAATTCTGTATTGATCAGGATAAAAGCGGAAGGTCTGCCTGATCAAAAGGCCTTCTGGTGTAATTGCTTGAAAGACAAGATCTTGGTCCTGCCCGCCATGTTCCAGTCTGAGGTCTTGATGATCCGCCTGATAGACCATGGTTTTATCCGAAATCGAAGAAGGTGCGGCAAAACTAACAAGAAAAAAATCAGTATTTTTTTCAACATGCACCAGTTCTATTGGCGGAGAATCAGAGTGAACTGTCTGGCGATATTTCTTTAACTCAAAACTCCTTATTGTCGGACCCCCGGTTGAAAAAATGGCCCTGTAAAGGGGTGTGTCAATTACAACCTCTTTTTCTTCCGTGAATACTTCGCTGGTCTGATTGGCAGGGCCTTGCGAAGACGCAGTGGGTGGCTTATCTCCGGATTGCGAGTCATCCGGTACCATATCTTTTTGCTGTTCATCATAAGTGGCGGCCTTCTCCCGGTGCGTCTGCTCCTGTTTTGGGGAAAAGAAGTGACTCCATACTAGGAGGACCACAAAAGATAGGACAAAGGCAAGTATCGTTCTCTTTTCCATTATCTTACCTGATCATTTGAATTCCGAAAGGATAACAAACTGCTGACTAAAACGATATGTCATTGGAATCTATTAGGCAAAAGTCTCATACAAGTGGATCATACCCACCTGGATGGAAGGGGTGACACTTTGCTATTCTGAAAAGCGCACGAAGCCCCCCCCTTAGGATGCCATATTTAAAAATGGCACACCGGGCGTAGGCCGAACAAGTTGGATGGAAACGACAGGAAGGAGGAAAAAAAGGCGAAATAAATTTTTGGTATATATCTATCAGAGTGACAGGTATATATCTTATCTTATTGACGAAATTTGTTGTCAAAAATGATACTGATTTCCTCATTAACCTTCCACAGGTCCAGATATCTGGCGTCATTGTTCTTTGCTATTATGACGATATCGTATCCTTGGGGGAGACATGCCTTGCTGAGCCTGTAATATTCTCTGACCAGCCTTTTCAGCCTGTTTCTCCTGACTGCGTTACCGGCATGCTTTCCGGCAGTAACCCCCAGTCTTGTAACGCCTTGCCCGTTCCGTTTAAGAATTAGGGTAAAGTGTTTTGTATAAAGGCGCTTACCCGAGCGATTTAGATTGACAAAATCTGCCCGCTTCAATATTCTTTCAGACTTCGGAAACGAAAAAGATCCCATTAAGTCCAGGACAGCCCGGCAGGACTATGCATAATATTTCACGGATAACTGCTTCCGGCCTTTTGCCCTTCTTCGTCTTAATACTTCTATACCGCCTTTTGTCTTCATCCTGGCCCTGAACCCATGGGTTCTTGCCCTTTTAATATTACTGGGTTGATAAGTTCTTTTCATGGCATCACCAAACGTTCTTCTTGAGCTGGCATAAATTTAAATTCAAACACGGGTAACAGATTTTGTCAAGATAAAATCAGTTGTTTATTTTATCTTTTGGGTGTATCTTCCTCTGATCTCGGCCACGAGGTATTGAGAAAATAAATTTCGCTCAAATATAACCATTATGACACTAGCAGCAAAGAAAGGAGACAGCAATGCTTCTTGATCCCCTCTTCGGAATATTTTCCAATGACTTGGCCATTGACCTCGGGACAGCCAATACTCTCGTTTATATGAAGGGAAAAGGGATCGTTCTGAGTGAGCCCTCTGTGGTAGCTGTGAGAAAAGACGCAAAAGGAACGAGCAAGGTATTGGCGGTCGGTAAAGAGGCCAAGATGATGCTTGGCAGAACTCCGGGAAACATCGAAGCTATACGTCCAATGAAAGATGGGGTGATTGCTGATTTCGAAATTGCCGAGGCAATGCTTCGCCATTTTATCAGAAAGGCCCATAATCGAAGGAAACTTGTCAGGCCCAGGATCATTGTCTGCGTGCCCAGTGGAATCACCCAGGTTGAAAAACGGGCTGTCCGTGAATCCGCGGAATCAGCAGGAGCAAGGGAGGTGTTCCTCATCGAAGAGCCTATGGCGGCTGCCATCGGGGCAGGACTTCCCATTACCGATCCCGCCTGTAACATGGTTGTTGACATTGGCGGGGGCACAACAGAGGTTGCCGTCATATCGCTTGCTGGCATTGTCTACAGCACCTCCACCAGAGTTGGAGGCGACAAAATGGACGAGGCGATATTGCAACATATCAAAAGGAAATACAATTTACTGATAGGCATAACCACCGCAGAAGTCATAAAGACAACGATTGGAAATGCCTACCCTGGTGATCAGATTGAAACTATCGAGGTAAAAGGCAGAGACCTGGTCACTGGAATCCCCAAGATTCTGACCATTGATTCAGAAGAAATTCGAGAGGCTATTTCAGAGCAGGTTGAGGCAATTGTCGAGGCGGTGCATGTTGCCCTGGAGCAGACTCCCCCAGAGTTGTCTGCGGATATCGTGGACAGAGGGATCGTTCTAACAGGAGGAGGCTCCCTGCTCAAGGGCCTTGATGTCAGGTTGAGGGAGGAGACCAAACTTCCGATTATCATTACTGAAGACCCCCTTTCCACCGTGGTTCTGGGCTCTGGAAAGGCTTTGGACAACTGGGCGATTCTAAGAGAAGTCGAGATTCGGTAAAAATTCAAGAACACAGAGTTATAAGGATATAATGGCCTTGCGGTTTGCCAATCAGCGAACGGATTCAATATGCTGACTGACAGCGGGTCATGTCAAAGTGGAGTTGAATTCGGCCATTGAAAAGGAAAAAACATTTTCCCAAATTGTGGATTGTGGTCTTTTTTATTGGTCTGATTATATTTCTGCTCTCCTATGGTTCAGGCAAGATATCTCCCTGGGGTCCTACCGGCCAACTGGTGATTGATATTACCGCCCCCTTTCAGAATCTCATGGCCCAGATGTCTGGCGCAGTTGAGAGGTTTTGGCTGAATTATTTCCAACTGATTAATGTCCGTGAAGAAAACGCACGGTTAAAGGCTGCCGTTGATTCGCTGAAAATGGAAAACAGCCGATATCTCGAGATGTTATCCGGCCACAAGAGACTTGAAGAACTGCTTCAATTCAAACAGTCCATAAACGAGTCTTCCCTGGCCGCCCGGGTAATAGGCCTGGATCCGACAGGCTGGTTCAAATCAGTGATCATTGATAAGGGTGAAGATGAAGGGGTCAGACTGGACATGTCGGTAGTCAATGCCGACGGCATTGTTGGCAGAGTTGTTTCCGTTTCACAAAATTATGCAAAGGTGTTGTTGATTATTGACCAGAACAGCGCTGTTGACTGCCTTGTCCAGAGGTCAAGGGAGAGGGGGATTGCAGTGGGGCTTTCCACTGATATCTGCAAGCTCAATTATGTTCAAAAATCCGGCGCTGTTGCAGTAGGAGACATCATTGTCTCCTCTGGTCTCGCGGACATTTTTCCCAAGGGCCTGCCGGTAGGTGAGGTCGTGAATGTCAAAGATGTCCCGGGAGAGCTTTTTAAGGACATTGACATAAGACCCACTGTAAATTTTTCCAAGCTGGAAGTAGTCCTTTTGATTATGAAGGAGCGCATGCCATCGTCAGAACAGACAAAAGTGGAATAGGGTTTTACATGGTATTGTGGCTCTTGGCCATGGCCTTTACGCTGACCAAAGGGGGCCTTGCGGGCTTTGTGGGTTCAGAATCATTTACCCCTGATATATTGACCACAACAACCGCTTACATTTGCCTGCACTATGGACTTGCAGGTTCCTGCATTTTCGCCCTTGGTCAGGGCCTTTTTGTAGATCTTTTATCTGGTGGTATGTATGGTATCTTTACCTCCCTTTATTTGAGCGTCTTCGGGGGAATCTTGCTTTGTTCAAAATTTTTCAATCTTCATTCCCCAAGAGGACAGGCTGCGATTGTCTGTCTGGTGATCCTGATAAAATATGTATTTTTCTTCCTCATATTGAAGACATTTTCTCAATGTGCCATTTTTTCAGGGTCTTTCCTGTGGGATTCTCTTACCATAGTGCTGGTTACAGGATTGACCACGCCTTTGTGTTTCTATCTGTTTGACCGCTTAAAGGATATTAAATTATACTTGTTAAATTAGAGTCATACCATTTATAAACTGTCCCATCTGCCTGCTTTTGCAGGCTGTTAAACAGACCTTTCTGTATGATTCTTTAGAGAGGGACTAACCATTGAGGATATCGAATTTTGATCCTGTTTCCGTTGGGATCTTTAACAGACAGATCAGGAATGCCACCCTGTTTGTCCTGGTCTTGTTCAGTATCCTGGTCATAAGGCTGTGGTTCCTGCAGATCGTAAAGGGGCCTATTTACAGAGCCAAGTCTGAACATAATCGCCTCCGCCTCCAGGATATTACACCTGTCAGGGGTATGATCATGGACCGCAATGGCAATGTGCTTATCGCTAACAGGCCATCTTATGATCTTTTCGTTATCCCTGAAGACGTCCAGGACCGCGCAAGACTCCTCCAGGATTTGGAACGATTGGCAGGTCTTGATCCTGAGTCAGCCAGGCAAAAACTAAACGCATCTGCCACTGTCCCTTTCAGGCCAGTCTGTCTCAAAAAGGATATGTCCCGTGATATGCTGGCCATAGTTGAAATGTATAAGTATAATCTGCCTGGTGTTGTGATAAAGGTCGAGCCGGGACGGCATTATGTATACGGAAATTTTGCGTTTCATCTGCTGGGCTACCTGGGAGAGATCAGTGAAGCCGAGCTTGACAGAGGACAATATCCAGATAGCAAGTCAGGGGACATGATCGGAAAATCCGGGGTGGAATCCAGGTGGCAGACTTCACTTAGCGGCATGAGGGGCGGTGAGCAGATTGAGGTTGATGCTGAGGGTAGAAAAATACGGACGATCTCTATCCGATTGCCTGGGTCAGGGTCAAATGTTTGTCTTACACTTGATCAACATCTTCAAATGACAGCGGAAAACGCCATGATCGGCAAAAAGGGGGCTATTGTAGCGCTCGACCCCAACACAGGTGAAGTCCTGGCATTGGTCAGCAGTCCCAGCGTTGACCCCAACCTCTTCGTATGCGGGACAAACAGGACAATATGGAAGGAGATCGCTCAATCCAAGGATTTTCCTTTACAGAACAGGGCATTGACAGGACAATACCCACCTGCATCCGTATTCAAGATTATAGTCGCCCTCGCTGGCCTTGAGGAGGGCAGAATTGATCCAAGGGAAACCGTCTTTTGCCCTGGGTACTTCTTTCTTGGAAATCACAGATACAGGTGCTGGAAAAAACACGGTCATGGAAGGGTGGATCTCCACAGAGCGCTGGTGGAGTCATGCGATGTATATTTTTATCGGATGGGAAAAAGGCTTGGCGTTGACAGGATCGCCCGTTATGCAAAAAAACTGGGCCTTGGGGGAAAAACAGGCTTTGATGTGGGCCACGAAAAAGAGGGGCTTATTCCTACAAAAAGCTGGAAATTGAAAAGGCTGGGGGTTCCATGGCAGGAAGGCGAGACAGTATCAACGTCCATTGGCCAGAGTTTTACGCTTGTTACACCTATTCAGATGGCGACAATGATATCAGCAGTCTTCAATGGCGGAGTCATTTACAGACCTCAGGCCACAAAATGGGTTGGGAAGTCGGAGGCGGAAAAAGACTATGAATTTTCCCCTGAAATAATAAGGAAGACAGGGATTGAACAAGATCATCTGGAAATTGTTAAAAAGGCCCTTATTGGGGTGGTAAACGAGAGGGGCGGCACCGGTTCAATGACCAGGTTCAATGACTTTACCGTTGCCGGTAAGACAGGAACTGCCCAGGTGATAGGTCTTAAGAAAGATGAAAGCGGCAAACGTAATTATATCCCTGTCCATTATAAGGATCATGCTTGGTTCGTTGCCGTCGCCCCGGTTGAAAATCCGAGGATTGCATTAGCCATATTGGTGGAGCACGGCGGTCATGGGGGAAGCACCGCAGCCCCTATCGCCAAAGAGTTAATAGAGGCTTATTTACACAGGCAATGATATGTTTGATCGCAGGCTGATCGAAAACTGGGATTGGATTTTACTGCTGCTGCTCATGCTCCTGGCTGCAATCAGCATAGCCAATCTCTACAGTGCGACCTATCCGATACGAGACATGGGAGGATCTCAGATTTTTGTCAAACAGATCTACTGGTATATGATAGGCTTTTCCATCTTCTTATTGATGACTACATTTAATTACTATAAACTTCTTCAGCTTGCTTATCCTGTATATTTTGTCTCAATAGCCCTCTTGATACTTGTGCTGATAATTGGAAAGACCACGTCTGGCTCGCAGAGGTGGCTTGCCGTTGGCCCAATCTCCATTCAGCCGTCCGAGTTTGCAAAGATCTCTATTGTCCTGGTCCTGGCTAAATTTTTTGGCGAGGGCGACAGATATCAGGAATATGGCTTGCGGGAAATCCTGCTGCCGCTCATTTTAATCGGCTTACCTGCAGTGCTGATTCTCAAACAGCCTGATCTGGGCACCACCCTGCATCTGACCGCAGCGGCATTATCCATACTGATTTTTGTAAGACTGAATTGGAAATCAGTTGCAATACTGGCTGTACCGACAATATGTATGTCTCCTTTGGTATGGTTCATTTTGAAGGACTATCAAAAGGCCCGGATCCTCATCTTCCTGAATCCGGACATGGACCCGCTGGGCGCCGGGTACCACATCAATCAGTCAAAAATTGCAATTGGATCAGGGCAATTCTGGGGCAAGGGCTTTTTGAACGGCACCCAGACCCGATTGCAGTTTCTGCCTGAGCAACACACAGATTTTGCCTTTTCCGTGCTGGCGGAAGAATGGGGGTTTTTTATCTCGATTATACTGCTGCTTGTCTATTTGTTTCTGGTCCTTTGGGGCCTTAACATTGCCAAAGACGCCAAGAACAGGTTCGGATCTCTTCTGGCCGTGGGTTTTGTGGCTATTGCCTTCTGGCAGGTAATTACCAATGTGGGGATGGTTACGGGCCTGTTGCCGGTGGTGGGCATACCCCTTGTGCTCTTCAGCTATGGCGGTTCATCCATCATCTCAACAATGGCGGCCATGGGGCTTTTGATGAATATCAGCATGAGACGGTTTATGTTTTCCAATGGCGCAGGGTTGCCGGAAAGGTGATCTGCTAAGAGGTTCTGTTTTGGAATCGAAAAAACAGGGCTTGATGGTCTGCATGCACTACATTATGAATGGGTTGGAACCCACCACACGATATCCGAAACTGTAGTTGACTTTGCCGGTCAGATAATATACCTGGAAATCACACAAAGCATCAAACAGAGGCAGATATGCAAGACATACAAAACAATAAAGATTTTAGAAACATAGACATTGATCAGGTCGGTGTAAAGGGCATCCGTTACCCCATCACAGTGCGTGATAAAGACCAGGGAAGCCAACAGACGGTTGCAGAGATAAACATGTATGTCAATCTGCCACGTTATTATAAAGGTACACACATGAGCCGTTTTGTCGAGATATTAAATGAGCACAGCAGGCGAATATCTCTTCAAAACTTCACTGAAATCCTGGAGGAGATGAAAGAAAGACTTAATGCGGAAAGCGCACATATGGAGATATCCTTTCCCTATTTCATAAACAAGGCGGCCCCTGTATCCGGATCACAAGGGCTGATGAAATATCAGTGCACCTTCAAGGGGTCACTCAATAAGGGGAGCGATCTGGTCATCATAATCCATGTGCCCATCTCCACGCTTTGTCCATGCTCCAAGGAGATCAGCGACTTCGGTGCACACAATCAGCGGGGGGAGGTGCGCCTCCAGGCGCGATTCAAGAAATTCGTCTGGATCGAAGATCTGATCAGGCTTGTGGAGGAGTCCGCCTCTAGTGATGTGTTTTCCGTCCTTAAGCGCGAGGACGAAAAATATGTCACAGAAAAGGCTTATCAAAACCCCAAGTTCGTGGAGGATATTGTCCGGGATATTGCAGTCAAACTCAATGATGACCCAAACATCACCTGGTTTTCCGTTGAATCCGAAAACTTTGAATCCATCCACAACCACAATGCATACGCATACATAGAAAAAGAAAAACGCAAGACAGACAAGGAACCGGCATAGCTGGTGCGCAATAGAAGCGAGGGACTTAACATGGCTGATGACCTCAAAAAAATGTATCGGACTGTGATGGATGACCATTTTCCTCCGGAGATGACCATATCTTTTGGTAATCAGGTACTTGTTTACAAAAAAAGGTCCTGGAAGATAACTGATGAGAACACAGGAGACCTGATCGAAAAGGGGCTTCGCTATGGGGAAAACCCAGGTCAGGAGGCAGCGCTCTACGAACTGATAAACGGCAACCTGATCCTGGGAGGATGTCAATTTATTGAACCTGGTCTGGGGCTGGTCTCGGCCCTGACGGAAGAGGACATGATCCAGAGCGGAAAACACCCTGGCAAGACCAACCTGACCGATGTGGACAATGCCTGCAATATCATGAAATACCTTACCTCAGGCCCGGCAGTAGTAATAGTAAAGCACAATAACCCTTGCGGTGTGGCCTATGGTGCGACATTATCAGAGGCCTATGACAAGGCCAATATGGCTGATCGTATCGCAGCCTTCGGAGGCTGCGCCCTGTTTAATCGTCCCGTGGACATCACTACTGCCGAAATGGTGTCCAACAATTATCTGGAGGTGGTTGCTGCCCCTGATTATGAAGAAAGCGCAATCGGAATCCTCTCCAGAAGATCAAATCTCAGGATACTGCGTCTGAGCCGGATGGACAGGCTCAGCGAATATAGCCACAAAAGGTTTGTGGAGTTTAAGAGCCTGATTGACGGCGGCATGATAGTCCAGCAGTCCCCGCTGAACCGCATCAGGTCCTTTAAAGATTTTATTGTTCCGTCGGTGGAGCACCGGGAACAGACATATACAATAGAGCGAAGGCCGACAGAAGGGGAATGCGCGGATATGCTGTTCGGCTGGCAGGTGGAACAGGGCATCACATCCAACTCTGTCATCTATGTCAAAAACGGTGTGACCGTAGGTATCGGCACAGGTGAACAGGATCGAGTGGGAGT
Source organism: Desulfobacteraceae bacterium UBA5623 (assembly GCA_002424495.1). Lineage (GTDB taxonomy): Bacteria > Desulfobacterota > DSM-4660 > Desulfatiglandales > Desulfatiglandaceae > UBA5623. The sequence continues at coordinate 17,999 of DIKH01000239.1, forward strand.
TGCCGAGATCGCAATATTCAAGGCATACTCAAAGTATGCGGACTCCCTTTGTTTCAGAAAACACGGCCTTCCGTACAAGGATCTGGAGCTTGAACTGCAAAAGGCAGGAAAGGACAGATCACTTTTAGATCAGGTGGATCATGATACAAAAGAGGCCAAGGGAGGTCTTATAGGGGCGTGCATGATCTCGGACGCCTTCTTTCCTTTCAGGGACGGGGTGGATGTGGCCATACGTCAGGGTATCACGGCCATTGTCCAGCCAGGCGGCTCAATGAGGGATTATGAGGTCATTGAGGCCTGCAATCAGGCAAGACCCCAGGTCAGCATGGTATTTACCGGTCAGAGGGCATTCAAGCACTAGGAGGTTGCCCTTAGGCCAGGATAAGCGTTCCACATGACATCTCTCTGCAACATTACACTCCTGTAACAGTGACACTTTTCCGGCGCTCTCTATAAATTCTGTTTGTGTCATATACAGTATCAACATACCGAACATATTGCTGAAATTATTTTTAGCCCCATCCTGTGCCTCCTGGCACGAATATTGAAGCACCTAATAACGTCATCAAAACCTAACCTGAGCGAAAACCCTTCCCCTTTTGAAAAAGGGTTGGGAATTCAACCTCGGCAGATCCGAGCTTCGCTCAGAAACAGTAATATTCTAACTGAAATCGTCCGGAAATAGAGGAATCTATGGTAAAGGCCAATGTGAAGGATATGATTGATGAGCTAAGATATGATCTTGCCAGGAAGGACTTGAGAAAGGCATTAATAGTCCTTTCATGTCTCGAGTATATTGACGGAGAGACCCAGCAGATGCTTCTTTCAGAGTTAAAGCTTGGTGAGCCGGAATTTGTCGTACCTATGCTGGCCCATCTGATGACGCATCAGGAAAAGCTCTGCGAGTCTCAACCGATCATCAAGGAGTTGATGATCTCAAAACTCATTGAAGATCCCACATTGCTGACTCAGTTCCTTTCTGACAAGAAGATCGAGGACAGATCCGTTTTTTTTCAGATCGCAGGTGAAATCAGGCCTGAAAAGATGGTCCCCTCCCTTCTGGAGATACTCAGCGCCTCCGAGGACATCGTTACTATTAAGCTCGTTATTAGTACACTGGGTCAGATAGGAGACCCTGCCGCCACAAACACCATCACCGATTTCCTCTACTCCGGTAAAAGGGAATTGGCCGTAACAGCGATCAGGGCGCTTGGAAAGATCGGAACACCGACCGCCATGCGGAGACTTTCTGAGAGGATGGGAACCGACAATGAACTCGATCTGTTGATCTTGCAGGTCTTCTCCGAGGTCCAGGACATCATCTCTCTGACAAAACTGATTGAAACGCTGGGATCTCACTACGCCCATATGCGCAATTTTGCCAGGGCCAGCCTGGTTGAAATAGGCGAAAAATCCGTACCGATGTTGATGGAAAACCTCCACTATGATGATCCGGACATGCAGATCCTGACATTAAACGCCTTAGGGCAGATTGGTGACGCAAGCGCGATTGCCCCGATCAGAAAGCTGTTGAGCAGCGGGGCCAAAGACCCCAATGTCCGCTTTGCTGCCTATGAGGCATTATCCCTGTTACCCCTTCAAAAAGGGGCCTATGTGCTGGCAGGTGGCCTTACAGACCCTGTGGGGCATGTCCGTGTCGCAGCGGCCAGGGCCATTGACGGAAACTACAATGATGTCCTGAGCGCAGGCATCAAAAACATGATAAGCTACAAAGACGAAGACGCGGCCCGGATCGTGGAGACTATTATTGTGGCCCAGGCAGACAAGGCCTTTATTGACCTGGCGCCTGAAAGCTATTTTCAGGAACTGGCAATCAAGTTTTTATCAAATGCCCACAAGGATATCTGCATCCACTATCACAGCCTTCTCAAGGCCCACGGCATGCCGGAATTTGCAGAAAAGATACTGCCCAAAGAAAAAAAGAAGGTAAAAAGACTCAAGGCATGTGTTGTAGATGATTCAAGGATGATCCTGAACATCTACAAGAGCACCCTTCACGGCCTGGGACTTGAGCCTGTCCTGTTTGAGTTTCCAAAAAGCGCCATTGAATGGCTGGAAAATGAAAAGCCCGACCTGTTGCTCACTGACCTGAACATGCCCGGGATCACTGGCATACAGCTTACGGAAAAGACCCGATCCAAATATTCCCCCAATGATCTGCCGATCATTATGATCACCACCCAGAACGAGAGCCAGGACAATGAGGCTGCTTACAAAGCAGGTGTAGACAAAATATTATACAAGCCCTTTGACGCTGAGACGCTTAAAGGGGCGATATCGGAGTTTGTTAAGATCTGAAGATGTTAAGGTCCTTCCTCCGCACTGACAATCTTGCCCCCACACACTGCATTTGACAGAGTGTGGGGGGTTTTTGTGCCCACACAATCGGGTAAGACCTGTAGAATCCGCAAATTTGACAGTCACTTAACAATATGCTTTAATTTGGAAACGTCAGATCGTTTTTACCTAGCGTCCATCCGGAAATGAGATATTTTGCCCAAAGAGCCATTTCCGGATGGAAACCGCCTAATGGAGGTGATAAGCCATGCTGCATACTGCAAGCTCCGAGCAGATCAGAAAAGGTCTTGTAACTGATGTATATTTTGAGAGGACGGAAAAGATCCTTAAGGCAAGGGGCCTGAACAAGGATGTAAGGGCTGAATTCATTGCCAAGGGCCTGCCGGAAAACTGGCCTTGGGCGGTCTTTGCAGGCGCAGAGGAGTGTATCTCCCTGTTAAAGGACCTGCCCGTGAATGTAAGGATCATGAAGGAAGGGTCCATATTTCACCCCTATCAGCCTGTGATGGAGCTCCACGGTAAATACCTTGATTTTGGAAGATATGAAACCACACTGCTTGGTTTCATGTGTCAGGCATCAGGTATCGCCACCATGGCTGCAAGATGCAGGCTTGCTGCCCAAGAGCGTCAGGTGATAAGCTTCGGCGCCAGACGCATGCACCCTTCCATTGCCCCATTGGTTGAAAGAAATGCCTATATCGGCGGATGTGACGGCGTCGCAGTCGGCCTGGGGGCGAGGCTAACCGGCACAGAGCCGGTGGGTACAATGCCCCATGCCCTGATACTTATCGTGGGCGACACCGTTTCCGCCACACAGGCGTTCCATGAGGTTATCGAACCCCATGTAAAAAGGGTGAGCCTTATTGATACCTTTAATGACGAAAAAATCGAGGCGATCAATGTGGCTGAGGCCATGGGTAAGGACCTTTACGGTATCCGGCTTGACACGCCCGGGTCAAGACGCGGAGACTTTCTCAGAATCATGGAAGAGGTGCGCTGGGAATTGGACCTGAGGGGATTTAACCATGTAAAGATCTTCTTAAGCGGCGGCCTTGATGAATATCAGATCCTCAAATACAACCCCTTTGCCGATGCTTACGGCGTTGGCACTGCAATAAGCAGCGCGCCGGTCGTTGATTTTTCAATGGACATCATTGAAATAGACGGCCAACCCATTGCCAAGAGAGGGAAGCTTTCAGGTTCAAAGGCCGTGTTCCGATGCGACAAATGCCATGAAACACATGTTATGCCTGTGAAGAAAAAACCGCCTCGGTGTAAGTGCGGGGGAATGCAAAAAGATATTCTAAGACCGCTTATTTCAAGGGGGAAGATAAAGACGAGGCTGCCTGCGCCAAATGAGATCCGTGACTTTGTCATCAGGCAGGGGTCTGACATGGGGCTTGAGCTTGGGTAGACGCAACCATCAGATCAGGGTGGAAGATCTTGGCCGTTTTCTGATTTATGTCCTGGGCCGCAGACCTGACGAATTTGGTCTAGTCCCTGACCCGGACGGTTTCATTAAATACAAGGAGCTGATCAGGGCCATAAACGAAGAGCCTGGTTTCAGCTATGTCAGGCAATCCCATATCAATGAGGTGCTCCTGGGAAGGGACAGGGTTATGTTCCAGACAGGGGAAAATCAGATAAGGACACTTGAAAGAAAATGGAGCCTCAATCTTGATAATCCTGCACAGTCCCTGCCCAATATCCTGTTTATTGCAGTAAGAAAAAAGGCCCACCCAGTGGTGATGGAAAAGGGGCTTTTGCCGGGCGATGGAAGATATTTTGTCCTTTCGGAAGACCAGGACATGGCGCTCAGGATCGGAAGACGGCGCGATCAGACACCGGTGTTACTCAGGGTGATGGCCGAAAGGGCCGGCAAGGAGGGCGTCTTGTTTTACGCATTTGGTGATATTTTTTTAAGCCCCCAGGTCCCGGTCACGTTTATATCCGGCCCGCCGGTTTCAAAGGAGATACTTGAGTCCAGCACGGAGGCGGAAATAGAAAAAAAGGTAAGGCCAATGATCAATAAGGCCACCTTTACACCAGGATCTTTTGCGCTTGATGTAAACCGCGACCCCGATCCTCAGCGAAGGGTTAAAGGGAAAAAACCCAGGGGGTGGAAAGAGGAGGCAAAGAATATAAGAAGGAGCAAAAGGCAGTGATCTCCCCCTGATATGATTTTTCTAGCATACTGAAGCTATCACTCTCTTATCTCAGATTTGGGGGAGGCTGTGATCTACAGCGGTGATCACATGCTAGGATTTATCATCTAATTCAGTAAAACTTAAAAGGAAAGTCCATTAGTCAGGGGGCGTACCCATTCCATCAATGAGACGCCATCACAACGTTTTCAGGTTACTCATTTTCATATGATCCCATGGCCAGTCCCCATGGCCACACAATCTATCGGGAATAACAGTGGAAATACTGACACGTCGGAATTTTAAGCCTCGATCAAACTGGGAGAAAAGTAATCTAAACCAAAAAGGAATAAACATTTGACATTTTTTTATTAGGGTTATAACTTACTAACAATACTTTCAGATTGGCATATTCCTTTCTTTCTCTATAATTGAGTTAGCAATGAGATAAGTATAAAATGGAACTGTATACAATCGGTTATGAAGGATTGAGTCAGGATTCCTTTTTGGCATTGCTTCAACGTTACGAAATTTCCGTTGTGGCTGATGTTCGACGCATGCCTTTAAGCAGGAAAAAGGGGTTTTCAAAAAGCAGCCTATTTCAATCGTTAAGTGAACAACACATTGAATACCTCAATTATCGTGAATTGGGCACTTCAAAGGAAATGAGATGTGAGCTCAAAGAAACCGGTGACTATCCTACAATTTTTAGTGAATTCAAAAAATCCATCGCCGATAAAAACGAACCACTAGATGATATTTATAGTATGGTATGCAGCGGTAAAAAAGTGGCGCTCCTTTGTTATGAAAGGCAACCGCAAATCTGTCACAGAAAGATTGTTGCGGAAACCATTAAAGAAAGAGATGGAAACGGCCTTAAGATCAAGCATCTCACTCCATGATGATTTATTCAAAATAATTTCAATTGCCTATTTAGCGGAGGCCAAAAAAAACCGAGGATACAAAATATGTGCTGATGCAAAGCCATATTTCCCAGAATAAGATACGTCTCTCTACCTTTCCCACATATATCATTCATAACTTTGTCCCTTATCTTTTCTTTCCAGTTTGCATCATTTTTGATTCGTCTGTATAGTTCGCTTATTTCCCAGTCAAGAATACTGATATTGTGAACTTTGTTGCATTTTTCACTGTCACATGAAAAACGCAATGAAAATTTTACAGGAATAATATCAAGGTCTTTCTTTTCCTGCAGCATATCCATCTGAGCCATTATTGCATTTTTCTTCGAATAAGAATCTTTGATTTCATTTTCACTTTTCTTTTGAATTCTAAAATCAATGACCTCTTTAGGCTTAACTATTCCAAGGGAGACATTGGCATTTTCTCTGTTTTGTACTAATGATTCAAGAGAAGGGAAAACATTCTGAGGCCTTAACAACCATTTTTCTCTTTCCTGCCAACCACTACTATCTGATTTTATTTCCGGCCCGAGTATAATGGAATCATCTTTGACATTATAGCTTTCAGGTCTGTTGTCAGAAGTGGCCTTTTTTATTTTGGCCTTGATCCATTGGTATTTCTTGAATTGAGATCTGCCTTCGAGATATCTGAATTTTATTGGATACAGTCTTACGAGACTCCTTGAATCCTTCAGAATCCCAGCAGTGCAAACTGTTTCCGTATACTTTGAACTATACTCCGGATAGGTCTTTACGGTAATAAGAATATCTTTTTCATTCCACAACTCTATCATACCCACAAAAAACCTCATAAGTAATTTAAGTTTTTTTCGTACACGCAAAGGATTGGGAAATGTAGCCATTTTTCAGATGGGACCTCGATAATGGCATCCCAAAAAATCAGGCGGGAAACGGCGAGGAGGAAAAAACCTTTTCTCTCCGTCTGAATCTTCGTATTAAATCATGAAACAAAATCAAAACAAATCAAATACAAGTCCTCGCGCTGAAGGTCTAATTTTGATGATGGCTTAGGAGCCTCCCTTTGTTCTGCTATTCCTGTCGTTTCGATCATACTGAAAATCCCATCAATCAGTGTTTTTGCCTCTCCATTACCTTCAAAGTCTTTGTAGATTTTCCGCAGTTCTTTTATCTGAACTGCAAGTTTTGGCTCATTTAAATATTTTATTGCTGCAATTGCGCGCCTTCGATCTATATCAGGGTGGTTTATGTAGGTCTGTATTGTTGTGGCAATGGTCTGTTGCATCGGGTCCAGGGTTCTTGGGGCCTTTTCAAGGGCTTGCTGTCTGTCAAAGGACTGCAATATATTTTCGATAACCTTTTCCTGAACCTCAAAAACCTCATTGAACATATCCGGATCAACAACGCGCGGGGTATCTTTTTCACAGGCAATCAGGTTTGCAACAATAAAGCGGTTATCTATAATTTCCTTGGTCTTCATATCATAATATTTCCAGAAATGCAGCCTCTCACCATTTTCAGGCCTGCCCTGAAAATAGAAGAAAATCCCTTTATTGCCCGGTCGCACCAGACCCGAGTGTATGCCGTCAGGCAATTCTTCCAGCATATCCCTGCCTTCTGTATTCAATAAATTCCGCAGGCTCTGTAACAGGAATTCATTGCTGACCAATTCTGTAAACTGCTCTTCTTCTTCGATAACCGCACCATCTTCGTCTCTGATGCGTCGAAGGGTATTAAAATTTCTGGGGTTAACAGTTTCACCAAGAATGCTGGAATCCAGGAAGCCTGTCTGGTTGATCCCTTCGATTTTTCTTGAAAGGCTCTCCACAAGACCAAGGAGCTTTTCCAGCCCTTCATCCGGGAACATATTATCCTAAAAACGGCAGTTGA
>DIKH01000295.1:0-13555 GCA_002424495.1 Desulfobacteraceae bacterium UBA5623
GCACCAGGACTTTTTTAGAAGCTACTTGACTTGCCTCGAACTTGGTGATAAAAGGCCGGATTTGTAAAGGCGTGCATGGCTTCTGGTCTTGGCAGGAAAAAATGGACGAAGACCTAAAAAAAACTATCAAGACCCTCGGCTACCTGAGCACCATAGGCATAGCCATGGCCCTGTCCATAGCGCTGGGCGCGCTGATAGGCATTTATCTTGACGGGGTCTTTGGAACCAATCCGTGGCTGTCTTTTATATTTTTGGGTCTTGGAATCGCTGCCGCCTTCAGAAACCTGTATGTATTATATAAAAAGTCCAAGGAGCTATGATGGACTGGGAAAAGGCGTGCAAGGATATTAAGGCGATGAACTGGATCATTCTTTTGATCCTGGGCGTGGCCAGCTTTTATTTGATGAGTCCTGCCTTTACCCTGGGAATACTCCTTGGAGGGTTGATTATTATAATTAACTTCAATGTGTTGCAGCGCACCATCCGCAACTCTTTCGGCCCTGACGGCGTGCTCAGTGTCAAAGGCAACACTATCGTAGTAAAATATTATTTTAGGCTTGCCATTTTAGGAATTATTATCTATATACTGGTCACCCATGACTGGGTGGACCCTATTGGTTTTACTGTCGGTCTTTCCACGATTGTGTTGAGCATCTTTTATTTCGGTATTCGCCTTATATGGAAAAAATCATCTGAGGAGACAATATAGCGTATGGAACATCCAATATTTTTTATCAATGCCATTTTATCGTCACTGGGACTTGAACATTTTGCATTAACTTTCACCCATGTAACACATTCCTGGCTTGTTATGCTGATCTTACTTGTTAGCGCAATCTTATTCGGCAAAGGCATTCAGCTCCTCCCCACAAAAGGTCAAAACGTCTTTGAGGTGATCATTGAAAATCTTGAAAACTTTATGATGGAGATCACCGGGCCTGAGGGGAAATTTTTCTTTCCATACATCGCCACCGCATTCCTTTTCATCCTGGTGTCAAACCTGATCGGGTTGATCCCGGGATTCTTTTCACCCACGGCAAATCTTAACACGACCGTGGCCCTTGCATTGTGCACCTTTGTGCTAACCCATGCCATCGGGATCAAATTCCATGGAGTCAAATATATCAAGCACTTTTTGGGCCCTGTATGGTGGCTGATTCCACTTATGCTCCCCATAGAAATTATCGGTCACGTTGCCCGTGTCATGTCTTTGAGTGTCCGGCTATTTGGAAATATCTTTGGAAAAGAAACAGTGCTGGGCATCCTGTTCATGCTGGCAGGTCTCTACCTGGCCCCTCTTCCCGTCCTGTTCCTGGGACTTCTGGTCAGTTTTATTCAGGCCCTGGTTTTTATGCTCCTGTCCATCATGTATTTTGTAGGAGCCATGGAAGAGTCTCATGGTTAAAACGTGAGGGCATTTAGATATAAATACACCTCGCGAATAATTTTTGGAAGAAGGCAAAATAACAACAACGTGAAAGGAGGTTAATATGTCAAAGAAAAGATTTGTTGGGCTTTTTACAACTGCAATCGTTCTCGGGATGGCTTCAATGGCATTGGCGGCAGAAGGTGGCAGCCAGGGTGCAGGTTTTGGAATATACCTTGGTATTGCGATTGGCTGCGGTTTTGCTATAGGGGCTGCGGCCCTTGGAACCGGTATCGGTATGGGTAATGCCGTTAACGGCGCTCTCCAGGGAACTGCCAGGAACCCCGAAGCAGGCGGAAAGATCATGACCACCATGATCATCGGTCTGGCTCTGATCGAGTCCCTGTGTATCTATGCCTTGGTTATCGCTTTTATCTTGCTGTTCAAGATCCCGGATATGAACGTAATCATTGAGAAGGTACTGTAATAACTGATTTAAAACAGGGCCAGGAATTCCTGGCCCTGTTTTTTTAAATCCTGCCATGTGCAAAAATTCACAAAACTTTTTGACCTTTACAAATTTCTTTCTGGATTAACAGCCTTATAACCGATGAAGAAAACCGCAAAAATACCATATGCGGCCATAGAACGTCTTGCCCTTTATTCAAGGCCTTTGAGGGTGCTCCTTAAAAACGGCATCACTGTGATTTCATCGGAAAAGCTCGCAGAATATTGTGGGGTTAATCCTGCCCAGGTCAGAAAGGATCTGGCATATTTCGGAGAATTCGGCGTCCGCGGTGTAGGCTATGATGTAACTGACCTCCTGCGGGAGATAAAAAGCATCCTGGCCACAGACAGGGATTGGACCCTTTGTATCATCGGCATGGGAAACCTGGGAAATGCCATTGTAGAAAATGAAAATTTCAGGAATATGGGCTACAGGTTTGTTGCCGCCTTTGACAAGGATCAGGAAAAACACGGAAAGACATTGCCCTGCGGACTGATCATACAGCCTGTTGAGAAGTTAAGGCATTTGGTCAAATTGCTTAATGTCCAGATCGGGGTTATCACTACCCCCCCGGATGAGGCGCAGAGGGTTACAGATCTGCTGGTGGATGCTGGGGTAAAAGGTGTACTCAACTTTTCGCCCACGCAGGTGAAGGCGCCAAAGGGCTGTGTAATTGAGAATGTGGATTTTGCAGTCAGGTTTGAAAACCTCGCGTATCACCTCTCCAAGGTCCCTCGAGAATGAGGGCATATTGATATCAAAGGTCTAATTCTCACCTTGTTTGTGGAGTAATGGAGTATTGCTGAAAAGAGCACCTTGCCTGTTCTTTTTTTCCTTATTCCAACTGCCTACTCCATTACTCCCAATTTAGCTGTGCGTCCAGGCCCTTATTTCTTCTTAACCATTGCACCATATTTTTGTTGAAAGGCCAGGGCCACAATCTCTGCAACCATTCTCGGTTCCTTAAAATAGTCGAAGTTTATGACCAGATCAAACTCGTGAGGGGAAGAGGCATCTTTCTTGCCGTAGACTCGTTTAAAGAAATTCTTTTGTTCTTTATCCAGCTGATTCAGCTTTGCATCAACGTCGTCTTCCTTGGCCTTGAGTATCTTTGCCAGACGCTTGATGCGATATTGTCTTGAGCTGATCAGCCTGACCGCAAGGACATTTTCCCGTGGGAGAACCAGGTGGGCGCCCCTCCCTACAAAGATTGTGGGACCCAGCCCTGCGATTGCAAAGATCCCGCTGAATAAATGCCTGGTATAATCGCTCTTTATAAAAGCCTTTTCTCCAAAGAGATATGTAAGACATTCATTCATCTTGCCCGGGTAGCTCTCATCAAAGATCTGGACGGTCTTTTCACTGAGTTTAGCCTCCTCTGATATGTGCTCGATCAACTGCCGGTCAACGACGCGGTAGCCCATCATTTCACCGAGGATATCTGCGACCTCCAATGCACCTACCCCGATTTCACGGGAAAAACAGATGGTGGGATGGATGAGATCTTTGGCCTTTTTCTTTTTGTCTACAAGTTTTTTGTCTTCCCATTCGCGGATATACCTGTTCGCAAGGTCCGCGGCCCCCGGCCTCTTTTTGGCGTAAAATCCAGGAACATATTTTACCTCTTCATCTTCCGCCTTCATGATAATCCTCCTTTACAATATGTTGAATTCCATCTCCAAAATCAAAATCTGAGAGCATATCTTCCCGCACAGGGTTAGGAGGTTGTCCGAGAATAGCAAATTTTTCCAGAATCAAGGAACCTCATTTTTTTGCCCAAGGTGGTGTTGTGCTCTGCATTGGACAAGCTGTAGATATTGTTAAAGTATGATGATTGCGCCTGCTTTTTCAGACCCTTGCCTATATACAAAGCAGGAACCATGCCACAAGACAGCAATGCTTATTTATTCTATAAATACAAGGTTGTCAAGGCCTTACGGCTTGAAGTTTTGTGAGTGAACCAAATAACGCACACTATTTAGAAGAATTTCAAAGCGGTCCTTCTTAAAACTTCAAAACCCATGGGACTGAAAAAGGCCGTCGGTCACGCCGCTGAGGGATTGGCAATCGGAGAAGGGATAATAGCCATGGTGACAACTAATAAGTACCTGAACGAAAAATCAGGACACTGTTTTTTAAATTCAGGCCGGAACAAATTAACATTTTAAAATCACATTCCTTTTTTCATTCAAAATTCACAATTAAAGATTCAAAATTGTGCCTGAATGACCTTTTCATTTTCATTCAGGCACTAATTAATGGCCTGCGGCTGCTTCTTCCACCTCCTGTGCATCCAGACCCATTGTTCGGGAAAGCGCCTGATAATACGTTCATATGTATCCGAACACTTTTGAGTATTTACGACCAGATCATGCTTTATGTCGTCTGTAAATTCAAGCTTAAGCGGTTCCTGTACTTCCATATGATAAGTTAAGTCGCTATTTAATCGCATAAAAACCGGTATTATTTTCAGGTCATATTTTTTTGCCAGCACAACCGGTCCAATGGCCGTGTGCGCCCACTGATTGAAGAATTTAACAAAGACCCCCTCCACTTTCGTATCTTGATCAATAAGCATTCCAATTAGATAGCCGTCACGTATTGCACGAAGAATGTCTCTAGTATTGCTTTTTCGGGTGATGTTTGTATAGCCAGCCTGGTTTCTGGTCCCGACAATTAATTTATCAAGCCGGGGATCATGGTTTTGCGCACCGACCACTTTTACAGGATATCCGTTTTTGGCAAACCATGCGCCCAGCAGTTCCCAGTTTCCAAAATGGGCGGTCAGGAAAATGGCGCTCTGGCCGCTTGAAAAAACCCGGTCAATGTGTTCACGACCTTCAATCGTAATCAGATTCTCCATTCTATCTTCAATAAGCTGGGGTATGCGTATCGCATCAGCGGCGCAGGTGCCAATATTCAGAAAGACCTGCCTGGCAATCTTCTTAATCTCATCTGATGACTTTTCATTACCAAAAGCCATGCCCAGATGCTGCACCATCCTCTCTCGTTTGGATTTCAGGAGGCAAAAGGCCCCCAGCCCCACACCCCTCATCACCGCGATTGCAGCCCGTCGCGGTAAGAGACACATCAGCTTGATCAAGCCGCAGACGCTTACATAAATCAGCCAGCGCTTAAGCCATTTAATGCCTTTTTTCATGGTCATATTGAATCCGCCTTTCTGAAATGACTTACATTATCGGCCATCCATATCCACCCGTCAGCGTCTTACTGTTCCAGACCGATAGATGCCTGCCGCCAGTCCCACGGCAAAAACCATCAAGGCCAACTTTACAATATTTAAGCTGAAAATGGAAAGGACCTTTTCAACATCAAAAATAATATTATTCTTGGACGCCCGTTCGCCCCCTGCAATAGGCCTTGCCAGGACATCAACCCGACCCCTGACGATGCTTACCTTTAAGAAGTGGTAAAAGTAGTGGTCCGGATCATCCCCTGCCAATGTGGCCCCGGCTCCTCCAGAGACCGTGTAAGGGATACCTTGCCATTGTCCGGTGAAAAAACCTGCAATGTGCGAAGCAAAGATGTGGGTTACGCGGTATTGCTGAAAGAGCTTTAGCAGGCTGATAGAAGAATCCTCCGGCAGGCATTCATGGGAAGGCCCGCCCCTTGGATCAAAAAGAGGTGTGTGCATAAAAACAATCCTGCTGCTGTATCCTTGGGATAATATCAACTGATTTTCAAGCCATTTCTTCTGCTCAGGGTCAATACCCTGTCCATCTGAATCATTCAGGATGATAAAACAATTGCCGCCTATGAGAAATGAATAATAGAAAGATCCGAAAATATCCTGGTAAAGACTGAGTCCCTTTCCACTGAGTTCATGGCTCCCGACCGTCGTCAACAGGGGCATGCCAAGGTTATCTCTTACCTGACGCAGGACATAGCGATAATTTTCCTTGTTCCCTGCATGGACAACATCACCGAGACTTATGGCGAAAAGGATATCCGGATCATGATCTATCACCTTGATCATATTTTCAAAGACGCCGGCCTTTCGATCACTCCCTCCAAAGACTGAAAAGAAAAAGTTGTCCGAATCGGAGACATTGATCATCTTCAGATTTTTTGCGTTCCAGTTATGGCCTGGCAGGGGGGAAAAATAGGCCCACACCTCAATCCCTGCCAGCAACAGGATTACCACTGACAGGATGAAAAACCTGACCGGAAACTTTTTTATTGTTGTTCCAATGCCCATAACTGAGTTCTATACCTGAACAAGCCCTATTATGGTTTTTCTGTCACGATTCAGACTGCCGTTCTATCTTCCAGGCTACAAATTTCTTGGAAGTCTTCCTTTCCCAGGGATAAGTCTTTTCTCTCAACTCGGGCTGATCAACATCTTCTACCGTTGAGAGCAAACAGGCGACGTCGGACGTATGCCTTTGGTCCGATACAAGGATCTTGGTGTGTGATCCTTCTGCAAGAAATTTTTTTAACGACTCAGGGTTGTTCACCACCTGGACTGGCCCCTCAAGGTCCAGATAGAACAGAATATTTGGTGACACTTCGTGGTAAAAGGCAATCCGCCCAGATGAGATCCCTGTCACCATTGACTTGAGCCCCATTGCAAAAGGCCTTTCCGTACGGTAGACATCCATGTTTAATTGTTGCCAAAAGAACACACCCATTAGAATGGCGGAGGTCAATATGATGGCTGTTGTCTTTGGCGCGGCCCCCCCGATGCCGCCAATGAGATCCAGACGCAGCCTGTATAAGAAAGTGGGGATTAGGGCAAGCACACCTAATATTGCCATACCGTATCCGAAACAATCAGGGACAGCCAATGCCATGCCTTTTTCAATCAAGGGCCGGACCAAAGGGACGAATATAAGCAAGACCGCAATCAGGATAAAACTACCTGACTGAAGGCCAAGACCCAGACGTTTCCACCTTTCGTTTCCATCGGAGTTTAAAAACACCGAGGTCAAAATCGCACAAAAAGGCAGCATTGGGAGGATGTAATAACTCCTCCTGGAGCCGGAGACCGTGAAAAAGACAAAAACAAGGACAACAAAGTCCATTAACCACCTTGTCCTCCGGTCCAGGTTTTTTGGTGCGGTGAAAAATTTAAAGAGCGCAATTATCAGCAGCGGCGCCCAAGGCAGGAATAAAGCTGGAAGATGATAGAGATACACATAAAAAGGCTCCACATGATCAAACGGCTGAAAATAACGTAGGATATTTTCCTGAAATACCAGCGCCAAACCGTTTGCCTGATATCCTTCGCGGGTCATAGCCGCATAGATAAAAGGGGTGAGATAAATGGCAAGGTTAATGGCAAGGGCCATCAGGTGAGGAGGTTTAAAGAGGGATAAAAAGCTACGTTGCCTCAGCAGATCGGCCAATACTGCCAAGACTGGCACCGCCACTGCAACAAGGCCCTTTGTCTGCGCCCCGGTAAAGCAGATAATATAGAAGACAAAAAAGGTGAAAAAAGTAGGCCCGCCCTTGCGGCTGCAGTACCAGACAACAGCAAGTGTTATGGCTGCAAGGTTCTCCATGTCGGCTGTCCCGGTCCTTGCCCAGAAAAGCATGCCAAAGGTGGTAAGCAGTATCCATCCCGCAGTCCTGCCCACCTGCTCCGACCACAGCCTTTTTCCAAGAAAGATGGTTCCCCAGAGCGCCAGGAGCCCTGAGATCGCGCTTGGCAGCCTGATCACCCACTCATCAAGCCTGCCTGTGACAGCGGAGACAATGGCGATTAACCAATAGCTGAGAAGGGGCTTATCAAAGTAAGGCGCTTTGTTTATTGCAGGATGAAAAAAGTCCCCTGTGGCAAGCATCTGCCTTGTGACCTCGGCCCAGCGGCCCTCACTGGTCCAGAGGCCCCTGTCGCCAAGGGCATGGAATAATAGTACACATGCGACTGTCCATAACACTATGTCAGATACATTGATCCCCGTGCCGGAGGATGGGGCGTTAATTCCGTCAGGTGGTTTGTCCGGCACTAACCCGATGCCTCCTAGAATTGTGCGAAAACAAAACATGCGCCAATATCCTCAAAAAGCGGTTTAGGAATCTTATCCCTGTAATGCATATATCTCTTGGTTTGCGTAATTATGGTCACAGGGTGTTTTTTCGGGACATCGTTGATCATGGCTAACAGCCTATCAATGGTCAGAAGCCGGCGTCTTGAATCATCATAGCTCAGACCGTAGTCAAACTCACCGGCATCGGAAAGCAGATAAATGTCATCGCGCTTGTAAGACCAGCATACATGGTGCGCCAGGTAACAGTCCGACACGATTACCGCATCATCAGGGACATCTCTTTCATGACGCGACAGGAACCTTTGGGGCGCGACTTTTTCGGTTGGCTGATCCGGGATAATAAAATTGGCGCAGAGCAGAAAAATCAGCGGCGACATGGAATAAAAGACGAGCCTCTTATTAATGTCTGTTTTCTTCCCGGAAAGGACCATCATCACGGCGGACATCACAAGCGCGGATACCCCTAAGACCCACTTCCACGTTTCGGACTGCCCATAGACATTGAAGCCGTCCGGGCATATCACCTGGATAACGACAAGCGTCAGTGCGGCCAGCAAGAGCAAGGCCGCGAAAGATAAAACAACAAGCCTGAATGCCCGGTCCTTGCCTGCTTCAAGATATCTTCTGACTCCGATGGTTATCAAAATTACAAGGGGCGGAAAGCAGGGGAGTATATATGTGCCAAGCTTACCGGACGATAAGGAAAAAAAGATAAAGGGAAAAAGGAACCAGCAGATAGAAAACCGCATAAGAGGATCTTTGAACCGAGTCTGTTTTATCCCAAGAATCGAGGATGGCAGAAGCATTGTCCAGGGCAGTGCGCCGGCCGCTATCACCGGGATGAAAAACCAGAACGGATGGGGGTGCTGGGGCGTGCTGGACAGGAAGCGTCTGATATGCTCTACCCAGAAAAAGTAATGCCAGAAATCAGGCTCCCTGAAATAGATCGCCACGGCCCATGGCAAAGAAACAAGGACTGCTGCCGCAATAGGCAACCAGGGGATTTTAAAGAGTTCTTTCCACCTGCCTTCCCATATCATGAAGGGCGCAATTGCAGCGACGGGCGCTGCAAAGGCGACAAACCCCTTGGTCAGAAACCCCAAACCGCAACAAAGCCCAAAAAGGACAAAAAAGGCTGTTCGTTTTTTCTGGTTGGCCTCGGTATAAGCAAGAAAAAATGAAATCATGGACATGGTTATGAACATGGAAAAGACACTGTCCAAGACATTGTAGACCCCTACCCCGCATACCTCTGCACAGGAAAAAAACGCCACCGCAGCAAAAAGACCGGCCGAATCCCGCTCACCTGAAGAAAACCTCCTGACCAAGAAGAATATGAGCAATGCGGATATTCCAACCGACATGGCGGATGGAAGCCGGACGGCGAATGCATTTTCCCCGAAGAGCTTAATAGCCAATGCATTAAGCCAGTAACCCAGGACTGGTTTTTCAAAATAGCGCACCCCGTCTAATCTGGGAACGATCCAGTCGCCCGAGGCGATCATCTCCCGCGGGATCTCTGCGTAGCGGGATTCGTCTCGCATGAAAAGCGGCCGCAATCCCAGGGGCAGGATATAGATAAGCAGGAAAAACCCCACTGCCAAGATATAACCCTTTTTCATAATCTAATTCCGTTCCCGTGTTATCTGTGCAGCCGCCTGGCAGGCGACCCAGCCTTCGCGGCCTGGGATTTCCCTCTGAATAACGGCTGCACTGCCGATTTGAGCCGAGGATTCAAGGATGGCGCCCAAGGGCGCAAAAGAGACCCCCGACGATTGGGCCATTGTCACAAAGCTCTCAAACATCTGATGACAGACAATGCCCTCAACCTCTGCGTGTATGGTCAGAATATTGGGCCTGTCTTTGTCCAGGAGAGATAGGATATGCTCATTGTAATTACTGCCGGTTATGCCGTTGTGTCCGATCACCTCGTCATAGGTGGGGAGCGTCACAGGGATCTGGGGCTGCTTAAGACCTTTGCCGTTTACAATGGGTGTGAAAATTGTTTCACCCCGGCAGTCACTGTTGTAGACAAATGGAAAGAGGGCCTTTTGCTCAAGCACCATGTCATTGCACTTCCAGCCTGGGACCGCGGAACATGTTGGTGCCCGTCCGATAATCTCACCCAGCTGATCAAAACCCTGCTTGATGGCGGCGTACATCTCAGGGGCCGACATTTTGGCTATTGCCGCCTGCCATTTATAGTGATCCCATGCATGTAGCCCTATTTCATGACCGTCTTCCGCGGCCTTGCGGATGACATGGCCGAGGCGTTTACCGATATTCGGCCCGGGGCCGAATGTCCCTTTAAAGATGATGTCCCAGCCGTAAAGACCGGCGGATCTGCTCCGCAACATCTTCCAGAAAAAGACGGGCCTGATAAGCCGCAGGACGTGTCTACCCATGTTGTCCGGACCAACGGAGAAAAAAAAGGTCGCCAGGATATTGCGCTTGCCTAAGAGTCTGCGCAGATTCGGCACACCGTCCCTGGTACCCCTGTAAGTGTCCACGTCAATCCTGAGGCCGATGATCATAATGCCCTTATCCGCGACCCATGCGGCCAGTTTCATATAAAAAGGGCATGGGTTGATTGTTGTCTGACACTGCACAGGCAATATCCGGCCTTTCGCACCTGACGGCCTCCTGAAGGAAGAAATCGAGCGTCTGTTCCACAGACTGCTCCATCGCCACAGTGGGGCTCCAGTTCAACAACCTCATTGCATTGCGGATGCTGGGCATTCTATGCTGCACGTCCTGGTATCCCTTGCCGTAATAGGACATGCTCTCAATCTCTTTGAATCCCGCAAAAGGTGGAAAATTTGACCTCAGAGAGTGCCCTTCAAACTTTGACACCAGCATTTCTGCAAGCTCCCTGATGCTCAGCTCATTTACGGGATTGCCGATATTGATTATCTGTCCGTTACAGACCCCGCCCTTGTCTTCTATTATCCGAAAAAGGCATTCCACACCGTCGTTCACATCCGTAAAACAGCGTTTCTGGGTGCCTCCGTCAATCAGCTGAATGGGTGTCCCCTCCACCAGGTTTAAAATCAGCTGAGTGATAGCGCGGGAGCTTCCTATGCGCGCGGAGGTAAGGCTATCCAGCCTGGGGCCAATCCAGTTAAAGGGCCTGAACAGCGTGAATTCGAGTCCCTGCTGCTGACCGTATGCCCATATGACCCTGTCGAGCAGCTGCTTACAGCAGGAGTATATCCACCTCTGCATCCGGATGGGGCCAAGGACCAGTCTGGAATGGTCTTCATTGAATTCATCTTCCTCACACATCCCATAGACCTCGGAGGTGGAAGGAAATATGATCCGTTTTTTGTATTTCATGCAGTAACGCACCACCCGCAGGTTTTCCTCGAAATCCAGTTCAAACACCCTTAATGGGTTTCTGGTGTATTCAATGGGTGTTGCTATGGCCACCAGAGGGATGACGATATCGCACTTTCTGATGTGATATTCTATCCACTCGCGGTGGATGGAGATGTCTCCTTCATCAAAATGGAATCCAGGCCTCTCCGTTAGGCGAGAGATACAGTCTGAGTTCAGGTCCATTCCATGGACATCGTAGCCCCCGCTCTCAAGGAGACGCTCTACCAGGGCGTTTCCTATAAAGCCGTTTACACCCAGGATAAGGACACTCTTCTTTTTTGGTGTAGTAAACCGGTCCGGGCGCCTTCCCAACATCATGCCCTGAACAAGGCCAAGATCGCGTGCAAGCTGTGCCCCTGTCATGTACACCCCTCCCTCAATCTGGCCAAAATCCACCCGGAGAGCGCCTTTTCCGCACGCAATTACAAGGGGGTCGGCTGATAACACAGCTCCGGGACCCAATCGCCTGTCGTCATCATCCAGTTCAGTGACGGCCCAGAGCAGATATTTCCTGTCCCCCACGCTGCCGAACGCCCCTGGATAAGGCCTGGTCACCGCCCGGACAAGATTCCTTATCTCCTGCGCGGACATGGTCCAGTCTATTTCTCCGTCCTTAGGACTGCGGCCTCCATAATAACTTGCCTGTGAATGATCCTGCGGGTGTCTGACCGCGGCGCCTTTTTTTATTTGAGGAAGGACCTCGTCCAGCATAACGGAAGAGGCGCTTGCCGCCTTTTGATGAAGAGATTTTGCTGTGTCATCTTCCGAGATGGTAATCCTCTTCTGACCGACGATATCGCCGTCATCCGGCCGGGGAGTCATGTAGTGAAGCGTGACGCCGGTTTCTTTTTCCCCTTTTACCAACACCCAGTTGATCGGGCAACGGCCGCGGTACCTGGGGAGAAGTGAACCGTGGAGGTTGAGGCATCCGGCAGGCGGGATATCCAGTATCTGAGTCCCTACCATATTGCGGTAGTAAAATGAGAATATTATGTCAGGCGCAATGTCCCTGATCTTTCGGACCCAGATGGGATGGTTTATATCCTCGGGCGCAAATACCGGGATGTTCCTGGATGCGGCAAGCTCGGAAACGGAATCAAACCAGATGGTCTCACCAGGATCTTCAGTGTGGGTAAAGACCGCGGCGATCTCAAAACCGTTTCGCAATAAGGCCTCGATGCCAATGCAACCGATGTTGTGATAGGCCAGGACAATGGTTTTCATTATGACACCCCCGTAATTAATCAGGTCACGCAGACAAACGGCATTTATTCAATAATTCAAGATTTGATCCCTGCTTCTGCGAACCTTGGTCCGTTGAACCTTGGTTCTGTATGTTGTCTCTTCCGACAACCTGGTGCACGAAATACCTGGGACGGGCCCTGACGTCGTTGTAGATCCTGCCGATGTATTCGCCCAGTAATCCCATACCGATAAACTGCGCCCCGATAAATATAAAGAGAAAGGCGAACAGGGTGAAAACCCCCTTGGCTGCCCAGACAGGCCCATAGATCAGCCTCATAAAGAAGAGAAATGCGCCGAAGCCCATGCCGGTAAGAGATATGATGGTGCCTAAGACACTCAAAAGGCGCAGGGGATATGTTGTCATGCTGGTCAGAAGATCAAACTGGAGGTTGACAAGCTTCCAAAGCCCGTACTTGGAGTTCCCATTGGAACGTTTGTCATGTTTCACCTCGATTTCCGTTGTGTTCCTTGCAAAGCTGTTGGCAAGTATGGGGATAAATGTGCTCCGCTCGTGACACATCAGCATGGCGTCCACGATATGCCTGCGAAAGGCCCGAAGCATGCATCCGTAGTCGTGCATCATGACTCCTGTGGCCTTCTGCACGGTCTTATTGACCAAAAAAGAACTGAACCTCCTGAACAGGGTATCGGCCCTGTTGAGGCGAACGCTTCCGACCACGTCGAATCCTTCCTCGATCCCCTTTATCAGTTTGGGAATTTCTTCCGGGGGGTTCTGTAAGTCAGCGTCAAGTGTTACCAGGACCTCTCCCTTTGATTCTTCAAAGCCCGCCATGACAGCCGCGTGCTGACCGTAGTTTCTGTTAAGAAACACACCCATGACCTTTTCCGGATTTGCCGTGACGGCATTTGCAATCATTTGCTGTGAGTTGTCGCGGCTGCCGTCGTCCACAAGGATAAGCTCGTAGGACCTTTCCATCCTGTCGCATACATTCAGGCACCTACGGATCAGTTCATCCAGGTTTTCCTGCTCGTTAAATACCGGGATAACAACAGACAAAAAAGGGTTCTCTTTCATCTTGCAAG
>DIKH01000295.1:13581-18344 GCA_002424495.1 Desulfobacteraceae bacterium UBA5623
GGAAAAAGGGGCAAAGAGCATATCCGGTCGGAATTCCATTCAGTATTTGGCAACATGCCGCGGCGCATGCCCATCTTTTCCGTGTAATACCTCTGTAGGTGCACGGCCAGAAAGTGGATGCCCGTGCCGATGTTTTTCCGTTTCAATCTCTCCATGAATTCATCCCGGCCAAGGCCTGCCCTGTCGGCATCAAGTCTGATAATGAACAGATGCCGGGAATGTTTAATAGGATAAGGAGGATCTGACAGGGGCACGACCTCATCTATCTCTGAGAGGCGCTCACGATATCTGCCGACGAGCGCTGTCCTCTTTTTGTTAAACTCATCTACGCGTGCAAGCTGGCTCAGCCCAAGGGCCGCGGAGATATCGGTCATATTGTACTTATAGCCTGGCTCCAGCACCTGGGCCTGGGGAGAGCGGCCCTGCATGTCCCGGTCATAGGCATCCACGCCAAGGCCGTGGAACTTGAGCCTGCGAATACGGTCAAGAAGAACCTGATCGTCCGAGCAGAACATCCCGCCCTCACCGGTTGTTATGTTCTTGATGGGATGGAAGGAAAATATTGAAGTGCCTTTAAGTCCCACACTCTCCCCCATGTATTCCGTGCCCACTGCATGGGCCGCGTCTTCCACAAGCAGGAGGTCTTTCTCCCCGGCCATCTTGCGGATAGGCCCAATATCAGCCGCTGCGCCTGCAAAGTGCACAGGGATTACAAGCCTTGTGCGGTCGCTCAGGCATTGTCTTATCGTATCGGCTGAGACCATCAGGGTGTCTCTATCAACATCTGCAAATACGGGAATCGCACCTGCCAGGACAATCAGATTGACGGTTGAAACCCATGTCATGGAGGGGGTTATCACCTCGTCTCCCGGCCCTATGCCCAAGGCCTTCAGGACAAGGTGCATGCCGGCCGTGGCCGATGCCAAAGCCACCGCACCAGGGCAACCTATGTAGTCGGAAAACCTTTTTTCAAATTCCGCACACTTTTGCCCGGTGGTGATCCACTTCGAACGAAGCACGTCGCAGACGGCCGCTATGTCTTGCTCTGAAATCGTAGGCCGCGAAAACGGTAAGAACGTATCTCTCATGATTACCCTGCTATCAAGATGCCAGAAATTTATTAGCGTGGGGCCTGCACTGCCTTAACTACAGTCATATCAAGCCCAGTCTTTGCCTGTGTCTTCCTTAGAATTCTGTGGCATGATACACAAAAAACCCTTCAGGAACATTTCACAATTATTACAAATCGGTAAGGTTGGAAAAAATAGGACTATTATGATGCACAGACCGCAGGCTGACCGATAATCAATCCACACGCATCATCAGGTAGATACCTACCAGGGAGAATATTGCATTGGCCATCCAGACCGAGACAATGGGAGGAATGACGCCCGCTATGCCAAATGACCTGAAAAAACCCAAAAGAAACATATAAACCATACAGAAAAACAGACCCATGGCCACGGCCAGGGGCGGGCCGCCCTTTTTTAGGATGAGCGAAATAGGGATGCCCATCACCACCATCAGCGGGACAATAAATGGAAATGAGAGTTTTAAATAGAGATCCACTGAATATTGCGTGACATCAACACCTTCATTTGTCATCATTTTAACAAACCGCTTCAACTGCCAGTAACCCATCTCTTCCGGGTCTTTTTCTTCCCTCAAAAAGGTATCAGGGGTTTCCGGCAATGTCAGTTCAAACTGATCGAATTTATTGGCACTGTAATCGCCGTTATCCGCTTTGGCCTCAAGGATGATGCCATCTCTGATCTCCCACTTGCCATCTTTCCAGATCCCTTCCCGTCCGTCAATTTTTTTTGTCAATTGAAACGAATCATCAAAAAAATACAGACTCGGCTCTATCATCACCTGTCTACGTTTGTCAAAATGCCTTATCCAATAAATACATTTTTCTCCCCTATACCATATAATATCAGAGCACGCTCGGGAATTTCCCTGGTCCTGCTTCTTGACCTCAACCCTCCATATCCGGTTGCTCCTGGAACTGGTGTGAGGCACAACAATCTCTGAACAGAGGAATAAGCCCGTAGCCAATATAAGAGATGTAAAAATGATGGGCCGGGAAATTATCCATATGTCCAGGCCACAGCCGTTTAGCAGCGTGATGTGGTTATTTTTTTTCATCAATGAAAACATGATGATTACAGATATCAAGGTGGCCGGGGGCAGCATCTGTACAATTATCAGAGGTATTTTAAGGGCGAAATATGTAAGCGCCGGGGCGATTGCGACATGTGCTTCGATCAGGTTATCAATGGCCCCGATAGAATCAATTAACAGATAAATGAAGACAAAGATAGCCTCACATATGGTCAAGAGTTTCAAGAATTCCTTAACCATGTATTTACTCAGCGTGCTTTGCATTGTTTGATGTCCAAATCAGATGGTTGAGTGGAGGCTTATTCTCCATCCGCCTTGCGGGGCAGCAGGAGCAATTGGGGAGATTTCAAGGCCTCCTCCGGCCAGGGTGCAAGGGCAGTCAGGGCAAAGAATTCCTTGTTGGCAACCATAAGGTTTGTTCTGTTTGCTGCGACCGGAAACAATACTCCCCATTTTTTAACTGTGTGCCAGTCTTTATGGCGCATATTTACCAAAAGAGGGCCATCAGAGGCAAGAGCTCTTACGTGATTTTCTCCCTCTAGAAAAAAAAGGTCATGATCTTTGGCTGTGTCTCTGAGCGCCAGTTCACTAACCTCGTCCACAAGGATTATCCTCCGCCTAGTGTAAAAGCCCAGACTCCGGTCGTAGGTGCGCCACTCGGCGATTTTTATATCAGCAGGCAGGGGGTTGGGCATGGCCTTAACAAGGCCGCCGACCTTTCTGTACTCGGTAATCAGGCCGGCGCTTTTGCCCAGCACGGGCATAAGCAACACCAGTACAAGCCCCAAAGATGCAATGGCCATTTTTCTCTCGAAGATGGAAAAGACGACAAGACCGCACCCTGCTGATAATAGGCACTGTGCAAGGAAAACCAACCCTGATATCTCACTATAGGGTACAGTATCCTGATGCCGGGCCGCATAGGGTAATAATAGAATGATTCCAATGAGGAAAACTGCCGTAAGACACAGGCACCAGCCTGTGGACGGGCCATCCAGGGCCTTGCTGTTTAAGTGCCGGGCCACCAGGAGCGCCAGCGCCGGGTATGAAGGGAGAACATACGGAAAAAGTTTACATTTGCTGAGACTGAACAGGCCAACCACTGCTATCACCCAGATGACCAGGAACAGGATCGCCTCGGGTTGGCCTTTGTCCTTACTCTTGTCAGAAAAAATGCAATTTGCTCCTTCCCCCAATATTTCTATCGGCTCTGTCTGAGGAGATTTGAACGTATCGAAACTACTCTTGAGGGCCTTTGCCATGGCGGGGAACAGGAATGCACCCCAGAACATCATTCCAAAGGGAAGGGTTGCCGGAAAAAACCAGAAGGGCTTGACGTGTTCGTCTCCTGCAAGACGGGCGAAGTGCTGTACGACAATGTAAAAATGCCAGAATTCAGAATTGCGCTGTCCAACTGCAAGATGCCATGGCGCCACAATTATCGCAAAAATCACAAGCCCCGGCCACCAGGCCATGCCGCGCAAGGCAGACAGATCTCGACGGGCCAACAAAAACATCAGGACGATCAAACCGGTCAATACAATGGCCGCAAGGCCCTTGGACATGGTTGTCAGACCCAGGCAGGTCCATGCCAAAGTGTACCAGCGTTGTTTTTCGGTCATGGTGGTTGCAGTATAACCCAGCCACCATGACCCCCAAGTTGCTGCCAGGCAAAGACTGAATAGGAGGTCAATAATAGGCAAGCGCGCCAGCACAAAAGGCTGCACACTGGTCAGATAGATCCATCCGGCGGCCAATCCTGTCCTCGGCCCGAACAGGTGCCGACCAAGACTGATCACAAGCAAGACACTGAGCAGACCGGCGATGGCAGATACTGTGCGAACAGCCAGCTCGTTTTCGCCCAAGACTGCAATTGAAGCGGCCACCAGCCAGTAAAACAGGGGCGGTTTTTCCAGGTACTTTACGTAATTAAGATGCGGGGTAACAAAATCTCCACTTTCAAGCATCTCCCTGGCGATCTCTGCATAACGCCCTTCATCTGGATCGGCCAAAGGGTAACCACCCAAAAGGCAAAAGTACATTAAGACCGCCACAAGCATAATAATGCAGACACTTAAAGGCCACCGCCCTTTAGTGTCAAAGCCCCAGGATGGTCCGGCTGAATTAAGCTCTTTCGATCTCATGTCCAGTCCTTGATCACTTGGCCCCGATCTCTTCCGGGTTTATGCCTTCGATGGGCCTGTCATTTCTTTGGGAATCCTTAATGGTGAAGATGACGCAATCTCTGTGCCCAATCGTTCCTCTAAACCGCAAGGTCATGCTTTCGGCGATGTCGGTGGGCAAAATGTCGAACTGCTTTTTTTCTGCAACAAAATAGGTAACAGCTTGATACATAAGGATATCAGAGGGACTTTTAATGAAGTCCGGACAGATGAGCTTATCCATATTTGCGATCAACCTTATATCTTCGCTGTCTGGGTCAATCTTGTAACACACCACGTTCCCTGGGGTCTGTCTTCTTAATGCCTCCAGCTTTTCCGCAAATGGGCGCGTTCTGTCATGAGCAAAACTTATTACCTCCATGACAAAAACATGTACCACGAAAAAGGCCAACACTGCAACTGCTGTTATAGTAAGAGAGCGATTGCCCGAACTATACATGATGTCTTAAGTTATTG
>DIKH01000262.1 GCA_002424495.1 Desulfobacteraceae bacterium UBA5623
GCATTTCTGGATGGGCACTATTTAATTCCATGCAGATATATATACAGATGCGGAGATCTGGGCTTTTCCTTTGATAGACCCTTCAGAATGGGTGGCTCAAGCCGTTTTTTGACGATCACATTCCTTCTTGTGCCAAAAGAGTTATCGCATCTTCCAAAAAGAATTGTAAGGAAAATGTACCGGAAGAAAAGGAAGGGAGGCCATGCCGAACTGAAAGGCGTACGGTTGACACAGACTGAGAAGTTCTATTTTGCAGGCAAGGCCGGAAATCTTTTAGATCGTCATCCTGCAATCAGGGTATTTTCCATAACAATAGAGAAAGAAACCATAAAAGACCATGTCCGAGGCGATAGCGGCAGGCTGTACAACCATGTCAGTAATCTTGTACTTCCTGACAGAATCAAAAACGCATCACTGGCAACTGTCATACCTGATAAGAGATCAATCAAGGCAAAGGACAGCGCCTGTCTCGCAGATGATCTGCGGGCCGAACTCTGGTTTGAACTCAAATCCAACACGGTAATCGAAAACAACCCCCGGGAAGGGCTAAAGTCATTAAACCTTAGATTTGTTGACTGGATCGGCCATATCATATGGTCAAGATATGAAGACAAAGAATCAGAAGCCTATGATATGCTCAAAAGACACATTGAAATAACGCCGTGGCGGGAGACCCTGGCAGGTCAATATTGAGCCAGAATCAGTAAATATAATAAGCACATTTATTGAAGATCTGAGTTTTAGCGGGTTAAGCGGTCTCAATTGATATCCGTTCCCTGTGCTGAATTCTTCCGGGTAATAAGGCCCAGAGCCATGATCGCCCGTGCCGCAGTCTTCAACTCCCCGTCCTGGATGGTCCTTACATCCAGCAGGACCCTTTCTTTCTCCACCCTGGTTATGACCGGAGGATCAAAGGCTCTCAACCACCTTTCCATAAATTGGGAAGAGATTGCTTTTGGCGTAAGGCATATCAGACGGCTGGGCAGTTCCAATAGAGGTAATGCGCCTCCTCCGACCTTTGAGCTGCCGTCAATCAGTTCAACAGAAAAGTTGCTGCTGTCTAACCGTCCAATAAATCTTAGCAAACGTCTTGCCTTTTTGTTCAACGAACCGTAAGACTCACAAATCATTCTCAGGGTAGGGATCTTCTCTATAACGGTTCTTTTGTCCCTGTACAGCCTAAGGGTTTCTTCGAGCGCAAGCAGGGTCAGCTTGTCAATCCTTACGGCCCTGCTCAACTGGTTTTTCCTGATCGCATCCACCAGGTCTTTCCTGCCAAGGATTATGCCTGCCTGGGGTCCGCCCAACAGCTTGTCGCCGCTGAAGGTCACAAGATCAGCGCCCTGGTTCAAAACCTCCTGAACTGTAGGTTCCTTTAACAGGCCATATTCTGAAAAATCCGCAAGACAGCCGCTTCCAAGGTCTTCCATGACCGGTATCCCATGCCTCCTGCCAAGGGCTGAAAGTTCGGATACGGTCAGTCCCTCAGTGAAACCCACGATCTGAAAATTGCTTGTATGGACCTTGAGCAAAAGGGCTGTTTCAGGACCGATGACCTCTTCATAGTCTCTTAAATGGGTCTTGTTCGTGGTCCCGACCTCCACCATTTTCGCCCCGCTCCTGCGCATAACATCAGGGATACGGAATGAGCCGCCTATCTCAACCAACTGACCGCGGGAGACCACCACCTCCCTGCCCCTTGCAAGTGTGTCGAGTGACAGAAGCACGGCGGCGGCGTTGTTGTTTACCACCATGGCGGCCTCGGCCTGTGTCAGCTCTTTTAAAATTTCCTCTACATGTGAAAACCTGCTGCCCCTCTCTCCCTTATCAAGATCATATTCCAGATTGCTGTAGCCGCCGGCAATAAGGGTAAACTTTTTGAGAGCACTCTCTGACAGGGGTGATCTGCCGAGGTTGGTGTGGATAACAACGCCTGTGGCATTGATCACAGGAATAAGACTCGGGCTAGAAATCTGTTTGAGCCGCGCCATCACACTGACAGAGACAGATTCCAGGTCAAGGTCGGATTCTCTAATAACCTCCCCTGTCTGGATCTTTTCCCTCAGCTCATCAAGCACCTGGTTTATGGCCTTGAGTATCAACGGCCGGGGACAAGCTGCCAGTGCTTCTGTCATTAACGGCGCCAGCAGCAGACGATCTACTGCCGGTATTTTTCTGAACAGTCCCTGCTTATTATTTGCCATCATGAGATCTCCTCAACCAATCTATAAGACCTGACTCATCTTATCCATTATTTCCCTCTTGCCGAGGACGACTATTATGTCTTCCGACTCAAGTTTTTCATGCGGCACAGGGTTAAATATCATTTCACCGGCCTTTTTCTTTATAGCCACGATAATTGCCCCGTAATCCTGTCTCAAGTTGCTCTCTATCAGGTTTTTTCCCGCCAAACTGGAATCAGGTCCGATCTTGGCCTCTTCCATAACAAGATCCAGGCGGTTATTCATCATGGCTATATCAATGAAGTCTATTACGGTGGGCTTTATCAGCATCTGGGCCATTCTCTTTCCTCCGATAAGATAAGGAGAGACAACCCTGTTTGCGCCCGCCCTGAAAAGCTTTGCCTCGTTCTTAATATCAGATGACCTGGACAAAACGAAGATGTCAGGCCGGAGACCCTTTGCAGTGAGGATTATAAACACATTGTCAGCGTCGTTTGTGACGGCAGTAACAATGCCTCTGGCATGCATAATGCCGGCCTTTACCAGGGTCTCCTCGGAAGTTGAATCCATAGGAAGATATAGAAAATCTTCATTTTCAAGCCCCTCGATCACCCGGGGGTCTTTTTCGATGACCACAAATTTAACACCATTAGCTCTAAGCTCCCTGCATATCAATTCTCCGATCCTTCCAAAACCACAGATAATGAAGTGTTCTTTCAGCCTGGAAATCTTTTTTTCCATCTTTCTCCTCCAAAAGGATTTCTTGAACTCGCCTTCCACAACAAGCTGCAGGATCATGCCTATGGTATAAGCCCCAAGAGTGATTCCGGTGCTGATGATAATCATGGTAACGATTCTGCCATGAGGGGAAAGGGGCTTGATCTCTGAAAAGCCAACAGTGCTGACTGTAATCATAGTCATATAAAAGGCTTCAAAAAAAGGCATGGACTCAATCTGATGGTAGCTTATGGTGCCGAAGAGCAGAACAGAAATCAGCATCATAAGACTTGTTCGCAATTTTTTGTATTCCATAAGTCAGCACCTTTAAACCGGGAATTCAGATGATCAAATCCAAATTCATATATAAAGTCAGCACATAGGGAAATGTCAAATACTTAATCTGAGTAATTAATTGATTTTATAGTTTTTAGTTGACCATAATATATTGACTATAGTAATTTTTTAATTCCTAAACGATGCTTCCTATGCCTTAAGAAATCAAAATTCAAGGCCGCGTGTCTTCATCAATCTTCACGCTCAGGAGTTTATCATGTCAAACAATCTGTTCATAACCGCTACAGAGGCCAGGAGCGGCAAGTCGGCTATCGCCCTTGGTATCATGGAGCTGCTTATAAGAAATGTCGGCAGGGTCTGTTTTTTTCGTCCCCTAATTGATGTGGACCCTGAGGGCGGTAAAACAGATAATGACATCGCTCTGTTTTCCTCTTATTTCAAGCTCAATATCCCCTATGAGAAGATGTATGCCTACACGGCGGCAGAGGCGGGAAACCTGATCGGATCAGGCAGACAGGATGAACTGCTCGAGGGAATTTTCAACTCCTACCGGGAACTGGAAAAGGATCACGATTTTATCCTGTGTGAGGGTATCGAGATCGTCGGGCCATCTGCTTCCTTTGAATTCGACATCAATGCGGAAATCAGCAAGAATCTGGGATGCCCTGTTTTGCTGGTGGTAAATGCATACCAAAAGGACGTGGAGGAAACCGTTCAATCCGCAAATGTATATAACAATTCCTTTGTGGAAGAGGGCTGTGATGTCATAGCCACGGTTGTCAACCGCATAAGGCCGGAAGACAGGGAGGATATCATCACCAGATTGAGGAACGATGATCTGGGAAAGGGCCAACTTATATATGCAGTACCGGATGAAGCGGCGCTCGGAAATCCTACCGTCGGTGAGATAGCAAGGCTTTTGGATGCCGAAGTGCTTTACGGCGGGGACCAACTGAATCGCCATGTATACAGCTTTACTGTTGCAGCGATGCAGCTGCGTAATTTCTTAAAAAGGATCGAGGACCACACCCTGGTCATTGTCCCTGGTGACAGGTCTGACGTGATTGTCGCATGCCTGTCTTCAGTCTCATCCATGACCATGCCCAAGATTGCAGGTATCATGCTTACTGGAGGTCTTAGGCCCGAAGAGTCCATATGCAAGCTGATTGAAGGGTTTCCAACCATAGTGCCGATTCTCAGTGTTAAAGGGGACACCTTCCCCTCTGCGATCATGGTAAGCAAGGTCCATGCGGGCATATCGCCTGATAATGAAAGAAAGATCACCATGGCGCTTGAGGTTTTTGACAAAAATATTGATGCGGGGGAACTGGCGAAAAAGATCATCCAAACCAGGACAAGCATCGTTACACCCAAGATGTTCGAATATGGACTGCTTCAGAAGGCAAGGACATACAGACAGCACATCGTCCTGCCCGAAGGAGAGGATGATAGGGTGCTTACGGCCGCAGAGATATTGCTCAGGCGTGACGTGGTGGATATAACACTTCTCGGCAATGCTCACATCATCATGGAGAAGATCTCCCAGTTGGGACTGAGTATGGAGGCAGTCAAGATCCTGGAGATATGCAAAACCGATTTTTTCTCAGACTATGTCAAGACCTATTACGAGCTTAGAAAGGGCAAAGGCGTAACAGAAGAAATCGCCAAGGACATTATGAGCGACGTCAGCTTTTTCGGGACCATGATGGTCCACAAGGGGGATGCGGACGGGATGGTCTCAGGGGCCGTACATACCACCCAGGCGACCATACGTCCGGCCTTTGAGATTATCAGACCAAAGCCCGGCTGCTCTGTGGTCTCAAGCGTGTTTCTGATGTGTCTGAAGGACAGGGTTCTGGTATACGGTGACTGTGCGGTGAACCCGGACCCGGATGCAAAAAAACTGGCTGAGATCGCGATCAGTTCGGCCCATACCGCGAAGATTTTCGGCATTGATCCAAGGGTGGCCATGCTGTCTTATTCAACAGGAGAATCCGGTAAAGGTGAGGATGTCGAAAAGGTCAGAGAGGCAACTAAAATAGCAAGGGAGATGGCAAGGGATGCAGGGCTTGATCTCAAACTGGAGGGACCCATACAATATGACGCTGCTGTTGATCCTGAAGTTGCAAAGATCAAAATGCCTGAAAGCGAGGTTGCTGGCAGGGCCACGGTCTTTATATTCCCAGATCTCAATACGGGCAACAACACCTACAAGGCTGTCCAGAGGTCTGCGGGCGCCGTTGCCATTGGCCCTGTGCTACAGGGGCTCAATAAACCCGTAAATGATCTTAGCCGTGGCTGCGCGGTTGCAGACATTGTCAATACCGTTGCAATCACTGCGATACAGGCCCAGGCTGAAAAGGGTTTGGCGTGAAGATACTGGTAATCAACGCGGGAAGTTCCTCTATCAAATACCAGTTGTTTGACATGGAACGTGAAAGGGCTCTGGCCTCCGGCATGGCGGAAAAGATAGGGGAAGAGACCGGAAGACTCACCCATAAGGTTATTGTAAATGACGGAATGCCTCAGAAAAAGGTAATGGATGGCGCGATAGAGGATCACCGCGAGGGTCTGAACAGAATTTCTGACCTGCTGGCGGACCCTGTTCTGGGCGTCATCAGGGATAAGTCCGAGATCTCTGCTGTCAGCCACCGTGTGGTGCACGGAGGTGAGGCCTTTCAAGTCCCAACCATTATTGATGAGGCGGTGATCGCAGAGATAAAAAAGAACACACCCCTGGCACCCCTGCACAATCCGCCTAATCTTGTCGGCATTGAGGTGGCCCGCGCAATTTTTCCAGGAACCCCACAGGTGGCCGTGTTTGATACCGCCTTTCATCATACCATGTCAAGACACGCATATATTTATGCCCTTCCTTATGACTTGTACCAAAAATATGGCGTGCGCAGATACGGCTTTCACGGGACCTCCCACGCATATGTGTCGGAAAGGGCCGCGGAACACCTTGGAAAGCCTTTGGAAGCCTTGAATCTGATAACCATCCACCTGGGTAACGGCGCCAGCATGGCAGCGATAGAAAGGGGCAGGTGCGTTGACACCTCCATGGGCATGACGCCCCTGGAGGGCCTGGTGATGGGCACAAGGGCTGGAGATCTGGACCCGGCGCTTCCGTTTTTTCTTGCAAGGCATTTGAAGATGACCCTTGATCAAATTGACGGGCTATTGAATAAGCAAAGCGGGCTCAAAGGAATCTGCGGGACAAATGATATGCGCGAGGTCCTTTCAAGGGTGGAAGCAGGGGATGAAAGGGCACGGCTTGCATTAGATATTTATACCTATAGGATAAAGAAATACATTGGCGCTTATTTTGCTGTGCTGGGGGCTGTAGACGCCGTTGTCTTTACAGGGGGAATAGGGGAAAATGCGTCAATAGTCCGTGAACTGTCATGCCATGACCTCACCGGACTGGGGATCAGCATAGAACACAAAAAAAATAATACAGTAACCTCTGATATTCGAGAAATCAGCGCTGCTGGCAGTAACATAAAGGTTCTGGTCGTCCCCGCTAACGAAGAGCTGAAGATCGCCCAAGAGACAAAAAAGATGGTATCATTTTAGGTGTTTTTAAAATAGTGTTTTTTGAGAAGCATGATACAGTTTTGTCATGGAACTAATAGAAAGTGCGAAAAAATTTTTGTGGCTAAAAAAAGCCATAACAGACTCCGCACAATTAAGAGAAGGTGTGCTACAGGCTTATTCAGAAGCAGCGACTGATCCTCATGGTAAGCATCCTTTTCCGGTAGGCCGTTGGTTTGCTGAAAGCATTGGTTATCCTGCTGGCATTCTCGATTCTCTTCCTGCTCTTGCGGCAGAAACTTTTACAGGGGTGTCAAATGTAGCTGTTTTTGCCAAAATTCCGGAAGGATCAACCGTGCTGGACATTGGTTGTGGTGCGGGTCTGGATACTTTTATTGCATCCCAAAAAACCGGCGTTTCAGGGCGCGTAATCGGAATAGATTTCAGTGAACCCATGATTCAAAAGGCCAGAGGAGCCGCTTCTAAAGTTAATCTGAATAATATTGAATTTTTCTGCGCAGCAGCAGAAAAACTTCCCATTTCAAACGAATCGGTTGATGTCATACTCGTTAACGGGATCTTCAATTTGAATCCTTTTCGTGATCACGTTTTTAGAGAACTAGCCCGTGTGATAAAAACTGGTGGCTCAGTGTATGCTGCTGAGTTAGTTTTGAAAAAGCCTCAACGAGCAAAAAAGGTTTATAAAGTTGATGATTGGTTTTCCTGAATTGCAGGTGCGAAAGAGGCAGTTGCCTTTATAAATGAATTTAGCCCTTGTCGTACTCCCGGAATTCAACAAAAACAATAGCAAGTAATGGTTAACACATGGAATATATAGTACTATGCGTCATTATTGGGGGTTCCATCATCATCGGCTTAGTGATTGGCGCCCGACTCCGGAACAAGCGTAACCATAAGGATAAGTGATCTGTATTATTGTCTCCTTCGGAGAACGGGAGAGAAACCCTCGCATTCAGGCGAAGACTTCAATTTGATCCTTTGCACCGTAAGGGTTCAAGGGGTCTAGGATTCAAGGGTTCGAGAGATTATAAGGAGTTTCCCGTTGTTCACTTGATCCCTTGACCCCTTGAATCCTTGGACCCTCAAGCCATCGGCTTCAGCCGATGGTGGTTGACTTTATCATTTCCTTGTATGCATTAATCAGACTGTTTGTAGATGCATCGTGGGATGTGATCTTATCAGCGGTTTCAAGCTCCTTCAGGATCTTTCCGGCCAGTTGTTTTCCAAGCTCAACTCCCCACTGATCAAAGCTGTAGATATTCCATATTACGCCCTGGACGAATATCTTGTGCTCATACATGGCGATCAGGCTTCCCAGGGTCCTGGGGGTGAGCTGTTTAAAGAGGATGGAATTAGTGGGTCTATTGCCATAAAAGACCTTGTGGGGGAAAAGCCTGTTTATTTCTTCATCGCTTAGGTCTTGGCGTTTTAATTCCGCCTTCACCTCATCCCCGGTCTTTCCCTTCATCAGGGCCTCGGTCTGTGCGAAGAAATTTGAAAGCAGTATCTTATGATGCTCTCCCACCGGGTTATGGCTGATTGCTGGGGCCAGAAAGTCGCACGGTATCAGTTTTGTCCCCTGGTGGATCAACTGATAAAAGGCGTGCTGGCCGTTTGTTCCCGGCTCGCCCCATATAATGGGACCGGTCTCATAGCCCACCCTTTTTCCGCCTCGGTCCGTGCCTTTTCCGTTACTCTCCATATTGCCCTGTTGGAAATACGCCGGGAAACGGTGCATATATTGGTCATAAGGGAGTATCGCCTCGCTCTGCGCCCCAAAGAAATTGTTATACCAGATGCCGATAAGGGCCAGGATCACCGGAATATTTTTTTGAAATGACTCTTCTTTAAAGTGCCTGTCCATTGAATGGGCGCCCGCGAGCAATTCCTCAAAGTTTTTAAATCCGATGGAGCACGCAATGGAAAGCCCGATGGCGGACCACAGGGAATACCTCCCCCCCACCCAGTCCCAGAACCTGAACATGTTGGCCGTGTTGATCCCGAATTCGGCCACCTCCTTTTCATTGGTGGAGATTGCAACAAAATGCCTTTCTATGTGTTTCTCATCTTTTGCATGAGACAGAAGCCACTTTCTGGCGGTGTGGGCGTTGGTCATGGTCTCCTGGGTG
>DIKH01000397.1:0-431 GCA_002424495.1 Desulfobacteraceae bacterium UBA5623
TTTTTCGAGGCCACAACCGCTATGGCGCTGGCCCATTTTGCCCGGGAAAAGACCGATTTTGCCGTAATGGAAGTGGGCATGGGAGGACGTCTTGACGCCACCAATGTGATTTCACCTCTTGTTTCCATCATTACAAACATATCACTGGAGCACCAGATCTATCTGGGCAATACCCTCAAGGCCATTGCCGGTGAGAAGGCAGGCATCATAAAAGACGGCGTTGACCTGGTGACAGGGGCGACACAGCCCTCAGTCATAGGGGTGTTTGAATCGGTTGCAAGGCAGAAAAACGCACCACTCTGGCGGATCGGGAAGGACACCAGGTACAGGGCCTCAGACAAAGGACTCCATTACTATGGCCTCAGCCGCAGACTTAACGGCATCCGGTTGGGGCTGAACGGATATTTTCAGGCCCGTAATGCGGCTATTGC
>DIKH01000397.1:604-13079 GCA_002424495.1 Desulfobacteraceae bacterium UBA5623
GTTATCGGGGTAATGGCAGACAAAGACATAGGTGGGATAGTCCAGGGGATTGTACCTATATCCGACTATGTAATATACACCAGGCCTGTGTATCCAAGGGCGGCGAATCCCGAAGTCCTGGCAGCAGAGGCCGCCGCTTTTAACAGGCCCGGAGAGGTGATAAAGACACTGCCCGAGGCCATTAACAGGGCAAGGGGTGTGGCAAACCCCGAGGATCTTATCGTGATTACAGGGTCCCTGTTCACAGTTGGAGAGGCCTTGATCTTTTTTTATCCCGAGAAATACAGCCCTGAAGTTTTGTAGATTTTTAAACTACTCAGAAGCCAGAAGCCAGGAGTCAGGAGTCAGAATAAAATCAGGACAGGAAAGCTGCAGGTCTGTCGCAACGTAAGTTCTTCTTCAAGCTGAAACATTAATAACCAAAGTGCTGGCGCAAGCAAGTTCTTTTCTATTATGACTTCTGGATTCTGACTCCTGGCTCCTCTTAGCAATCACGTTTATATTATCCCAGAGGTAAGGAAGGTGCACTTAAAACAACTTGCAAGTAGATATCTCATCCGTTTCCGGTTCTCACAGGCATTCATATTTGTGATCATGACCGTCATGGCACTCTCGTGCCTAAGCCCCCGGGGTTCATTTGCCGGCGGCTTATCGCCGAAGATGCCATTTCCCGGCAGCGATGATGAGCCATGGCATATTAATGCCAGGTTCATGAGCTACAGGGACAAGGACACCACCTACGAGGCACAGGGGGATGTGGTCATTACAAGGGGGGAGTTTGTCCTCCGTGCACAAAAGGCCGTGTATAACACCACGACCGGAATGGCGGACCTGTCAGGGGATGTCCGTCTTGAAAAGACTGGAGGGGACGTCCTTACAGGTCAAAAGGGTGTGTTTGATTTCAATACCAGGACCGGCAGGATTACAGAAGGCTGCCTCTTTCTGAGAGAAAACAATTTTTATTTAAGAGGCGGCCATATTGAAAAGCTGGATGAGGATACCTACCTGGTCAAAGACTGCCAGGTGACTACCTGTGACGGCATCAATCCCGCCTGGAGCATTACCTGCCAGGAGGTCAGGGTGACCATTGAAGGTTATGGCGCTGCGAAAAACGCCGCCTTTAGAGTTCGCGATGTCCCATTTCTGTATGTTCCCTATATTTTCTTCCCTGCCAAGGCCAAACGTCAGACAGGGCTTCTGCCGCCCAGCATCGGGCATTCGTCCAGAAACGGGATGGATTTGGAGTTGCCGTTTTTCTGGGCCATATCTGATCAGACCGATGCCACATTTTACCAGCATTACATGAGCAAAAGGGGATACATGCAGGGACTGGAGTTTCGATATATCGGCGATGAAAGATCAAAGGGCGCATTTTTGATGGACGTCTTATCCGACAGTGAAGAAAAGGACTTGAATGATCCGGACGATGTGGAGATAAGTCCGTTTTCCAGGACCAATGACAGCCGTTACTGGTTCAGGGGCCGGGCGGATCAGGACCTGCCCCTTGGTATTGGGGCGCGTTTTGATGCAGACTATGTCAGCGATCAGGACTACCTCAATGAATTTGATGCATCCGTCCATGGTTATAAGACAAGACCTGATCTGGCCGATGAATCAGGACGTCCTTTTGAAGAAAAACGCTCGCCCATCAGGAGTTCAGCCGTCAGACTCAGCCGTGATGCGGAAGCTTACAGCCTCCAGGCGATTACCAGTTATAATCAACTGCCTGGGAGCCCCCTGAGGCACGCTACTGCCCAGCCTCTGGGGGGACTTTACCTCAATCTGCTGCCTGAGAACATTGGTGACCTGCCCGTATTCTTTGATCTCGAATCAGATTATGACTATGTATGGCGCAAGGACGGACAAAAAGGGCACAGGGCCTTGCTGTCGCCAGGGCTCAGCATGCCGCTCAAGCTGGGTCATTATGTGGAGTTTGAGCCGTCTGCCCGTTACTATCTTAACCCGCAGCGGTTTTCAGAAACCCAGGGGGATTATGACAACCAGGACCTCAGATCATATGAGGCGGAGGTCAAGCTATCTACAAACCTTGTACGCACCTATGATATTGACATGATGGGGGCAAAGCGGTTCCAGCACAAGATCAGACCGACTGTGAGCTATGGCAACCGGGGTTATAATGCCGGGGAACACGCCAGGCCCTGGTTTGAGCCTGTAGAGGAAGAGGGAGATGAGAATCTGGTGACATTTTCCTTGGAGAATTTTTTCGATGCACGTATGGAGGACGAAAAGGGAAATGTCTCATACGGCCAGTGGGCCAAACTGACCCTGAGCCAGGGATATAATGTGGAAGAGGAAAGAAACGAACATGAACCTGAAAGGGAGGTGGAGCCCTTTGAGCCCCTTTTTGCCCAATTAACTCTCAGTCCCAACAAGATGTATAATTTTTTTGCCGAGTCAAAATGGGATCATCAAAAACAGGAGATTATCTATACCGACCTGTCCTTGGAGTTGAGCATCGAGAGAGCCGGGGCAAGAAAAGACAGATTCGGTGTAGATTACATCTATGACAAAAATCCGCTTAGTGTGGCATATCTCTATGAAGACAGCGCTCTTACGGCATTTCTGCCGGATAAAGACATGACTGAGAGTCTAAATCTCTGGTTTGATGTCTACGTCACACATGGATTTTCAGTAGGAAGTTCCCTTGAAAAGGATCTTGATATAAAAAAGGGCATCTCAAACAGGTACTGGCTCCAGTATCAGAGACAGTGCTGGGGCCTGAAGTTGATTGCCAGGGACGAGGATGATGATACAAGTGTGGTGATGATGCTGCAGTTATTGGGCTTAGGGGATGTTGATGTACTGTAGCCGTCTTTCATACAAACAGAATTTTGCCAGAATTCAAAATCCCTTTAGGGTCAAATGCCAGTTTTATTCTTTTCAACATCAACGTCTCTGCGTTACACACCCGAGGTAGGAACCCGGTCCGTTAGTTAGGAATGATTGCAATGACATTCAATACAAATACCTTCTCGAAGCTTTATTACCGTCCGATATTATTTGTCAGCATTTTTTTCATTTTTCTAGGAACAATTAGCAGATTGACGTTCGTTGATATAGATTTATTCCATGAAATGGCGTTATTCAGAGAAGCTCTCATCTTGGGTGAATTGCCTCGACAGGATATTTTTTCATACATTCCGACAATCTCTCCAGTTGTCCACCATGAATGGGGCACTGGCGCCTTGCTCTATTTGATAGTTGTTAAGCTCGGGTTTGGCGCATGGGGTTTGATACTTCTTAAATATTTACTAACATTATCAATTATTATCGGCTGCTATAAATTTTCAATTCAATATGGCGGAAACGATTTTAACTTCTTTTCTTTATCTATGGTAGCCATTACTCTTGGCCATATAGGTTTTACTACAATAAGAGCCCAGCTGTTTACTATTTTTCTGCTGATTATGTTATTTTTTTTAATTGAAGAAGACAGAAGAGGAAACAGATTCTCATTGCTCGCTGTTTTTCCTGTATTCATTCTGTGGATAAACTTACATGCAGGTTTTATTGTTGGGTTATTTTTGTTTGGAATGTATATTGCTGAAAGGATCTTCGTTGACATCTTCAACCATAGGCGCGTTGGAGAAGTTCTACAAAACGAAAAAGGGCGACTATTCATTTTCATAGCCGTCTGTATTTCATTGTTTCTAACTCCTTATGGGTATGAGTATTTTCCCTGCCTTTGGAAAGCGATAACTCTTGATCGAACTCCATTAAGTCATGAATGGCGACCGATTTGGCAAACCTCAACTGTTATATTTTTTATTTATTCTGTTGCAATTGTTATTGTTTTGTATTGTCTGATACAGAAAAAGGCAACAAAGTTGCCTGGACTCGCCATGGTTTCCGCAACTGCATATGAAGCCCTTCTTCATTATCGGCATCTGTCGATATTTGCCTTGGCCTGGCTATGTTATGTACCAGTATATTTAACTGATACACCTCTTGGTGATCTTATTGAAAGAATGTTTAAAAAACGGTTAAAGGCAATATCTATCATTTTTGTTTCTTTAGGCGTATTAGGTTTGTCAATTTCTATTAAAAATCATTTCTGGCAATTGCAGGTTCCCACTGATATCAAAAATGAAGGCGATAAATTTCCGATAATTTATCCTTCCGGCGCCGCAGCTTATCTGAAAGAGAACAATTTTGTGGGAAATCTCATGGTGCCGTTTAGTGTGGGGGCTTTTATTTCCTGGAATTTATACCCTGATGTAAAAGTGAGCATGGACAGCAGGTTTGAGGTCGCGTATTCATATGAATCAGCAGTTGAAAACATGAAATTTTATTGCGATGCTAAATCAGATTGGCTGAATATTCCTTTCAAATATGAAACAGACGCAATATTAATCCCGAATTGGCTTAACATAAAAAAGGAATTTTTAAAAATCTCTTCAGATCCTCATAGTAAATCGTTGCTGAAAAGGTGGACTCAGGTTTATACGGACGTTTCATACTCAATTTATATGGAACCGAATCAGGCAGATGACTACCCGATCGTAGATCTGGGCCAAACGACTATAAAAGGCGTTTTTCCCTAGCCATATTGAACTTTCTGAAGGGAACCAATTGAGAGACAGTAAATGGAAGAAGAGTATGGCAGTCGGAAGTAAAGCATTTGTTGATGCGACGGTGAGGAAATTAGGGATAAGGTCAAGTGGCCGAAGGATAATTGGAGAAGTCAAAATTTATTGGCTCCGGTAGCCTGCTGTTACTTAAGGGGCCAATATTGCCACTGAAAATTATGACCTAAGCCAGGAAAACAGCTGTTTCATGTGCCATTGTGGTTAGTAATCAATGGGGTAACTTGGTTCGACCCAATATCAAATAATAATATATGCTTAATATGTTTCAAAGAAAGGTAAAATACCATGAAATTAAGTGTTTTAATTCCTTCTTATAATGAAGAAAAAACAATAGAAAAAATTATTGATAAAATATTAGAGCAAAAAGTAAACGGAATTAATGGTCTTGAAATAATTGTTGTTGATGATGGATCTCAAGATAGGACAAGAGAAATAATTAATTCTCTAGATAAAAAAATTGGTACGAGGCTCAGGCCCATTTTTCATGAAAAAAACAGCGGGAAAGGAGCGGCCATAAGAACGGCTGTTGACAATATGACGGGGGACGTGTGTATTATCCAGGACGCCGATTTGGAGTATGATCCGATCGATTATCCTCTTATATTAGAGCCAATTATTAGCGGGCGCGCTGATTGTGTGTATGGGTCGCGTTTCACCGGTTCACAACCAAAAAGAGTTTTGTTTTTTTGGCATTACCTGGCGAACAGATTCCTTACAATGCTTAGCAACATGGTAACGAATTTTAATCTTACAGATATGGAAACATGTTATAAGGCCTTCAAATGCGAGATCCTTAAAACGATTCCTATTCGGTGCAACAGGTTTGGATTTGAACCTGAAATTACCGCCAAAATTGCAAGGAGAGGGTTGAGGCTCTATGAGGTAGGGATAAGTTACAGCGGCAGAACTTATGATGAGGGAAAGAAAATAACATGGGTAGATGGTTTAAAAGCGATTTTTGTAATTTTAAAATATGCAATCATAGATGATTCAAGGAAGAGTAAGTAAAATAAGAGCTTATTGCTGATTATCAATTTTTGATCTGCTATTTTTTATTTAATAAAAGAAACGAACAATAATTAGTATGAAAGATGAACTAGCTATATCGCTCAGGAATGATTTGTGGCAACGGAAACTTCCTGAACTGAACGGGTTTTCAGCCATGCCGGGAGGCCATTACCGGACAGACGCAACAGCTTGGGCGGTAATGGCTCTTTCAGTGGCTGGAGCAACGCAGGATTCTTTAAGATCTTCACGACACCATCTAGCCATGAGTCAGATGGAAAACGGTGCGGTGTCGCTATCACCCGATCATCCCGATGCTATTTGGCCAACCTCTTTGGCTATTCTTTCCTGGAAAGACTCTCATGAGTTTATCAATTTTCTTGATATGGCCACTGGCTTTCTATTAAAGACAACCGGCCAGCACTTTACGAGAATGCCAGGCATTCCGACGGGTCATGATCCTGCCCTGAAGGGATGGCCCTGGATTTCTGATACCTACTCCTGGGTCGAGCCAACAGCGCTTGCGGTAATCGCTTTGAGGGTATCCGGTTATGAAAAACATGAGCGAACACAGGAGGCTGTAATAATGCTGATGGATCGACAACTCAGTAGGGGGGGCTGGAATTATGGAAACACGACTGTTTTCGGAAAAGAGCTCAATCCCATGCCGGAAACAACAGGTATGGCTCTATCTGCGCTGGCCGGTCTGGTTCCTGAATCGCAAGTAGAACGAAGTCTGAACTATCTTAACAACTATATTGACCATGCAAAAACCCCGATGAGCCTTGGTTGGGGCTTTTTGGGCTTAGGCTCTTATGGCAGGCGATCCGGTGCGGCAGAGAACAAACTTCCGGAATGTCTGAACCGGCAAGGCAAATACGGTCTGTACGATACCGCTGCTCTAAGCCTGGTCATACTTGCCCTTTGCGCCGACAAAGGGCTGGTTGATTTCTATAAGGAATCTCATGGAATTTCCTAAACTGACCCGCAGGGATTTTCTTATACGAACAGCATTGGGCAGTCTTGCCGCTTGGCATGGAATGTCCTGGCTGGGTTGCAGCAAACCCCTGCCGATTACCGAAACTTTTATCGCGAAAATCAGGGACTACTCATCGGAGATAGGTTCAACGATTCTATCAGGTTTTAAAGAATTGAAAATCAGCAAACCTGAGATTCAGGGTAAGCGTATTCTCCTGAAGCCCAATCTTGTCGAATCTCATACTGGTGCGGTACATGTGACAACGCATCCCATGGTTATTCGTGGGGCAATTGAAGCTTTTCTCAGAATGGGTGCAGACAGAGTTATAGTTGGAGAAGGATCCGGGCACTGCCGGGATACACTGCGGGTCATTGAAGAGACCGGTCTGGTGGATGTTCTCTCAGAAGAACGGAGCAGCTTTATTGATCTCAATCAGGATGATCTATACACTGTCGTAAATTCAAGCAAATCAAGCCGTCTGAAAACACTTACACTGCCGATCACCCTACGCCAGACCGACTGGATTGTTTCCATGCCCAAGATGAAAACCCATCACTGGGTAGGTATAACACTTTCCATGAAAAACCTTTTCGGGGTCATGCCGGGGATAGTCTATGGGTGGCCCAAAAATGTCCTCCACTGTGCCGGCATCGATGGCTGCATTGTGGATATTAATGTAGCTGTGAAGCCGCACCTGGCAATAGTGGACGGCATTGTCGGGATGCAAGGTGATGGGCCGATTATGGGTACTCCAAAATATGCGGGCCTCCTGGTTATGGGAAGAAATTTACCTGCGGTTGACGGAACCTGTGTGCGGGTCATGGGATATGATCCCAAAAATTTATCATACCTGCGCGATGCATCCCGCAAAATTGGGCCGATCATTGAAAATCGGATTATTCAGCGCGGAGAAACGATTAAATCCGTTACAACTAAATTTGAACTTGAAAAAAATATACCGGCTCACAAAAAATTACTTGGATGAGCAATCAATTAATATAAGATTGCAGCATATTAATTGTTCCTCTAGGACATTATAAAGAAAGAAGTTTTATATGGACAGCTCATCGATAAGAAAATTATATGAATTTGGAACAGATATAACTCGAAATGATATTTTTATATGCCTCATTTTATTTTCGACTTGTCTTTTAGCTGGTCTGTCACAGATGGTCCCAAGTGTTTGCGGAGTTTTTCATGATGACGGCATCTATATCCTTACGGCTAAAGCACTCGCTAAGGGAGAAGGATATCGGCTAATAAATTTACCCGATAATTTGTTTCAAACAAAATATCCCCCTTTATATCCTATACTGATTGCCTTAATATGGACAATACTTCCTTCCTTTCCCAAAAATACAGTAGTCATGCAGCTCGTAAATATCTTTTTAAGCGCGATTACTATATCGATATGTTATTTATATTTTAATAAATTTAAATATTTTTCTAATAATATTATAGTCTGTTCATTATTAATTTGTAGCACATCGCCATTTTTTTTATATTTTACTTCTTTACTTTCATCGGAAATGCTATTTTTCTTTCTATATTGTTTAATGTTGTGGTACTTTGATTACTTGATAACTCAACAATCAAATGCAACCCGATTCCAATATGTTATTCTAGGTATTGTTATATCTTTACCTTTTTTGTGCAGAACCGTA
This sequence comes from Desulfobacteraceae bacterium UBA5623, assembly GCA_002424495.1. Taxonomy (GTDB): domain Bacteria; phylum Desulfobacterota; class DSM-4660; order Desulfatiglandales; family Desulfatiglandaceae; genus UBA5623. The sequence continues at coordinate 8,863 of DIKH01000397.1, forward strand.
GGTTTGATATTTATCCCAATCGCCTTATTATTGCTGCTTATACATAAGCGCCGGCTAACATGGACCCTATTGGGTATTTTGATTGCAGCGCTTCCATGGTTATTATGTCAGATGTCTGCCTCTCTTAGTGCAGGATATGAACCTGTCCGTACTTATTATACTGATTATACCGGATGGTGGATAAGGAATGGTTTTAAACACATTATAGATGTTTCCTTTATTAATTTCATCAATATTTCAATAAGTATGTTGTCGACATCACTGTGGGGGGTGTACAAATCATTACCGTATAATCTTAACCCCATTTTCTTTTTATTAGGTATGATTCCTTTTATTGACATGATCTTACAGAAACAAAACAATATTTCTCTCCGGTACTTCCTTGGTGGATATTTATTATTGGTTTGTATATGGCCATGGCCGTCACAACGATTTTTAGTACCAATAATGCCTTTTATCTTATGTTATTTCTTTAATAGAATATATTTATTACTCACTAAATCTGAATTAATAGCTAAAATTCCAATATTTTCATCTATGATAATTATATTTTTAATATTCAATATTAATTCACTGCTTAATGTAAGACAAATTCATTCTGCTACACGCTATCCTTATTTAGGTACAATCTCTACGGTTTCAAATTATGCACATTGGTCTTCATTCGAAAAAGTCTTTCAATGGTTGAAGGTCAACAGCAGCAAAAAAGACGTTATAGCAAGCAATCTTGATTCCATGCTTTATCTGTACACAGACCGCAAATCTTTCCGGCCTTTTGCCGTCAATCCAACATCCCTGTTTTATGGGAAAGACGGCCCCAAAGTAGGAACCACAACGGAATTTAAGGAATGCTTGAACAAATATAAACCTAAGTATTTGGTTCAAATGGCTATGCCCGGCTTTGCAGAAGAAAAACCGTTTAATGATCTGATAGAATTGTTCCGAAAGGAAAATCCTCAGTGTCTGAAACCTGTATGTATAGGCGATGATAGACGTTTTATAATATATAGGGTTCAATATTGATGAAAAATCAGAAAATCCTTCTTTACAAAGCCAACGTATTTTGATACTAGGCCATTATTGAATTGGAAGAGATGCCTCTATTCCTTCCATATGTGCGTCATGAAATCGCATTAAGGATACGTCGTTTCAATTTGATCTTTGAAATATTAAGCATACAGCCTGTGGTAGTTTTCTGAAACTGAATGATATTTCTCAAGATCCTGTCAGATCTGCCGATATACTATCCAGGTTGCGGTCCAAAATCTCCATATAGAATAGGGTTGGTACGACCATTCTGCCGTTAAATGACCGCGAAATCCTATGCCGACAATGTAGAAATCAGGTTAGTATCCATCCAATTGCTGGATAATGGCTCGATGTTCGGGCTTCGCCATTCAGACGAGAGCCTGATCAGATACGGACAGGCACCGCCATACGAAAGAAACCGACGGACATCTGACACCCGGATTCAGGCCTATGTAATATTTTCCCGATTAAAGGTAAAATATTACACAAAAAAGTGGCAGAGTATTACATGGCCTTTATATCTAGAAATTATTTATTTATTTTATTTTATAATATCATTATTTTATTTTTTATTGCGATTGAGGGATTCTAAGGCTGAGCATGTATGAATTGACAACCCTGTTTTTTCTTGTCAATACAGGATACTATATGAAAAGACGGATAAAAGGGCCTCCTGTTTTCAATAGCATATTCCAGACACGGCCCCATTGATTCTTTCAATTCAGGGGCGCCGGAAGACGACGTGCAAGGAACTTATTTAAAAGTTGGCATGCTTGTTGCTATGGAGAAGTTACGAAATACGTTGGTCCCTTCGGCCGAAGGTTAGTCGCGTGTTGACGACTCTAAAGATGTAAAAAGGCTTTTGCCGGATGTCATTTTTCAGATCGCCAATCGTTGATTATATGGAAAAAGGTCTTGGGTAAGGATGTAGGTCTTAAACAGATAGGCAAAAACAAACAAAACAGAAGAAAGGAGAGTTATCATGAAAAAAATTTGGAATTTTATCAAAGAAGAAGACGGATTGGAGACTGTGGAGTATGCCATCATCGCCGGGCTTATTGTCGTGGGGACGATAGCAACGATCTTATCGATTGGAACATGGGTAAAGACTCAATTTACTTCCCTTCAATCTGGTCTGTCGGGATCTTAAGCACCTTGATCCACCGCAGGTTATAAAAAGTACTACGACGTAACAGGTGTGCAACCAACCGTAGGAATTTCTCCCAATTAGAGAGGGGGGTTCCTACGGTTCAATTAACCGGTTTATCTCAAACGGACAGCCAAAATGAACATGCCTTTAGTTCTTTTTCTAGGGTTCGGAATGACAATCGCGGCCGTCAATGATTTCAGGACTGGAAAAATCCCCAATCTCCTTACCTTTCCGATGATTCTTTTCGGAATCATTTATCACAGCGTGATGAGCGGATGGAACGGATTGGGGTTCAGTTTTGGTGGCTTGATTGTCGGGCTTTGTATCTTCCTTGTCCCTTATGGGATGGGCGCAATGGGGGCGGGGGATGCAAAACTCTTGGGCGCTGCGGGCGCTTTTTTGGGGCCGAAAGGAACAATCATTGTTGCGGTTATCTGCGTCCTACTAGGGCTGATTTATGCCATGACGCTTCTGGTTGTCCATCGAACATACGCCCGGTCTTTTCTACAAAGATGCGGGATAACAATCAAGACCCTTTTTCTTACGCGCCAGTTCATTCCAATTCCCCCGGAAGAACATGAAAAACAACCGTTGCTACGGTTTGCGCTACCCATTGCCTTGGGGACCATTATTTATATTTATTTGAAGCTGACCGGAAGCAATCTGATTCAGGATTTTCTGGGGTTTCAATTCAGCCTTTAACTGTTATTAGGAGACTTATTATGGGGAGGTGGAAAGCGTTTATTCCAATTATTCTGGCCTTGGTCATTGCCACTGGAGGCAGTCTCTTCGTGTACCGGTGGCTTCAGAACAAGACAATACCCCGGCAGGCGGTTCAGGTGCAAGCAGACGCTGTCCCTATAGTTGTTGCCGCAGCAGATCTGCCCAATGGGACCAAACTTACTAAAGAAATGCTGAGGGAGGCACCTTTCCTGAGGGAAAGCCTGCCTGGCGGCTGCCAGATGGATATAAATGCCTTGGAAGGGCGAGTGCTCATTTTGCCCCTCAGTCAAAGAGAGCCCATTCTGGAATCTAAATTGGCGCCTGCTGATGTAACTGTGGGCGGTGTATCCGCCGTTGTCAAACAGGGAATGCGGGCCATTGCCGTCAAAGGGGACAAGGTTATAGGCATATCCGGTTTCATACAACCCGGAAACAGGGTGGATGTTCTGGTTACCCTGCAGGATCCCGCAACCAAAAATGAGGTCACCAAGCTGGTGCTCGCCAATGTCCTTGTCCTTGCAACAGGCACTGAAATTAAGGAGCAACAGGGCGGCAAGCCAGGTCCGGTGGACGTGTACACCCTGGAGGTGGATCCGGAGCAGGGTGAAAAACTGGCCCTGGCTGCTGCTGAAGGAAAGCTGCAATTCGCCCTGAGAAACATGGCGGACATGGAGACCGTGCTTACAAAAGGCGCGACCATTACCTCCACACTGGCCTCGCTTCGGGGAGAGAACCCAAAACCTAAGACCTCAGAACCAGTGAAAAAATGGGTCCCGAGAGAGAGGAGTGTGAAGGTTGAAGTGATCAAAGGTGATAAGGTCAGCAATCAAACATTCAGCTATTAATTAGCAGATGGAGGAGTCAGCCAATGTTTCATATAAAAAAGAATAGGATATACACGTGTGCAGCTCTATGTTTCTTCCTTCTGGTGGTTTCGTCATGGGCGGTCGACTCTCAGGCATTGGAAATGCAAGAGACATCAACACTCCAACTGGTCCAGGGCAAGTCAATGGTGCTAAGACAGATTGTCCAGGTAAAACGCGTCTCAATTGCAGACCCCAAAACAGCAGACTTTGTCCTGACCTCTCCGTATGAAATCTACATTACAGGGAAGGCCGCCGGTACAACAACTTTGACGTTGTGGCAGGATAAAGCCGGTTGCCGCGTGTACAATCTTGATGTTTCGTTCGATATTTCCCAGTTGAAAAAGAGGCTCCATGAAAGCCTGCCCCAGGAGACCGACCTGAGCGTCACGGCCACCAATAATGCACTAACCCTCTCGGGACGGGTGTCAAGCGCATCGAACCTGAGCCAG
>DIKH01000397.1:13119-54189 GCA_002424495.1 Desulfobacteraceae bacterium UBA5623
CGCGGCGTGCAGCAGGTGATGCTGGAGGTGAGAGTCGCGGAGATGCAGAAGAGCCTGAGCCGGAGGCTGGGAATCAATTTCGGTTATATCACCGATTCCGGTAAATTCGGCATCAGCAAACTGGCGGGCCTCACGGAACTGGCAAAATCAGGCGACGCGAATCTGGGTGGCCCGCTGGACGCACCTTTCTCCACTTCTGTCTCGTCTTCGGTAAATGCGCTTCTCAGATTCAATGCTGGCGGTTACACCTGGACAGGTTTCATTGACGCGTTAAAATCCGATGGACTGATAAAAGTGCTTGCCGAGCCGACGCTAATCGCCTTGAGCGGCCAGGAAGCCAGCTTCCTTGCGGGTGGAGAATTTCCCGTGCCGGTCCCCCAGGGATTGGGAACCGTAGCGATCGACTACAAACAGTTTGGCGTACAATTGAAGTTCACCCCTATTGTGTTAAGCGATAACCGGATCAACATTAATGTGGCGCCCGCTGTGTCTGAGCTGGACTTCTCCAATGCCGTCCAGTTTTCAGGATTTGTAGTTCCCGGGCTGACCACCCGACAGGCTCAAACCGTCGTGGAACTGGGCGACGGCCAGAGTTTTGCCATTGCCGGTCTGTTGAGGGAAACAGCCCGGGACACCATGGACAGATACCCTCTTTTGGGGGATATTCCGGTTTTGGGTACCCTTTTCCGCAGCCGGCAGTTTCAGAAAAACGAGACTGAACTGGTGATCATCGTAACCCCCCATCTGGTGAAGCCTCTCGATATGGCCAGGCAGAGCCTGCCCACGGATTATTACACCGAGCCCAATGACTTTGATTTTTATCTCCTGGGCCGGATGCAGGGGACGCCGGGGCCTGCGGCTGCCCCGTCCAAAGGAATGACAGGTGATCTGGACGGCGATTTCGGGCATGCAATGCCTGGAGAGGAATAGATCTTGCGTTTGAACTGTTGACACACAGAAAGGAGGGACCAAGATGTCTACAAAGACATTATCAGCACTAATAGGCGTTTTATTGATCATCCCAGGCGTTAGCCATGCAGGAAATATGTTTCTGGAAAGAGAAACGCAACTGGACCGCAATTGGGGAAGATCTTATGAAACAGCAAAATATCTCCAGATCCTGAACCCTGACGCGGAAAAAAACCGATGTCCTGTTGCAGGCATTGAAGGCATGGTTGGGCAAAGGATTATGGAAGGATATATCAAAGGTGAAACTAAGAAAAAATCTTCATCCAACGAAATGGGTATTCTGAGGTTCAAATAATAAGCCTCAAGTGCCGCACCTTTTTATTCGATAATAATATTGAGCTGACTGTGTTACATAGTTTTTAAAATGAGAGTTACTTAATGAGTATTTTGAAGAAAGCAAGTAATGAAAACGGCGGCACTTTGGTAGAATTTGCTATTGTCGTGCCATTGTTGCTTATTTTGATCTTCGGTATTATTGACTTCGGCATAATCTTGTACGATAAGGCGGTGATTACCAATGCCAGTAGAGAGGGGGCGAGATACGGCATTCTAGCTCGTGATCCCGAGCTAGGCAGGCATACACAAACTGAAATTGAACAGTTGCTGATTGATCAGGGTTATTGGGATAGATTGGTGACTTTTGAAGGTGAGGCTAACCCGATTGTGACAGCAACGCCTAATCCTGATACTAATTTCGGTTCTGATTTGGTGGTCCAGGTAGCCTGGTCGTACACTTTCTTAGCTTTTAACGTCTTGCCCGGGATCGGATTCGACAATACCATTGACCTTTCTGCGAGGACGGTGATGAAATATGAGTGACATGACAAATAAGAGAATAAGAAAGAGTCTTTTTTTTGGGCGCATTAGCTGCTTAAAAAACCAAAAGGGCGTGGCTCTGGTATGGGTCGCAGTCCTGATGACTTTTCTGCTGGTTTGTGTTGCGGTTGCTATAGACGTGGGGCATTACATGGTCACACGCAATGAACTGCAGAACGTTGCTGATGCTGCGGCACTGGCGGCCTGCAGACAATTGGGGGCTAATTATCAGTCAATGTCTCCGGAGGAACAAAGTAACTACGATTGCGATCCGGCGACCATTGTTCCTATCGCCCAAGAGGTTGGTCTTAACAATAACGCGGGAGGGACTACAGAGGGAATTACGATAATGGATGGAGATGTCATCGTAGGCGATTGGGATTCACGTGAAGAAACCTTCACTTCGGGATTTCACAACCCCGACGCTGTAAAAGTCACAGCCCGCAGAGACGCAAGTGCGAACAGCCCGATAACGACATTTTTTGCAGGAGCAGTTGCAAGGTTAACAGGTAGCGAAGGTAATTTTGATACCATCCCCGTTGTTAGGGAAGCCACCGCTGCGCTGACCGGACAGGGCACGACAGAGAAAGGAGAGTTGGAGTTGCCTGTCGGAATATCGAAATGGTTTTTCGAGAGCGGCCATGGTTGCAACGATTATATTGTATTTCACCCAAGCAACGATCCTAACTCCTGCGCAGGTTGGAATGTTTGGGATAACTCTCCTGCCAGCGCCAGTGAGCTGCGAGATATTCTGGACGGGAAGATCTCTAGCCCGGAAACCATTTCAGGGGATACGGAATTCGACTTTACTGGTGGAGACGTTGCAAGTTCTTTTGATAATCTTCTTTTGCTTTTCATGCGTAAGGGCTACGATATTGACGCTAACGGCAATCCTGTACAGACTCTTGACGGAAAGCCTGTGCCTGGCCCTTTGCCGGACGGTACTGTTGGAACCGTTCCTTTATACGAGGACGGCGAGCGAGCTTATTACCCTGATGACAAAAAAGACCCTACTCCCAGAAATGAGCATCAATGGGAGACAACAGTGGTGGTTTACGACGAAGAGGACTGCTCAAACCCGAATGGTTTCATAAAAATTGTGGGTTACGCCAAAATAGTAATAACTAATGTTCAGACTTCGCCCGAAAGAAGAATCGTGGGAAAAATTCTTTGTGAGCTATACTCCAACTTCAACACAAGGGGCGGTGGCGGAGAATTCGGTGTAAAAGGATCCATACCGGGACTAGTTGAATAGCCATGAGAAAAATATTGAATTTTTCAAAAAACGAGTCAGTTGAAAATATTTTAGTAGATGTGGGTAAGAAGGAATGATACATCACAAAAATTCAGTAAGCATCAAAACCAGCGATCCGGAACTGAGAAATCAATTAGAAGCAATGGTAGGTTCCGCGGGAAATCTGCGAGTTCTTGCTGCGGGCAACAAAGAACGACCTGATCTTCTGATATTTGAATTGAGCGAAAAGTTTGACGAGGAATTCAAACGGCTTCAGGCTCTGCTGAATTCAAACAGCGTTGGAGAGATTTTCCTTACTTCAAAAAATAAGGATACAGATCTGCTTCTGAAGACGATGAAGACCGGGGCCAAGGCCTTTTTTCCCCAACCGATTGACCCTTCGGAAGTCAGCGAGGCGCTTTCGTCTTTTATTCAGAGGGTAACTCAAGCAGCCCCGCCCGGCGGGCACAGGTCCCAGGGGCAAATCATTCACGTGATGGGCGCCAAGGGAGGCGTGGGCACCACTACCGTTTCCGTAAACCTGGCCAGGATACTCGCGCAAAAAACAGGGCCCGGTTCCGTGGCCCTGGTGGATATGAACAGCGTGTACGGCGAGGTGCCGCTTTTTTTGTCTCTCAAACCGGCGTATCACTGGGGCGAAATTTCAAAGAACATTAAGCGCCTTGATACCACCTTTCTGATGAATGTGCTAACCAGGCACCCGTCAGGGGTCCACATCCTGCCGTCTCCGGCCTATTTGAACGGGCACCCTCCTGCAACACCTGAGATCATGGAAAGTCTTCTGAATCTGATGCGGAAAACATTCGATTATGTGATCATTGATGGGGGGCAGTCTCTGGACGGCTCTTCAATCAAGTCCATAGAGATGTCCGAACATGTTCTTCTGATCAGCCTGCTCAGCCTGCCCTGTCTGGCCAATACCAACAAGCTGCTGCGGTCCTTGAGCAATGTCGGGATAGTCCCGGACGGCCGGGTCAAGATCATTATCAACCGGTTCCTGAAAAATTCGGATATTTCCCAGGAAGAAGCACAGGGAAGTGTAAAAAATAACATCTTCTGGCGGATTCCCAATGATTATAAGGTAACAATGTCCGCAATCAATCAGGGAAAGGCCCTCTGCGATATTTCGCCCAAGGCCCCGATCACCCGGAACCTGACCGAGCTGGCTGAAAGCCTTACGGGGAGTGAGATGATGGATTTTAACAAGAATAAGAAAAGAAAAGGTTTTCTTTTCTTCAAGTAGGGTCCATCCAGTAATGAACATTTCCGGATGGAGCAATTAGCCTTTAGCAATCAGGTGGTAGCTTACTCCTTCACTAAACAGGAGATATACTGCAAATGGCAGTGGAACTGAAAAATCCCGTACATGGAGATAAAAGAGAAATCCTGCCGGATGAATATTTTGAATTCAAGAGCTGGATACATAACCAACTGCTGGACCAGCTGGATCTGTCCGTCCTGGACCGGGTCGATCCCAGCATTCTAAAACCTGAGCTTAAGGCAGTTGTAGGTAGGATCCTGAGAGAGAATCCTAAGGGCATGCCCCTGAATGCCATTGAAAAGGAGAGGCTGTTCAACGAGATCCTGGATGAGGTCCTGGGATTAGGCCCGCTGGAACCGCTCCTTCAAGATCCAACCGTATCGGACATCCTGGTCAACGCATACAACAAGATCTACGTGGAAAGGTACGGCAAACTGGAACCTACGGATGTGAGGTTCAAGGATGACGGCCACTTGAGACAGATCATTGACAAGATCGTCTCGGCCGTGGGCAGGCGCATTGATGAGTCTTCCCCCATGGTGGATGCGCGGCTTATGGATGGATCACGGGTCAATGCCATAATTCCACCGCTGTCCCTGGATGGCCCCATACTGTCCATCAGGCGGTTTTCCGTGGACCCGCTTGAGATGGAAGATCTGCTAGGATTCAAGACCCTGACCCCCCAGATTGCAGAAATTTTAAAAGGGATTGTCAAATCAAGGCTGAATGTTCTTATTTCCGGGGGAACAGGAAGCGGAAAAACAACGCTTCTGAATGTGCTATCCAGGTTTATTCCCGCCCATGAAAGGGTGGTGACGATCGAGGATTCCGCGGAATTGCAGCTTAAGCAGGATCATGTGGTCCGGCTCGAAACTCGGCCCCCCAATATCGAGGGCAAGGGAGAGGTCACCCAGCGGGAGCTGGTCATCAACAGCCTCAGGATGCGGCCGGACCGGATTATTGTGGGCGAGGTCCGGGGCAAAGAGGCCTTTGACATGCTCCAGGCCATGAACACAGGCCATGACGGATCTCTGACCACTATTCATGCCAATTCCCCCAGGGATGCGCTCATGCGGCTGGAGACCATGGTGGCCATGGCAAATTTTGACATACCGTCCGAGTTCCTGAGAAAGTACATCAGCTCGGCCATCAATGTGGTTATTCAACTGGCCCGGCTCACCGACGGCACGCGGAAATTGATCAGCATCCAGGAAATCACCGGCATGGAAGGCAGCACGCTTACCATGCAGGAAATCTTTTCATTCAAGCAGCGAGGCATAGACTCCGAGGGAAAGGTACGGGGAAGATTTGCCTTTTGCGGGATAAGGCCTAAGTTCATTGAAAGGTACAGGGCCAGCGGTATCAGTATTTCCCCGGAACTTTTTGATCCGGCAAATGTTGTAGATGTATAGACTAAGGGGAGATTATCGTGAATATTGTTGTAGTTGGGTTTACAATTTTTATCACCTCTCTTTTTGTTTTGGAATTGTTTTTATACGCTTTCAATTCTATCCGGCATCCGGATCGTGCGGAGGTCAAGAAACGGATCAGAGCCCTTGAAGCCCATGATACGGGAGTATCACCCCAGGATATCTTAAGGCGGAGGGTCTTGAGTGACGTCCCATTTCTCAACCGTGTACTGCCTTATATCCCTGGCGTGGAGCGCCTGGAATCCGTAATAAAACAGGCGAATGTTAAATATACATTGGGTGTTATCGTGCTCTCCGGTATGGCATTTGGGTTGATCGGATACCTGTTGGTTTTTTTTCTTACTGGAAAACGCTTGTTGGGAATTTTGATGGCGCTGGCTCTGGTCTGCGTTCCCATCTATTATGTATTCATCAAAAAGAAAAAACGGATGCAGAAATTTGAAAAACAACTGCCTGAGGCCCTTGGGTTGATCGCTCGGGCTTTGCGAGCAGGACATGCCTTTACCAGCGGCATGAAGCTTGCGGCGGACGAATTCCAAGATCCACTCGGCCCGGAGTTCCGGGAAACCCTGGATGAAATCAATTTCGGGATGAATGTGCCGGACGCACTGAAAAATTTTACCCAGAGGGTGGATTGCCCTGATCTGAAATTTTTTGTGGTTTCGGTTATCCTTCAGAGGGAAACAGGCGGGAACTTGGCCGAGATCATAGAGAATTTGGCCCACCTGATACGGGAGCGATTTAAGTTTAGAGGAAAAGTAAAGGTCCTCACTGCTGAGGGGAGGTTGTCAGCCGGGATTCTTGTTGTCATCCCCTTTGTCGTGTTTGGGATTATTTATCTAAATAGTCCTGAGTACTTGACGCCGCTACTGGCTGAACCAATTGGAAGAATTCTGATGGGGATTGCAGGGGTTTTGATGACCCTGGGGATAGTTGTTATAAGGCGGATAATCCATGTGGAAATATAATCTTTTGGGGGAATAAGGGATGGTTATTCCTGATATTAATGTGCCTTTGCTCTTGGCCTGCCTGGCCTTTTTGGTGATCTGTCTCATGTCAGCGGGTATTCTGATCTACATTGGGCGGGTGCGTGACCGGCGGGAGATGATAGAAAAGGTTCAAGCGGGAGGGGATGAATGGATGCCTTTTGAAACAGACACTCCCACATTGGAAAAATCCGAAAGGCCAAGGGGTCTTTTTATTAACTTACTGCATGCTTTGGGACTGAAAGCAATGCCAGGCAAATCAACGCATGCTTCCGAAACAAGGCTAAAATTCTTGAGAGCAGGCTTGCGAGGGGAAAATATCATTCCCCTATTCTGGGGTACTAAAATCTTGCTGTCAACTCTTCTGGCCAGCGGTTTTCTGATCTTCGCTATAGTTTTCCTCAATACAATGAATTTTTCACTCATGCTGCTTTCAGCCGTTATACTTGCGCTTATAGGCTTGATTTCGCCTGATGTCTGGCTAAGCATAAAAACACGAGAGCGGAAGAAAAAAATTGAACGTGGATTACCGGACGCCCTGGATCTGCTTGTTGTATGCGTTGAAGCAGGAATGGGGATGGATGCGGCAATCCATCGCGTGGGAGAAGAACTCATGTTGACCCACCCGGATCTGGCTGAGGAACTGCGAATTGTGAACCTGGAACTAAGGGCTGGGAAGTCCCGTCAGGGTGCGCTTCGAAACCTGCAGGAAAGGACAGAAATTGACGATATAACGAGCCTCGTTACTTTGTTAATCCAGACGGAGAGATTCGGCACCAACGTAGCACAGGCCTTGCGGGTCTATTCTGACAGTTTCCGAACAGCCAGATATCAACGGGCCGAGGAGATCGCCGCAAAGATGGCGACAAAGCTGATTTTTCCACTGGGGTTATTCATTTTTCCCTGTTTATTTGTGGTAATACTGGCACCGGCAGTGATTCAAATATTTAAATTCATGCTGACAAGATAATGGCCCATTTTCCTAATATGATTATCCTTACTCTGGTTTTTTTTCGGCGATGGATCATTGTGGATTGAGTGTTTAAGGAGATTGGGTTTTTCACAAAAACTATAAGGAAATGTGTTTAGATATGAAGGAAAGAAGAAAATCCGCGACGATTCTGTATGGTTTTGTTTATGTCATTATAATGGCGGGAGTTATGTCCGGTTGCGCCTCCAAGAATTCTCAAATGTTTCCTCCTTACGGGGGCGTTTCCGGTCCCGAGGTGAAAAATCCTTTCCCAAAGCAGGTTGATCAGAGGGGGGATGATGCCGCCCTGTCAAATAATCTTCCGGAGATGACCTGTGAGGATTATGAAATGTCCGGGGACATGTCTTTTCGCAACGGCGATTATTACACGGCCTTTGTCCAATATGAAAAATCCCTTGAAAGCAAGCCGGATAATATGCGGGTTGTTTATAAAAAAGGCCTGCTTTTTCTGCTCTCCCACAAGTATGAGGACGCGGTAAAAGAATTTCAAACGGTCATTGAAAAAGACCCCGGACATGCCCTGGCCCATGCGGGGCTTGGAGAGGCCTATCTTCATGTGAAAAAATATGCGGATGCGGAAAGCAATCTTCAGAAGGCTTTGGAGCTGGAGTCCGGGCTCTGGAGGGCCAGGAATTTTCTGGGAAACCTTTATGATTTTCAGGGAAAATATGACATGGCCTGCCGGGAATATGAGGAGGCCATTTCACTGAGCCCTTCCGAGGGATTGATCTACAATAACCTGGGTGTATCCCTTTCCCTGGCAGGCCGTTACGACGAGGCCGTCAATGCCTTTAAAAAAGGTCTGGAAACAGGCTCCCCGAAAGAAAAAACCTATAATAACCTGGGCCTGGCCCTGGCAAAGGCAGGACACTATGACGCGGCCCTGGAGGCCTTCAAAAAGGGAACGGACTCAGCAAGGGCCAACAATAATCTGGGCTGCGTTTATATGGCAGATGGCGAATATGAGGAGGCGGCGCAATATTTCAACAAGGCCATTGCGGTCAGTCCCAAGTTTTATGTCAAGGCCCATGAGAATCTCAAGAAGGTGGAAGTGGAGACCGTCAAATGACTACGGTCAGCCGCACCGTCTGAAAACAGGAAGCTGTGTGGTCAGCATTGGCGGGGGCAGGTGAATATTGAAAAAATTTTTAAGACTGCCGGTGATTGAAATCCGGCGATTTTATTTAATATGACAGGTGATTGCCATGTTGAAAAAGACAAGTAATGTTTTTTTTCTGTGTATAACATTGCCCATTCTTACGATCCTGTTGATCTCCGCATGCAGCCGCACGCAGGGGTATGGTTGGAGTCATCCCCGTCTGTCCCAAGAGGCTGTGTCAAAATTTATCGGCGGCATCAGGCCCTACCGTGGCGAGGCGCAGTCGCACTATCTGGCTGCCGTTTATTTTCAGGAAAGAAGGAAGCATAAATTGGCTGTGGAAGAATTCAGAACAGCCGTTGAAATAGACCCGGCATATGTAAAGGCCCACAATGGGATGGGCGTATCCTATGATTTTCTGGGGGACCATGTGCGGGCGATTGAATCTTACAAAGCCGCCCTTCAGGTGGATCAGAATCTGGATTATGTCCTGAATAACCTCGGCTATGCCTATTTACTTCAAGGCGATCCGGACCTTGCCATTGACAGTTTCCAAAAGGCTATTGCTGTAAATAACAGGAATGCGCGCTACCATAACAATCTGGGCCTGGCATACGCGAAAGCTGGAAAGTACGGCCAGGCCCTTGATGAGTTCAGGCTGACTGGTGATGAGTCCAAGGCGCACCAGAACCTGGCCCGGATTTTTTATCGCAATGGACAGTACGATGATGCCCTCGTCCACTTCGCCAAGGCCAAGACAATGTATTCAAGCGGAAGCGGCGCTGACCCGGCCCTGAAGCAGGCCGATCCGCCGGTGGAGATACCGGCCGTAGCTGAAAACATTGCGGAAAGGGAAATAAAACCGGAAGAGAATCCGGAGATAAACCGGGAAGACAATAACCCTCCGCGGACACTCCTTACCGGACAACCCGGATCAACCGGGAATCCGGAAGATGCACAAACGAAAAGAGGCGACATTATAAAAAAGGACGAGCCCCGGATTCAGGAAAATGGTGAGCAGGAACGGCGTTATGCTGTTAATACAGTCGTATCGGAATCCGTGAACAAGGCAGGCGAGGATGCCGTCAGCACAAAAGAATCAGTGGAGGACAAAGCATCGGCAGGGCAAAACGAGCCAGGGGCTTCTCAGCATCCGAATGAGAAAGGACCCGGTCAATCAAAGACGGTATCGGCAACAGACAGTCCGGTTACCCCAGTAATATCTGTTTCCCACAGAAGTGTGCTTGAAGTCTCAAACGGAAACGGCGTTAATCGAATGAGCAGGAAGGTTGGAAATTACCTGCACTCCAATGGCTTCAAACTTATGTATCTGACTAATGCAGATCACTATAACCACCAGGAAACCACTATTTATTACCGCAGCGGTCATCTCCAACAGGCCCGCATGTTGGCGCAAAAGCTTCCAGGACGTCAAAAGATGGAAGAGGCTTCACACTTTGAATGGGAGAGCGCGGAGCTCAGAGTGGTGATCGGCAAGGATTTGATCCCCCATATGCGCTTGTTTCAGAACATTTAGATTATTTTCATGAAGATTTTTTGAAAGTTCAAATATCGCTTTTGACGATATCCCCCATCTTTTTTTAAAAACACGTTATAAACAAAAGATCTTGCCTGGGTTCAGGATTCCCTTGGGGTCAAAGGCCTGTTTTATCCTTTTCATCAGTTCAAGCCCCGGTCTTGGAATTTCCATTTCAAGATAGGGAGATTTTGTAATTCCAATGCCGTGTTCGCCAGTGATGGTGCCGCCCATTGAGATCAGCCTCTTAAAGAGCGCGATTACGAGCTCATGGGCGTTTTCCACCTCTTTTGGATCGTCCTTGTCAAGCATGATGTTTATATGGATGTTTCCGTCTCCTGCATGGCCGAACGCAGGCACCGGGAGCCCGAATTGATGGCTCAGCTCACCCAGATAGGCGAATAGCTCAGGCATCCTGCTGCGCGGCACAACAATATCTTCGCTGATCTTATGGGGTCTGAGCGCCAGAAGGGAAGGGGAGACATTTCTCCTGGCCTCCCACAGCCTTTCTGCTTCCCGGCTGCCTTCCGCCTCTTCAAAGTAGAGGCAGCCTGTCATGAGACATACATGCCTGATCATTTCGGCGCCTTTGTCTACCGTGATTTGATCTCCGTCCATTTCTATCAAAAGCATGCCCGCGGCCTTTTTCGGGACGGGGATGCTGATCTTGTCCATCACACAGTCAAGGCAGGCTCTGTCAATGAATTCCAGGATTGTTGGGATAATCTTTGCACGGATGATATTGGTAACGGTCCTGATTGCGGAGTCAACATCAGGGAAAAATGCTATCATGGTCTTTTTTGCCTGTGGTTTTGGAACCAGGCGCAGGGTAATGGCGGTGATGACCGCGAGGGTTCCCTCTGAGCCGACAATAAGCCTTGTCAGATCGTAACCTGCCACGCCTTTCATGGTTTCAACGCCTGTTCTGATGATCTCACCGGTTGGAAGGACTACAGTGAGGCCGAGGACATAGTCTCTTGTCACCCCGTATTTGACGGCCCTCAGGCCGCCTGCGCATTCTGCTACGTTTCCTCCCAGGGTGCAGACATCAAGGCTGGCTGGGTCAGGCGGATAAAAGAGGCCCAGGTCCTCGACCGATTTTTGAAGATATTCGGTGATGACGCCAGGCTCCACCTTGCAAATCAGATTGTCCTGGTCAATGGACAGTATCCGGTCAAACCTGTTCATGACCATGACAAGGCCTCCCTGGACGGCAAGCGCTCCACCGCTCATGCCGCTTCCCGCTCCTCTTGGGATCACCGGAAAACCCTTTTTGGTGGCGAGCATAAGGATCTTGGAGACCTGATCTCTATCCGCGGGAAAGACAACCGCCTCGGGCATATACTCAAGCCTTGTGCCGTCAGTGGCATAGTCGGCCATCAGTTCGTTGGAATGAACCAGGTGATCGGCCCCGGCAATATGGCCTATTTCCCGCAGTGTGCCCTTGGAGATCATTTAGTTATCAGAACGCGGCTTTTCATGGCGTGCTCGATCGTCATGCGATCCATATACTTGAGGTCGCCGCCCATGGGAATGCCCAGGGCAATTCTGGAAATCTTGAGGTCCGGGTGTTTTTCTGCCAGGACTTTAAAAAGAAAGGAGGCCGTTGCCTCACCCTCGGTTGTGGGATTGGTTGCAATGATAAGCTCAATGATTTTTTCGTTATCCAGTCTTTTAATGAGCTCAGCTATCCGAAGATCTTCGGGGCCGATTCCATCAAGAGGGGAGAGAGCCCCTTGCAGCACATGGTATCTTCCTTTGAAAATTCCCGATTCCTCAAGGGCCAGTTGATCTCCGGAGCCCTCAACAACACAGATTGTGCCATCCGCCCGGTTATCGTTGCGGCATATGGCGCATATCTCATCATCTGTCAGGTTAAAGCAGACAGGACAGAATTTGATCTTTTCTTTTACATCTATAAGGCTCCCGGCAAGGGTCTCAGCCAGTTCCTTGTTGCTCCTCAGGATAAAAAGCGCCACCCTTGTAGCGGACTTTTGTCCGATTCCCGGAAGCCTTGAAAGTTGATCAATTAATTTTTCAAGGGATTTAGGATAGATACTCATTATGTAGATGATCTCAAAAAAAGCCAGAAGAATAAAGTTATGCCTAAAATAATCCAGGTAACTCTGGGATATTAATGCCTTTTGTTAATTTTCCCATTTCCTGGTTCATCATGTCTTTCGCTCTGGTCAACGCATCATTTACTGCCGCCAGGACAAGGTCCTGGAGCATTTCCGGATCATCAGGATCAATTACCTCTTTTTCAATGTGGATGGAGATAAGCTCCTGTTTGCCGTTGGCGACAACAGTGATCATACCGCCGCCTGCAGATGCCTCCACTGTTTTTTCACTCAACTCTTCCTGTATCTTGGCCATCTTGGCCTGAAGTTGCTGGGCCTGTTTCATGATATTGCCCATATTTGGTATTCCCTTCATTGATGCCTCCTTATTGTGTTTTATCCTTGATCTCTCCATTAAACATATTCATGACTTCCTGGACAGGCCGGGGCAGATCCGGATATCTTTGAGTTTCAGTTCCAGGGCTCTCTTTCTTGGACGGCTGATTGTTGGGGGGGAGGGGGCGGCTGCTTGCAGCAATCTTTACCCGGAGTTCCTTTTGAAAGAACTCGCGGCATAAAGATACCAGTTGCTCATAACGTTCTTTGTCGTCAAAGTAGTCTGAGGAAAACGCCTGGGTTGCCTTGCCGATCTCAAGTATTCCATCGGTCAGGTTCAAAAACTCCCAGTTTTTAAGTACATTGTAAACCGGCGCACCCTTAGATTTAAGAAAGAGTAAAAAATCATCCCAACCCTTATTGTTCTGGCCGTTATTGTCTATAGTTAATGGAAGTTGTTCATGTTTGATACTGGTCTTTTTCGTATTTTCGGAGACCCATTGGACCCCTGGGTCGGATATATGGTCTGCCCTTGGTAATTGGTCTGTGGATGAGGCTGAAAGCAGCCTTTTTTCCATTGACCCAATTTTTTCCAATAAATCACCGAAAGACAGGAAATCACCCGCATGGCACAGTTTGATCATGGCGGTTTCAAGGATCAGTCGCGGACTTGCAGAAAACCTCAGGCCCTGCTCCCTCTGGATCAAAAAGTTTAGTATGATCTGGAGCTTTTCCGTGCCTGCCAACCCTGCCTGCCTCCTGGCCTCGTTCCTTTCGGTTTCAGTCATGTCGAGCATGTTATCATCTGATGTAAGAACGCTGACCAGGAGATTCCTGAACTGGCCCATCAATGCCTTATAAAATTCCTTTATGTCATGGCCGAAGTTATAGATCTGTTCAACGATCCTCAGGCATCTTTCAGGCGAGCCCTCTATGATGGCGCTGGATGCCTCAAATAAGATATTTCTGTCAATAACGCCCAGGATCTCTATTATATGGGCATCCTCCACCTTTTGTCCTGCAAAGGAGATCACCTGATCCAACAGGCTCTGTGCGTCACGAACGCATCCCTCTGCCTCCCTTGCGATCAGGGCGAGCCCTGAAGGGCTTATTTCGATATTTTCCCTTGTTGTTATTTTTTTAAGATGACCGATGAGCTGAGGCAGGGTTATTTTTTTGAAGTCGAACCTCTGGCAACGTGACAATATGGTTACCGGCACTTTATGTGTCTCAGTAGTGGCGAATATGAATTTTACGTGAGCCGGCGGTTCTTCAAGGGTCTTTAGCAGGGCATTAAAGGCATGCAGGGTCAACATGTGCACTTCATCAATAATATAAATCCGATAGTTACTGGATGACGGCATATATTTGATATTTTCCCTGAGTTCTCTGATCTCATCAATTCCACGATTTGACGCTCCATCTATTTCCTGGACATCCACTGATGAACCATCGGTAATTTCTACGCAGGACCGGCATTGATTGCAAGGTATCCCCGGTTCTCCGTTTCGGCAGTTAACGGCTTTGGCAAGGATACGCGCGACAGATGTCTTACCTATGCCCCTTGGCCCGCTGAAGAGATAGGCATGGGCAAGCCTGCCGGTTTTTATGGCATTGACTAATGTCTGGGTGATGTGCTCCTGACCAATGACGTCCTGGAACACCTGGGGCCGCCATTTTCTGGCTAGAACCTCATAGGACATGTTCGCCTTGATATAACCAATATGAGTGTTTGAGGCGCGCAGGGGTCGCCCCGCGGTCATTAAATTAAACAGTTAGTTTTGGGTAAGCCCTAAAATAATCTACCCGGTAGCCAGAGGCTGCAGGGCAGTATGATTGCAAAACCCTTCTCCAAGGTCAGTTGTGGCGGAGAGAGAGGGATTCGAACCCTCGGTGCCACTTTATGGTAGCACACGCGATTTCCAGTCGCGCTCCTTCGGCCAGCTCGGACATCTCTCCGTAATACGTATAGAACAGCCTATGGTTCGGTGCACATTTTATAAACCTTTATCTCCGAAAAGGTCAAGCCGTCACAAGAAAGGCCCCTTCACGGTTCAACCACGGACTGTTCCTCTATGTAGCAGGAACAGATTAATG
Source organism: Desulfobacteraceae bacterium UBA5623 (assembly GCA_002424495.1). Taxonomy (GTDB): domain Bacteria; phylum Desulfobacterota; class DSM-4660; order Desulfatiglandales; family Desulfatiglandaceae; genus UBA5623. The sequence continues at coordinate 27,957 of DIKH01000397.1, forward strand.
AGGTCAAATAAAAAGGTCTAAAGGCAGAGTTGAAGCCGTATATAGAGACATGGCAGATGGGGTGTTAAAGCCAGGTGATATTGTATAATTTATTGCCATAAAGTAGAATTTTTTTCTACGAACAAAAAGTATTTTTTTCTATACATATACTTGCTGCAGCATAACATTGCCATATAACTACTTTAAATTACAAGATAATATTTTAAACATGGTTTTGGCATAATTCTAGCTAGGGGGTATAAGTAAGAAGACCCTGATAAAATGGTTTTGTCTTTACGGCCATAAACATTTACAGCACTCATTTGATTTTTTGTCCTATATCGAGGGAAGGCATGAGCAATATTGAACGACGCTCCGGGAATGTCCGTCGAAAAAACAGCCATAAGATAATCAGTAAATATTTGCTGACAGGCAGGCGTGGACTGCCAAGGAGGAAGGAGGACAGACAAAGTCCTCAGGTAATTGACAGGTATAGTGCAAGGCTACTGGCTATTATAACAGGCATTCTTTCATTAAGTATATTAGACGCCTTTTTTACGCTGATTCTGATAGAAAGTGGCGCAAAGGAGCTGAATCCTATTCTAGCCTATTTCCTGGGTGTCAGTCCGTGGCATTTTATTTGGACCAAATACATGTTGACCAGCATATCAGTCATTATCGTGCTGTTATGCAAGGATTTCTACCTGTTTAAAACAAGGGTGAAGGCAAGGGTGGTGTTCTTTCTGCTGCCTATCCCCTTTATAATTGTGATTCCCTGGCAACTGGGTCTGATCTTTTTAAGATAGCGCATAAAAGGGTTAAGCCGAATGAGGAAGAGCCTGTTCAATCTGACGCTTTGGCAGTAATGCTCCAAGTTGAAGAAGGCCTTAAGTTGTGAGAGGCATAAAACACTACTATTTTGATTCTATTCTGAATTCCGGCTCCTGAGTAGTTACCCCATTTTTAATCCCCACCTGATGGGAAACGGCATCCGGGCGTGAAGCAAGATCAGTCAAATTTCAGTCCGTCGAGCAATACTGTCCTGGTATGGGCCCCGGCATGTCGGAGTGACGTAATGGACTGGTATTCAGGCGAGGAAAAACATCGCCTGATGTTGACCTCGGATGGAAACTCGAGAACGACCATTCGCTCCGGTTGCCTCCGGTCCAATTTTCTCCGTTCCAGATTGATATCTTCATCTAACTGGAGTATGCGGCCACCTTGCACCAGACATCGTCCGCCATAGTTGGAAATGATGTCTGAAAATGCTGACATATACTGCGTGTATTTGTTCCGGTCCTTTACCTTGGCTTCAATGATGAGGTAAACAGCCATCTTATGTTTCCTTTCTTGTCCTGACGGGTTAGAGTTTCCTCAGAACCTTCGGGCCGGAAACCCTCGATCTGATTGCCTGTGGCAGGAATTAATTCAATAACACTACTTACACAATAGCACAGTATTGAGAAATTTCAAACTCTTCTTACTTATCCTTTGAATAATCCTCGAAATAATATTCATTTTAGTCCCAAACAGATCCTATCCGTAATTGATAATCCATTTTTCTTTAACTATAATGCCGCCTGAAAAGGGAGTTGCTGTCCGTTCTTTTGCGTTACGCCGTTATGATATAAAGTGCCTGGCGCTGGTGCTGTTTTCAAAACATAACTATAGGAATGATTTCATGAATTCACAAAATCGAAAGTCAGAAAATCTTCCCATGCATTTCCACAGTCCTTCCGGGCTGAGCGTAAAGGTTAATGCCAACGGCTCGATTCAACGCATGGACTGCAATGACATCATCCTCAACCTATATCTCGGGACCGAGATAGAGGGCGGCCCAGCCAACCTCTATCTCAGACGTCACGGCCAAAGGATCGAGGCAATACCACTCTTAGGCCCTCGCAGCCCTGCCGCCTTTTGCGGCGAGGTGCAGGGTATGAACGCCAATGGAGAATGGCAAGGACTTGTTTTTCATCTTTCGCTGATGCTTTCACAATCGGCTCCTGCGTGGTTCTGGCATGTTGGCGTCGAAAACACCGGCAGCGCCGCCGAAACAATAGATCTTATCTACGCCCAGGATCTGGCCCTCGCCCAATACCGGGCTGTGCGGATAAACGAGTATTACACCAGCCATTACATTGACCACACCGCCCTGTCCCATCCGGAGCATGGCATTGTTATTGCCTCGCGGCAGAATCTTTCAATGGCCGGCCGGAATCCATGGACCCTGACCGGAGCCTTGGGCCAGGCCCAGAGCTATGCCACGGATGCCCTCCAGTTTTACGGCCTGGCGGCCAGGGCTGGTCTCCCCCCAGTTGGCCTGACAAAGGGATTGCCTTGCACCCGTCTCCAGCACGAGCACTCTCTGGTTACGATCCAGGACGGCCCTGTGAGGCTGGAGCCTGGTGAGACAACCGAACGGGGCTTTTATGGCTGGTTTGAGGCAGATCATCCTGCTGCAACCTCTGAGGCTGATCTTGCACTCGCTTACAAGGCCATGGCCCTGCCCGAGGCCCAACCGGCAAGAGGACGCGGCCCTGCGACAGGCATAAAACCGGCAGCCAATTTGTTCAGTGAATCCCCCTTGATAGATGCCATTGATCTAAGTGAGGCCGAGATTGAGAAGCTTTTCGGCCCAGGCATCCGGGAGCAAGAGAGGGTGAACGGTAAACTGCTGTCTTTTTTCGCCGGCAGCCACAGGCATGTGGTGTTGAGAGAAAAGGATCTAACGGTTTTACGGCCCCATATGCACATTATTCGTACCGGCAACCGGTTGATTCCCGATGAGGCCTCGCTCGCCTCCACCACCTGTATGGCCGGGGTGTTTCATTCCATTTTGACCCAGGGCCACGTCAGCATCAACCGGCTGCTGTCTACTACACACGGATACCTTGGCCTTTTTCGCGCAAACGGGCAGCGGATATTCATGGAAACGGCTGGGGGGTGGCGGCTGCTGGACGTGCCCTCCGCCTTTGAGATGACACCCCAGGGTTGCCGCTGGGTTTACAAGCACCGGGATGGCCTCCTTGAGATCAGAAGCGCAGCCCTTACGGAACGTAATGAGATTACCCTTTCAATTAATGTGTTGACCGGTCCCCCTGTCCGATTTTTACTGTCAAATCACGTGGCCATAAACGGCGATGATGGCAGCAGTGAAATACCTGTCCAATATGTCTTTGACACAGATGGTATCTTTGTCCGGCCGGCGCAGGATACCGATGTCGGCCGCCGCTTTACGGAAGGCGGATTTTGTTTTGCGCCTCTTCCCGGCACTGTCATTGAACGGGTGGGCAGGGACGAACTCCTTTTTACCGATGGAAAAACCCGCAATCAGCCGTTTGTCTGTATTGTATCGGCCCCTGGTGTTTCCGTTGGTTTCCGATTGACCGGCAATCTGATCTCCGTACCAGCTGTGCGGGAGGATGGACCTGATGAAGCTGATTTCTGGGCGCATATCACCAATCACTTCCGGTTGCATCCGCCTGCGGCCAGTCCCCTTTCAGGTGATGTTGCGCGCCTGGGGGAAATTCTCCCCTGGTTCGTACATAACAGTCTGATCCATTACCTTGCCCCCCGCGGCATAGAGCAATATACCGGCGGCGGCTGGGGCACCAGGGACATCTGCCAGGGTCCGGTGGAATTGCTGCTTAGCCTGGATAAAGCCGAGCCGGTTCGGGATCTGTTAATCCGGGTATTTAAGGCACAGAACCCTGATGGCGACTGGCCCCAGTGGTTTATGTTTTTTGATCGGGAGCGCAACATCAGGGCAGGCGATTCCCACGGAGACATCGTGTTCTGGCCGGTTCTGGCCCTGGCCCGCTACCTGACCGTCTCTGAAGACGAGACACTGCTTGATGAAGCAGTGCCGTTTTTTCACCCGGATGGCGACATGAAGGCTGAAAAGGCATCTGTATGGCGTCATCTGGAACGAGCCCTTGCCGTAATATCAGGCCGGGTGATTCCAGGCACAAGGCTTGCCGCTTACGGCCATGGCGACTGGAACGACTCTCTGCAACCTGTTCAACCGGCCATGCGTGAACAGTTGTGCAGTTCCTGGACCGTGACGCTTCATTATCAAGCGCTGACAACGCTGGCCGGGTCTTTGCGCAGGCTTCACATGGCTGATCGTGCCGCCCGGATTGAGGCCCTGGCCGCAGAGGTCAGCCATGACTTCAGTCGTTTTCTGATAGTGAACGACATAGTGCCTGGTTATGCATATTTCCTTGACAATGGCCGGATTGACTACCTGTTGCATCCGGCCGACCGCGCTACCGGTGTCTCTTTCAGCCTGTTGCCTATGATACACGCCATCATCAGTAATCTTCTGACCAAGGATGAGGCCGGAAGGCACCTGGATCTTATAAAAACACACCTGCTTGGGCCTGACGGTGCACGGCTCTTTGATCGGCCCATGAAATACCGCGGGGGGCCGCAGCACTATTTTCAGCGTGCGGAAAGCGCCTCTTTCTTTGGCCGTGAGATCGGTCTTATGTACACCCATGCCCATCTGCGCTATGCAGAGGCGCTTGCTCACTACGGTGACGCCGCCGGTTTTTTTCTGGCCCTTTGCCAGGCAAACCCTATTGCTATCCGAACGCTGGTTTCGGGCGCCGCCCTGCGTCAGGCCAATTGTTACTATTCTAGCTCGGATGCGGCCTTTCGCGACCGCTACCAGGCATACAACGAGTATGGCAGGGTAAAAAATGGGGAAGTCGGGTTCGACGGCGGCTGGCGTATATATTCGAGCGGCCCCGGCATCGCCACGAGACTGATAATTGAGTGTTTTCTGGGGCTTTGCCGGCAGAAAACCAGGCTCATTATTGATCCTGTGATCCCCCAGTCACTGGATGGACTTCGGGTGGAGATGGAACTGGCCGGCCACACGGTTGAGGTTACATATCACATTAATGCCGTTGGCTTTGGCCCTGAGACATTACACCTTAATGGCGATGAACTGCCCTTCAGCCGAATCCCTAATTCTTACCGCACCGGTGCGGCAGAGGTCTCGATGGAGGTGGTGGGTCAAAGGCTTCACGAGGGGATGAACCGGATGAGTGTGTTTCTTGGCTGAGGATCAAGAATAAAAAGTTTTTCAAGGGCAGAGGCTTCCATGTAAACAAGGAAACCTGAAACAATAAAAGACAGGATAAAAAAGGGTGGAACTGTATGGAGATTGAGCGTATTGAAAAACGTTTTGGTGTCACTGCCGTCAAATTGGGTTTCATTACTTCAGACCAGCTTGTTGAGGCCTTGGCAGTACAGGTTGCGGAGGATATTTCAACAGGGGATCATGACCTGATCGGTAAGATACTGTTTGAACAGGGGATCATGACTGAGGAGCAGATTGATGAAGTCTTAGGGTCCATGAACAGTTAAGCCTGAAAACCGGGTTTTACCTGCCCATCTGAACCGGATAAGAAATCCTGAAGTTCATTTGTTCCGCGGTTCAAGATGTTTAGTTCACAGTAGCTAACTTTCAATCCGCAACCCCCTGCAATCTCTCCGCCATTAGCTGCCTCAGCCATGCCAAGACCTTTTCAAAATCGCCTCTTAACTCCTCCATCGCCTTTCCACGGTGACTGATATGATTTTTTTCTTCAGAGGTCATCTCTGCAAAGGTCTTATTAAGCGGTGGGTAATAAAACAGGGGATCATAGCCAAAACCGCTGTTCCCGGTCAATTCCCTGGTAATGACACCATCGCATGATCCTTGATACACAAGAGAAAAACCATTTGGCGCTGCAATGGCAATAACGCACATGAAAAAGGCCTCCCTGTCTTTGACCCCTTCCATGTCCCTTAGCAGTTTCAGATTGTTTTCCCTGTCAGAAGCACCTTCACCTGAATATCGCGCAGACCAGACACCTGGCTTTCCGCCAAGGGCCTTTACAATGAGTCCTGAATCGTCTGCCAGGGCAGGCAACCCAAGGTGACGCGCTGTAAAGCGGGCTTTTTTGAGCGCGTTTTCTTCAAAGCTTTCCCCATCCTCTTCTATAGCAGGGATCGGTCCAAAATCCCTCAGTCCCTTTATCTCGGCATTAAAACCTTTCAGCAATAGCCTGAATTCCTCTAACTTTCCATTGTTAGTAGTCGCCAGGACCAGGGTTAGACTTTTATCTGTCATATCTTTCATGGAAATCACTAAGAGAATACTCCAAAAAATAATTAAGGCAGCCTTTATCGTCTCTCCTTGGAAAGAGGTTCGAGGGTGTATAATGTTTTTTCTTGAATCCTTGAATCCTCAAGCCAGCGGCTGTAGCTGATGAAAGTTGACTGGGCTGCCCCCCGGATGCTGTTACAGCTGTGCTAAAAACAGCGGCTTGTATTTTTTTATGAGAGTTCGAATTCTATTGCTGTCTTCTTCCTTTGAAATGGCAACTCCCAGAAAACATTTTTCATGCTTAATAATCTCAAGCAAAAAATGACCGTGGTTGGATGTTACCATGATTTCTTCGACTTCATCTTCAGCAAAATGAATGCCTCCAAGGGTTTTATTCAAAAAATTGACAACCATGGAAAAAAGCGAAGCGGCGCGCTGGGAGTTGAATTCACTGTCAAAAGTGCCATGGATTGCATATGCCAATTCTTTACCGTCAAGATCAACGATTGCGGTAGCGACTGACTCCAGTTTAGCCTCTTTTATAAAGTCTTCCGGTAAGCTCTGCAGATTGTCAGACATGGCTCTCTCCTCTATCTATTGGTTATGAAAACATTCTATCAAAGTACATTAGAAATTCTATAAAACATGATATGATTTATCTTGCTGAATCACCTCCTTTCATTAACTACTGCATTGGCGTCTTTAACAGATGTATATCATCAACCCAGACTGTGCCTTTTCCATTGACAACTATATTGATTTTTACGTTATCCGGGTTTTCGCCCTTTTTGAGAAAAAAGGGCGTTTCCTGAGACAACCATTCATTGGTCCCGGATAATGGGGACTGCATGGCGCGGGAGAAAAATTCCCCTTTTTGAGGAAAATGACACCACATCTCAATAAATACCTGGCCGTCAACATCTTCCGTGCGGAGCTTTGCCTGGTAAACCAGACGGCGGTCTTCAACATCAATATCCCCGGTCTCATAAAGTCTGATGGTTGTTGGTCTGTCTCCGGTTATCCGCAAAGAGCCATTTCCGTCCGTGCTTATGTCCTTGTCAAACTGCACCCCGGTCTTGCTGATGACACCATCCATGCTGTTGACCGGATAGTGTTTCAGTTCGACAACGTCAGCAGCATTTTTTAAACACCCAAACGAAACAATTACCGCAAGACATGCAATTGACAAGGCAAATGTTTTATTGAAATCCATCTCCACTCCTCCTTTTGTACGTTATCTTAAATATACAGGGTTTGAAAATATCCAGGGCCGCTGGCCAAAGGGAAAGAGGCGCAAAAAAACCTCAACACGATATACACCTCTTTTTGCAACGCGAAAGGAGCCCTTTCGCCCATACTTTTTTTCGTGCAATTTTCCGTCTCTTATCAGCCTTATCTCACTATGATCAGGCGCCTGAACATGGATGTTGCCAGGCTGAAATGGGCCCTCGGCGCCCATATCCAGGCGGTCTCCATCGTCAGAGATAAAATAAAATCGAAAATTCCTTGCCGGGCCGAGCCTGTCATTGGCAATGAACAGCCTGCCTTCTCTCATTGCATCATATACCTGGGCTCCGGCCGCTGTAAAATCCTCTGACAAACGCCTGTCAAGAAGAATATGCACATTGACGCTGTTTAGAGCATACAGGTAGGGTAGAGGTCTCAATTGAATAAAGCCCCATTTAAACAAGGCGCCGTGCGCATCAGAGCCCCCTACGGCAGTCAATTTCCTTTCCTGACAAGATCTATCCCAGAATGCCAGTGTCTTTCGGCTGGGGCCTTTTAAGAGTCTTGATTTAAAGAGCAGGTGCAACAGTCCGTGAAACGGGGTCTTGATACGTTCTTTCCACCTGGATGAAAAATTCCAGATCTCGATACCGGTAAAATCCTTGACAGTGAGATCATTCCAGGTGTAGGCGATTGACTTATCATAAAAGGGCATGCCCTTTTCAAATGGATGGGCCAGAAAACCCAATCCGCCCTGTTTGTTAACCAGGTCAATCACCTCCTGCGGGCCAAGGGTCTTTGAGTTTACCATCCCTTTTATATTGCAGGCAAGATAATGATGAGACCTGTATCCTATCTCAAGACCGGCAAGGACAAGCACACCGCTGTGAAAGCCTTCCGCCTGGCGATGCAGATCATCTGTCATATGATCATGATCGTTGATGACAATAAAATCAAGCCCCAGAGACGAGGCCAATCCGGCTATCTCCGGGACAGTTCCGGTCCCGTCTGATAATGAAGAGTGTATATGGATGTTTCCCACATATTCAAAAAGAGGATCGTTCTTCATGGTCCTGCAATGCCTTCGGATGGCGTCAATGGTACTCCACTATCTCCAGTCCTATCCTGTCAACAAGGCCAATAATAGCAACCTGTCTGTCAGTTCCCCCTGTCGTGAGTCTGATGTGACTGACATCCGCCGGCATCTGATTGAAGGTAGGGTCTGCTGAAACCCACTGGCCCAGATAGATCTCGCACCATGCATGATAATAAAACATGCCCCGCATATAAACAAGACCCGCGCACATCCTTGCAGGTATACCAACAGCCCTTAGAAGTGCGGTCAAAAGGGTTGCGTGCTCATTGCAGTCCCCTGTTCTTGTCTTCAAAACCTCAAGGGCGCTTGGGACAACGATTACAGGCCTTTTTTCAATGTTCTCATACACCCAGTTTAGAAGTCTTCTCGATGCTACTATTGGATCAGTGGTATTGTCTGCAATGTCGCGGGCTTTTTCAATGATTTGTCCAGCGTCGCTTTGTATGCCCAACTCCGGTTTAACAAAAGGATTCATCTCGATTGAACAGGAGTTATAAGGAATACTGAATCCTGCACTCTCAAGCATATCCTCCTTTACAATTTCCAGAACTCCTCCCTGGAATTTTTGCCTTCCGCCATTTAGAAAACCAGGGTAAAAACCACCTTCTTCAAGGCCCTTAATGTTAATCTTCAGGTAGTTAAGACTGTCAGCCGCCTGTATCCCTTTTTTAACCCGAACCCCTGCCATCTCATACAGATCCCCTTTTTTACCACCTGCAATGCCCTGCCTTGCCCTTTCAGCGCTCGAACGGAAAAGGGTGAAGCCCATAAAACCCTCTTCTTTTAAGACGTTTCCATCTCTGTCAAGCCAGGACTTAAGATTTTTCCCCAACATTCGGGCCTCCAGGCGGAATGCATCGTAGTCAATACCATTGATAGTCAGGCGATCTATTCCGGAGACTTTCGCCGTCATAGGCTCTTGCGCCATGGTGGAAGGGTCAAATACAGGAAAAGAAAAGGACTGACCCACCTGTATCTGCCTGTTTTTAAAAAAATGTGACATCACGGGGGTTGCCATTGGTGTTTCCGTCATCTGAATTATCCCGGTCCGACGCGCCCTGCCATCTCCTGTCTCTATGGACATTCTGTTGTTTTCAACTTTTCCCGATGCCTGAAATTGAACTGCCCCTGATGTCATCTTGAAACTAAAATTCTTGAGTTCTAATTGATGACCCACGACACAGCGCGTGACTGAGTTGACCACACTGGATTTTCCCGCCAGGTTAAGTGCAAGGACAATCTCCTGCTCAACCAGATAATTATCCTGAACCGGGCTGATATGATTGACGCACCACCCGACTTTTTCCCCCTTCAGGAATACCTCCATCCAGCCGCTGTCAAAGGCCTGGATATTGGATGTTTCCCCTGCAAGTCCACCAATGCCGTCCTTGTCCGTGTAATGGATCTTCCAGATCACGAGCCCGATCATAATAAGCCATAGGATAACTATGACAGGGCCGGAGAGATTAAACAGGCGTTTTGCCCATACCCTGCCTGCTCCATAACTCAGCCAGGGCCGCTGGTGTGATCGGGGGGAATAGCCCCCGGGATTTAGAGATGGATTCGTTGATTCAGTCCTCATAGTTTGAGTTCTTAACTGCACAGGGAACAGAAGTTTGAATTTTGAAGTCAGGAGATAGAATTTAGAAGCCGGAATTGAGAGGAGATCGAAGAAACAAGCTATTGACTATGGTGGTAACTCGTTAGAGACATGGCAGTTTTTTATTCTGAACTCTTACTTCTGACTGCTGTCTCCTGAATTCTATCCTCTGTCTTCCAAGCCAATGCAGATCTTCAGCAGTGGGCTACATCTTGTATTTTCCAAAATCATCAGGATTTAGCCCTTCCAGCATCTTTTGCCATTTCTTTCCTTGTTCCGATTTGTCCCCGGCCTGGGATTTCAAGTCTATCTCTCTGGATTTATGAATAATATCCTCGGCAACAAAAATGGGGGCCTTTACTCTCAAGGAAAGGGCAAGGGCGTCGGACGGCCTTGCATCAATGGACATCTCTGCCTCACCCTGTCTGAAATGTATCATGGCATAATAGGTATTGTCCCTCAGGTCGCAGACCTCGATCTTTGTCACCTGGATTTCCACCATGGTAAGGATGTTGTTTAAAAGATCGTGGGTCATGGGCCTTGAAAACTTAATGCCCTCCAGTTCACTGGCAATGGCAGTAGCCTCTAACAATCCAATCCATATCGGGAGGGTCTTGTCGCCATCAACCTCTCTTAGAATTACAATAGGACTGTTTGTCAGCGGATCTACTGTAAGACCTGAAATCGTCATCAGTGTGTACATAATCTTCTCCACGGATATAGGCGCATTAAAAATGGGTGGGATGTCTTTCTTTCAGTCATTCTTAATCATACATTTTTTTTTGTCAACATTGATGGACCGGCAGGCCAGCTTGAGATCTATGTTTAATTTTGCCTGCCGTAATTTCAGATGGTTATGAACCCTGGAACATGAACATTAGCCTTTAGAATATCATAACAGCTGAACTGTTAAAAGATTTCAAAGCGGTAAAACCGTAAAGCGATACTCAAAGGAAAGATCAAACCGCCTGTAGGTAACCCGGCAATAGTTTGAAGGTTTCTTTTGGCGCAAGAGGAGTCCTTCTTCTGTCTATTTTAAGACCGGAATCCATTTCCCCGGCAGCGGAGATGTTGACAGGATACTGCTCTCTTGAGACCGCATTGCCGGATCTGTCTGTAATAGGGACACAGATCGGGCCGACACTGTCAACGATATAGGCGAGTTGCCCGTTTTGCAGATATACAACGCTTCCGGCGGGGTAAATTCCCACAATGCTGACAAACGCATGCAGCACCAGCTGCAGCATAATATCTTCTTTCCCCGCATAGTTCCTGAATATATCAGTCACCACTGTTACAGGATTTTCAGCATCCTTGTAAGCGCGTTTAGATGTCATGGAATCATAGAGGTCGGCAAGTTTGCAGATCTTCACATAAGGAGGCATTTCAATCGGGAGTCTATCTGCCGGATATGCCCTGGTTTCAGCCTGGTAAAGGGCAGAATGATGATATCGGACAACATTACTGATAAAGGCGTTGTGTATGCCATTCTTGTCAAGCAGCCTGGAACCCAGTTCATAGCTATGGGTTTTCAGCAATTGAAATTCATCGTCTGTGATCTTCCCCTTTTTGTTCAATACCTGATCTGAAATCAAAACCTTGCCGATATCATGCAGGAACATCCCCACTGAAATTTCCTTTAATTCTTCGGGATAATACAGGATGTAGGATGTCATGTTCTCGGAAACAGACAGTTTGGTGTCGTGCATGAACAACTGATTCAACTGCCTGTTTATCAATTCTCCGAACTCCTCGCTGAACCTCAGCAAGATTGCTGTACCCAGGGTGCAGACATTTACCGAATGGTTATAAAGGAAATCATCATAGGTAAAGATTTCCTTTGCCAGATAACTGAAGGCATTGCCCTTCCGCGACAGGAAAATGAATATCTCATCAACAATGCTTTCAATAATGTTCTGATCAAATTTCCCCCCTGTCTTTTTGATGTCCTTTATAACCTCTTTTATGTTTTCTTTTGCACGCTGGTGAAGTCCCCTTGCCTCCTCTTTTAGTTCCATCACCTCTTCAACCTTTTTCTTGGCCTCGGACAATGCCTCCTCCCTGTTTGTCCTGACCTCGTCACCTGGTTTTCTCCGTGTTTGCACCGACAGACCGTTTCTGTCCCACATGCCGCCGGCCTTTTTGTAGTCAATGGGGACTTCGATCAACCCGTTTTGCTTCAAAGTCAACAGGATATTGACGCTCCTTACGGGCACATCCTTTTCTATTAACAATATGCCCCGTTTATTGTAAACATCCACGCCGGTCTGCACCACTCCACCCTTTCTGACAACTTCGATGAGTTCATCAATCTTAATGGATGCCTTCATGTCTTTAATCCCTCGATGTTTTTTCATTTACAATTGAATACGTTAAATTATATCATTGTGTGTGTCAAGCAACCACGAATATTGACTATTCAGAACGGATGATGCGTGCATCAACAATTCATAGGTTTTTATCTGGCACGCTCGTTGCATTTCCATTGCAAAGTTGAAAAAAACCAACCATATTGGATTTCCCCACATTCCAATTAAAGGAGAATACTTATGGGCACTAACAATGTCATTTTTTTGGAAGTAATAGAGTGGTTCGATGAAACCGGAAAGGAACTGGTTCACAGGATACCGGAAAATGGATCAGGAGAAATCAAATTCGGCGCCCAGTTGATAGTCCGTGAGAGCCAGGCAGGGGTGTTGTTTTACAAGGGCAAGGCCTGTGACGCCTTTGGGCCGGGTCGCCATACGCTTAAGACCGCAAATATTCCTGCGCTGACCAAGCTCCTGTCAGCCCCCTGGGGCCTGACCAGTCCCTTGCGTGCAGAGGTGTATCTGGCCAATATGAAGGTGTTTCCCAACCTTAAATGGGGGACAAGCGAGCCGGTGGCATTCAGGGATTCAGAGCTCGGGCTTATCCGGCTAAGGGCGCATGGCGTTTTCAATATCCAGGTGGTTCAACCGGTCCTGTTCATAAACAGCCTGGTCGGCACCATGGGTCAATATACAACTGAACAAATTGAAGAATACCTGAAACGTGTCATAGTCTCACGCTTTAATGACCACCTGGGCGAGCATCTTGACAGCATATTGAATCTCCCCGGCAGCTATGACGATCTTGCATCGGGGCTTCAGAAAAGGCTTCAGGAAGATTTCAGCCACTTCGGCCTGGGATTAAGACATCTTTACATTACATCCATTACTCCGCCCCAGGAGGTGCAAAGGGCCATTGACGACAAGGGCCGTTTGAACATCATTGAGGATCTGGATAAGCTGGTCAAGATGAAGGCCGCAATGGCGATGGAAAAGGCTGCGGAATCCACCAGCGGCAATGGGGCCGCCGGTATGGCGATGGGTCTGGGTCTTATGATGCCTGCGATGTTTGCGGACAGTATCGTGCCCAGGCCAATGTCTGCCGGTGTTGCCGGTGCCGGCCAAGCCCCATCTGAGATCAAATGCCCTGATTGTGGAAACCCCATTTCATGGGATGCGAGGTTCTGCCCTTTGTGTGGCCATCAGCAGCTTGTCATGGGTCAGTGTTCCAATTGCAAAAAGAATCTGCCTGCCAATGCCAGGTTTTGCCCCAGGTGCGGCAGGCCGGCAGATGAAAAACCTGTTTCTCCTGTTTGCACCCACTGCCAGGCTGAAAACATGCCTGGGTCAAGTTTTTGCAATCAATGCGGGAACAAGATCGGTTGATATGGGATTCACTGTTGAACAAGAGTGCCCTCAGTGTGGAGGGCCGATTGATCTCGATGAAACAGATCACATTTTGCGTTGTCCTTATTGCGGGATAGATAATTTCCTTTACTCCCATGATCATTTTCGCTTTGTCCTGCCTCATAATTCACCGGATAAGGAAATAACATATGTCCCCTATCTCCGCTTCAAGGGAAACGTATATTTTTGTGCGGATTTCAACATCGGCCACCGTGTAGTGGACATTACACATACGGGGGTCTCTTTGAAGGGTCTTCCATCTTCCCTTGGGCTAAGGCCCCAGGCAATGAAGATGAAGTTTGTCTCCCGGTCCACACAGGGATCATTTTTGAAATTTTCTTTGAAGCCGATAGACATTATCTCAAAGGCCGCCACCCTCACCTCAGCAGGTCTTTCAGGTCAGCTCTATCACCGGGCATTCATAGGAGAAACCATAAGTCTTATCTACATGCCGCTGTTTGTGCAGGGTGACAGAATTTTTGACGCAATACTAAACAGGCCCGTTGCGATTGTATCTAATGAGGATGAAATATACGGATCAGCTCAAAGCCTTAAGCCTAAATGGCAGCTCAATTTTTTACCTACATTGTGTCCCAGGTGCGGATGGAATCTAGACGTGGAAAAAGACAGTGTAGCCCTTGTCTGCGGCAATTGTTCGACTGCATGGGAGGTATCTGAAGGCAAATTCAGGGAAATAGATGTCTGGGCCGTCCAGGCCGGAGAAGATAGTTCAAGATACTTGCCTTTCTGGAAGATCTCCGCCACGGCCGAATGTATTGACATTGTCTCATTTGCAGACTTTGTCAGGGTGACAAATCAGCCTATTGTGATCGCCGGCCAATGGGAAAATGAAGAGATGAGTTTCTGGATTCCTGCCTTTAAGATAAGGCCAAAGGTATTTCTGCAATTATCCAAACAAATTACCCTCTTTCAAAGGCGACTGTCGCCGGATAAGTCAATCCCCAAAAAAAATATCCATCCTGTTACCCTGCCGCGGACAGAGGCCGCACAGGCGATGAAGATTACACTGGCTGGCTCTGCTGTCACCAAGAACAAGGTGTTTCCCTTTCTGCCCGAGCTCAGTTTTGAGATAAAGGCCAGCTCCCTGGTCTATCTCCCATTTACTGATACAGGAAACGATCTGATCCTGCAGGACGCACGGATCAGCATCAACAGGCAGGCGCTGGAATTTGGCCGGCGGCTGTAGGTGGCTTTCCGGGGCAAATTATTGCCTCTTCTCGGCACAAAGCAGATAAATATGACGAAAGAGGCTTTTAATAACACCTTTTAAGGTGGAGGATATACCGGTGAGGGTCTGGGGAAATTCAAAGTCCGTCAGTTTGACTGCGTCAATAGCCTCGCCTTTAGGCAAGGACTTTAGTTTGAGTTTTCTATCAAGGGTCCGAGGAGCCAAGGTTTCCAGGGTTGAAGTGATTTTGAATTCAGGGCCTTACCACTTGATCCCCCGGCCCCTTGAATCCTTGAACCCTCAATCCATCGGCTTCAGCCAATGGTAGTTGATTTAGGCCGGGGCCCCAGGATAGTTATTTCTTCTCTCCTGATCTGCCTGTTTGCTGATTGCGAGGATTCCTCAGTCTTCGTCAGTTCAACCATCTTCAGGCTGTATCCATCATCAAGATACTTCAACAGGGCCTTTTTGATATCCAGCTGGGTTGTTTCCGTATCCTGGTATGCGATCCTTTTTCTGATGATTACTGTCTCTTCTATTTCGCAATTTTCTGCAACAGTTTCGCCTGACCCGGATATGATCTGTTCGGGGGCCGCCTTTTCTTTTTGTGCCGCCGGTGTGAAGTAGTTACAATAATTGGCATAATTCATCGTTATAGTTTCCAGATGAGAAACCTTGTATTTTTTATCTTCAATAGAGAATATCCTGCATTTTGGCTCTCTGGAAGATCCCTCCACCATCTCGACGCAGGATGCACAAGTGTCATCCCGTATCTTTACAGCCGAAAAACCGTTTCCGGGAGTTTGTTTTTTGTTGTCTTCTTCTTTGGTTGTTGACAGGAAGATATTTGAGATATCCTCAAGTCCCCTGCCGGGATTCTTTTTTTCCATATGTAAAAACGGGCTCCTCATTATACTTCTATCAGGGAATTATTCCCTCCAAATGGGTTATCAACCTTATTGGGGTTATTGTGGTCTTCAACCCATACATCGTCAACAATTTTTTGGTTACTCACCTGCAGGAAAAAGGTTATGCGTTTAAACAAAGAGGTTTTCTATAAAACCACCGTGACATCTCCGGAGAATATTCTGTGAATGACGCCATTGCCGTCTTCTATGATCAGGACCCCGTCGTCATCAATATCAATGACTTTTCCCGAGTGACTTTGGCCAATGACATCCACAATTATCTCCCGGCCGATGATTTCTGTCAGCTCTTTCCACCTTCTCATAATCAGTCTGAAATGGTTTGATGTAAATAACTTATAATATTTTTCAAACTGTTCCAGGTATGCCCTCAAGAGTTTTATCCGTGAAAAATTTTTTCCCGTCTCAATCAGCATTGAAGTGGCCCTTTTTTCAAGCTCCCTGGGAAAATCAGGGGTATTAACATTCAGGCCAAGACCTACAACAATATAATTGATGGAATCCATTTCAGTGGAGATCTCGGTAAGGATTCCCGCAAGCTTCTTTCCCTTTACCATAATATCATTGGGCCACTTTATCTTTACGTCCAGCTCAGACAGTGAAAGGATGGCTTCTGCCACGGCAACCGCCGTCATAAGGGTTATCCTTGGCGCGCCCGCAGGCGACATGGTTGGTCTTAAGACAAGGGTTGCGTAGATGCCGTGACCTGCCGGTGAAAGCCAGCTCCTTCCCCTCCGTCCCCTGCCTTCTGTCTGGACCTCGGCTATGATTAATGTGCCTTCAGCCGTTCCTCTTTCAGCAAGCTCTTTTGCCCTGACATTGGTCGAGCCAAGTGTCTTACAATATTCAATATCCCTTTGGCCAAAGACACTGGTGGCAAGCCCATCCCTTATCTCATTGGGGAGGATCAGGTCGGAGTCATGGGCAAAAAAATAGCCTTTTTTTGGAGATGATTCAATGAGATAGCCGTCTTTCTTCAACTTGCGGACATGTTTCCATATAGCGGCCCGGCTGACAGAGAACTCGTTGCTCACCAGCTCCCCTGAGACCCATTCGCCCTTTTTTTCCTTGAAGTAAGATAATAAGCGGTCTTTTGTGAGCATATCTATATAGTTGAAAAATTGAAGGCGTTAAAAGAGGTTAATAAGCTTTTACTCGTAAATTCTCAATAAGTTCGGGTACGGCAACCGATCTGAAATTTCCTGCCTTTCTGCTTTTTGCCGGAATCCAGCTTGCCCCCTACTGTTTAGCGATTCCTTCCTCTATTTGTCAACCTATAATACAACCAATGGTTGACAATAGGCTTCTTTGTTTGATATACGAACGCCAGTCCGTCTTCGTCATGCCGGATTTGATCCGGCATCAAGTGTTTTCATGGATTCCGGCCTTCGCCGGAATGACGGCTTTAGGGTATATAATCGCAGTAGTAATAAAAGGGATAACAATGATTAATAAGACAATCGCAACCCTGACTGAAAAGGCGATAAAAGGGCCGGGGCTTTCCTTTGAGGAGGCATGTTCCCTTGCAGGGATTATTGATGATACCAATGATCTGTTGTTGAGCGCCGGCAGAATCCGAAATATTTTTAAAGGCAACAAGTTGTTTACATGCTCCATCATCAATGCCAAATCAGGCTATTGTTCTGAAAATTGCGCCTTCTGCGCTCAATCAGGCCATCATAATACAGGGGTCACTACCTATCCCATGTTGGATCAGGAAAAATTGATAAACACCGCCATTCGCATGCAGGAGGCGGGCGCCACAAATTATTCCATGGTGACGAGCGGTTTTGCGTTGAAAGAAAAAGATGTGGAGGCCATCTGTAGTGCTGCAGCGGCTATCAGGCATAAGACCGGGCTGAGTGTCTGCGCATCCCTGGGAGGCCTTACGGAACCAATGGCGCGGCGGTTGAAAGACAGCGGAATAACCACCTATCACCACAATCTTGAGACGGCAAGGAGCTATTTTAAAAATATCTGCACCACACACGAGTATGAAGAAGATATTGAGACAATAAAGATTGCCCGCTCAGCAGGACTCAGGGTCTGCTCAGGCGGGATTATGGGCCTGGGCGAATCGTGGGAGCAGAGGATGGAGCTGGCATTCACCATAAGGGAGCTTGAGGTTGATTCCATACCGATAAATTTTCTAAATCCCATTGCCGGCACACCTATGCAGGACAGGAAGCTTCTCCCACCGATGGAGGCCTTAAAGATTATCTCTCTTTTTAGAATAATAAACCCTCAAAAGGATATTACCATTTGCGGCGGCAGGGAACGGACTCTCAAGGATTTCCAGTCGTGGATTTTCCTTGCAGGCGCAAACGGTGTGATGATCGGCGACTATCTTACCACCAAGGGGAGAAGCTCTGACATGGATATTGAGATGATACGTGATACGGGGCTTGAGGTTGAGAAAATTGAAGTTTGACTACTGATGGGAAATGAAGCGGATATGGAAACTATCGAGGAACGTAACCGACAACTTGAAGACGATGACAGGAAATACATCTGGCCTCCATTTACCCAGATGAGGGAACATATGCGGCAAGCCCCTTTGATTATCGAGGAGGGTTCAGGGTGCGTGCTGAAAGACATTTACGGCAACGAATATATTGACGGGATTTCTTCCCTATGGACCAATGTTCACGGTCACAGAAAGGAAAGGATTGATGCAGCAATAAAGAATCAGCTGAACAGCATCGCACATTCCACGATGCTGGGGCAGTCCAATATTCCCGCGATAAGGCTTGCTAAAAAACTTGTTGAGATTACACCTGAGGGCCTGACCAGGGTATTTTACTCGGACAGCGGATCCACTGCGGTTGAGATAGCGGTCAAGATTGCTTTTCAGTACCAGCAGCAGGCAGCAGATGGCGATCCGGAAAAGGTCATGTTTATCTCGGTCTCTAACGCCTATCACGGAGATACTATCGGATCTGTAAGCGTCGGAGGAATAGACCTCTTCCATGCCACATACAGACCGCTTCTCTTTGATACGATAAAGACGGAATCCCCTTATTGTTATCGTTGTTTTTATAAAAAGTCATTTCCCTCGTGCGGACTTGAATGCCTCAACACCCTGGAAGATATTATCAAGGCCAATCAAAACAGGGTGGCAGGCCTGGTGATGGAGCCCCTGGTCCAGGGGGCCGCTGGCATTCTGGTCCATCCGAAAGGCTATCTTAAGGGTGTAAGAGAACTCTGCACCAGATACGGCGTTATAATGATCGCCGATGAGGTGGCGGTGGGTTTTGGAAAGACCGGAAAAATGTTTGCGTGCGAGCATGAAGATGTGGCCCCGGACATTCTTGCCCTTGCAAAGGGTATTACAGGGGGCTATCTCCCTCTTGCAGCCACACTGACCACGGAAAAGATCTTTGAAGGGTTTCTGGGTGAATATGACGAGTTCAGGACCTTTTTCCACGGACACACTTACACGGGAAATCCCCTTGCATGTGCTGCATCCATTGCAAGCCTTGAAATATTTGAAGAAGAAAGGGTGCTGGAAAACCTAAAGGGAAAGATAGGACATCTTTCAGACAGGTTGGAGGAGTTTAAGCCGCTGGATCATGCAGGAGATATCAGGCAGTGCGGAATAATGGTCGGCATTGAACTCGTGGCGGATAAGGAGACGAAAGAACCATATCCGGCAAGCCTCAGAATGGGTCATAGGGTGATAATGGAGGCGAGAAGTCGCGGGCTGATTATCAGGCCTCTTGGCGATGTGGTTGTTCTAATGCCCGCCCTTGCTGTTTCAGTGGAAGAACTGGACCGGATCTGTGATGTTACATATCACTCGATCCGGGAGGTGACGGGAAAAGTTTAGAAGTTGAAAAGGTTAAAACAGTTAAATGAGTTGAAAGAGTTGAAAGTTGAATTTGGAACATGAAAATACAGGGGACATTTTATTTTGATCCTTCTGACAGGATCTACAACGATCATTTTCCTGGAAATCCCGTTGTGCCGGGCAGTGTTATAGTGGCAGCCTTTATTGATGCAGGGAAGAGGGCAGGGGTCTTGGAAGCCGGCTTTACGGTCAGGGGCTTTAAATTCAGGGAGTTTGTGCCCCCTGGCAGAAACGGCTTTATCATAGAGGCTTATCAGAACCAGTTGAGGTGCAGGCTTTATCGGGGTGAGCCCGATCAATCAAAGACACTTGTTACAGGTGTTATAGCTGGATGAAGCTTGAGTTTTCAGGAACACGCGCACTTGTCCTTGGCGGGAGCTGTGATCTGGCCCTTTGTCTCGCAGGCTGTATGATCAAGGCAGGGCTATTTCCTGTCCTTACATACAGGAGCCAAAAAGGACAGGACCGGATATCAGACGGGCTCAAGGCCTTTTGCGGTGCTTACAGCACGTGCTATCTTGATTTCAGTGATCGTGACTCCATTGGGCCGCTATTGCAGGAAGACCCTGTGATTCCGGATTTTATGGTTGATTTTGTTCAGGGCGATATTGAATGCCTTATTGCCTCAGGAGAGTCTGATGATATCAACAGGTATTTTTCTCAAAATGTCTCGTTTCGTGCGGAGATTTTAAAGAAGGTTGCAAGGATGATGTTGGGCCAAAAAAGGGGACGCCTTGTATACATATCATCATCCGCAGCCCTCAGGCCAAATCCCGGTCAGGGGTTTTACAGTGCTGCAAAGCTTGCATCAGAGGCGCTTTACAGAAATCTTGGTCTGGAGCTGGCCGGTCGAGGGATTACAACCGTAACATTGCGGCCCGGATATATAGATGAAGGAAGGGGCAGACAGTTTATCCGGAAAGATCATGATGCATCCATTGGCAAAGTCCCGATAAAAAGGGCTTTAACCGCCAGGGAGGTGGCTGAAACCATTCTCTTTTATCTTTCCGACAGCGCCAGGGGTTTTAATGCGACAGAGATATCTCTGGACGGGGGGCTTACAGCGGGAAAATGAAGGAAGTATTTGAACGAATTAGACAGATGTTGGCGGATATACTTGACGTGGAAGGGGATGAGATCTTGCCCGAGACCTATATTGTAAGAGAATTGGGTGCGGAGTCCATTGATCTTCTGGAATTGGCGGTGTCATTGAACTCCGGGTTCAATGTAGAGATCAATGATGGCGACATCTTTCTTTCAAGATTAAGAGACTATGTGACCGAAGCCAAGGGAAAAAAAGACGATGTGGTCCTGTATCTGCTGGAAAGGCTGCCTTTTCTCAAAAAAGACAGGATAGAAGAGATGATGCCAGACCTGGAAGACGGCCCAACGCTCAAGGTCAAGGATCTGGTCAGCTACGTGGAATGGCGTCAGGAAAATGGATAGACTATCTCTCGATGAACTGATGAGCAAGAGGCGGAGCATCAGGACATACAAGGCTGATATGCCCCCTGATCAGTGGATAGAAATGATGGTCCGCTGTGCTACAATGTCGCCGTCTCCCTCCAATACCCAGCCTGTCCGATTCCTGAAAATCAGTTCAACCGGGATAAAGGAAAGGCTTCATGAAGACATGGCCATGGGCCGTCAGCATCTGCTGAAGACATTAGAAGAGCGTAACGGGCCAAAGAGGCTGAAAAACTGGATAGCCAGCTATTACAGGTTTTCCGAATTCATGTTCGATGCCCCGCTGCTTTTTGCCGCAGGCACTGTCAAGGCGACAACGGGTTTTTCAAAAAAACTATTTGAGGCTGGGCTGATTGAAAGATACGACAGAAAAGACCTGGACATAACTACTGGACTTGCGCTAAAGGCCTTTATCCTCAAAGGGGAGGCCCTTGGTC
This sequence comes from Desulfobacteraceae bacterium UBA5623, assembly GCA_002424495.1. GTDB lineage: Bacteria > Desulfobacterota > DSM-4660 > Desulfatiglandales > Desulfatiglandaceae > UBA5623. Next base: position 49,544 of record DIKH01000397.1, read on the forward strand.
TTGGTTCGTGTATACTTACGGCACCGATGGTCTTTATTTCAAATATTGAAAAGATTCTCGGGACAGAAGATCTTGATATCAGGTGCCTGATAACGGTCGGGTTTCCAGATGAGGCGCCTGGACCTATTCAACGAAAAACCGTGCAGGAGGTGTTTAGGACGGTGTAAGTGAAATGGCGCCGGTAGCGAGTTGCAAGTTGAAAGGTCCATGGATCATTACACACCCTTTATCTCATATTGTCATTTCTCATGTCACGAAGAGTTGCCATAACCGCTGTTGGTGTCTGTTCATCTCTCGGATGTTCCGGTGAACAGATTATTAATAGTCTCAGAAAGGGGCGTACCTCATTTGCCAGACCATCCTTTGATGACCAGGTGGTGAGCTCTCCTATCCCGGACTTCAACATAAAGGCCTTTACCGGCCCATTCAAAGACAGACGTTATCTGAGCAGGGGAGGGCAGTTCTGTGTTGCATCGGCGGTTGAGGCGATCAGAGACTCCGGCATAAAAAAAGATCTTTTGTCAGAGGCGGGCTTGTTCATGGGAACCGGTCCTAACCTGGATATTGGCGGGGAGTTTCCCGAGATACTGGATGGCAAAATGGATAGAAAAGACCTGATGGCCCTTTGGATGTTGAGGTTTCTCCCTAATACCGCCGCTTCTGCAATTGCCATGTATTCAGGTATCCACGGTGAAAACCTGACTATAAACACCGCTTGCGCTGCATCCCTTATGGCCATTGGTGAGGCATTCAGAAAGATAAGAGACGGCTATCTTGACCTGGCGTTTGCAGGCGGGGGTGATTCAAGATTGAGCAGAGGGGGTATCCTTGCCTACAAAAAGGCAAATGCCATATATACTGGAACGGGAGAACCTGATACAGCCAGCAGACCGTTTGACAGCAGGAGAAAGGGCTTTGTCCCCGGCGAGGGGGGGGCGGTTTTTCTGCTGGAAGAGATGACTCATGCAGAAAGACGCGGCACAACCATATATGCTGAAATATGTGGTTTTGCCTGCTCCATTGACGGTTACAGCATGACCGCGCCTGAGCCGACCGCAACATGGGCTGAAAAGGCCGTTAGGGGCGCCATGGATGAGGCTGGAATTAATCCCTCTGATATTGATATTGTTTCATCCCACGGCACAGGGACACCGCTCAACGACCGGGCTGAGGCGTATCTTCTACATCGGGTATTAGGAGACAATGGCCCTCTTGTAATAGCCCTTAAGTCGTGGATAGGGCATGGGGCAGCTGCCTGCGGTGCATTGGAACTTGCGATTGCACTCAGTTGCATGCACAACAATTACTGGCCGGAGATAAGAAACCTGGATGATCCTTGCCATATAAATCTTAATTTTGTGCGGGAAAAGCAGGATTATTTTGCAAGGACAGTGTTGCTTGAAAATTTCGGCTTTGGGGGTCAGAACGCAGCGTTGGTTGTAAGGAATACTATGCATCGGCGCACATGAGCATGGCAATGAGATGGAAATAACAATAAATACAGGTCTTGACGGATTTGTCCTTGTTGACAAAATTCATATGCAGGACAAAACGCACATTCGTGGAACCCGGACATTTACAAATGCCCCGGTTTATCTGGGAATAGAATCCCTTGCGCAACTTGGCGCCTATCATGTCCGTTATCTCATAGGATTTAAAAGGCATGCATTTCTGTTGAAAATAACCAGGTGCATTACTCCTGCGCATGAGGAATTAAACGGGACTTATGTCCTTACAGGGAAGCTTGTCAGCAACAGCGCCTCTGCCTTTTCCTATGTATTGCAGGCGATGTTGGAAGGCAATATCCAGATGGAAGGTGAGTTTTTGTTTGCTGTCATGGATTACGATCATGGATTTCAAAAAGATATTCTTAAAGAATACTATCGAAACTTATTGTCATGTTTGAAGAACGATTCGAGAGTAGATTAGCGGCCAGGAAAAAGGCGGGCCTTTACAGAAATCCGCCTGAGATAACAAAAAGGCAAGGGAAATATATTTTTGCCGGTAGCCAGAAGATCCTCAACTTTGCATCCAATGACTACTTAGGTCTTGGCGCCTCATCTGAGTTGAGCAATAAGGTCGCAAAGAATTTCAAGACATACGGTGCATCGTCATCTTCATCCAGGCTCGTTTCAGGTAACTATACTGTAATATCCCGGGCTGAGCGGGAATATGCTCAGTATTTCGGTTATGAAGACGCCCTGTTTTTTCCGAGCGGTTATCAGGCCAACATCGGGGTCCTTTCGACCTTTTTTGAAAAAGGAGACACCATAATATTTGACAAACACATCCATGCAAGCAGTGTAAAAGGTGTGGCATTAAGCGGCGCAAGATTCCTGGGCTACAACCACAATTCTATGACGCATCTTGAAAAAAGACTCGCCGCGAACCATGAGACCAGGGCAGCAGTCATAACTGAGTCCCTTTTCAGCATGGATGGGGATTTTCTGGATATCGAAAACCTTGAAAGGATCAAGAGAGAATATGGTTTTCTGAGCATCGTTGATGAGGCACATGCAATGGGCGCCCTTGGACAGGGCGGCCGAGGCTTGGCAAGGAGCGTCGCCGACATTGCCGTCGGAACCTTTGGAAAGGCTCTGGGGTTATTTGGTGCATTCGTGCTCCTGCCAAACGGGTTCAAGGAATATCTCTTCAATTTTTCATCTCCCCTGATCTACTCGACATCGCTTCCGGAGGCACACGCAGCTTCTGCCATTGACATCTTGGAAATCATCTACAGGGGTGACGGCCTGAGAGGGAGCTTGAGGGATATCAGTCATTTTATGAAAGAGGGTCTGAAAAAATCGGGAATTCCTGTTATGGGTGACGCCCATATCATTTCCGTAGAGATAGGCGATGAGAACAGGGCCGTGGCCGTGGCAGGAGGTCTTTTTGAAAAAGGCATCTTTGTTTTTCCTGCCAGGTTTCCAACGGTCCCGATCAACAGAGCCATATTAAGGGTCAGCATGACATCTCTCCATACTGAAGAGGATGTTTTATTGTTTATTGACACACTGAAGGAGGTTCTTTCAGACGTTGAATAATCAGAATTTTTTTGTTGCAGGTACGGATACTGGCGTGGGAAAAACGGTTCTGTCATTGCTGATCATGCAGTTTTTTTACAACAATGGCTTCTCTCCATTTTATCTCAAGCCGTTTCAGACAGGGTGCGTCAACCCTTATGATGAGGACAGTGATGCGAGGTTCATTTACAGTAACATAGGACGGTTAAAGGGAGAAGATCCCGGGGAATCTGTCATCTACTGCTTTAATAACCCCAAGGCGCCTTATTTTGCTGCGCGTGATGCAGGAAGGCTGAATGATATTGACGTAGGCTCAATAAATGAGATTTTGGAACAAAAGGCCGGGGTCTTTAATCCAGTTATTCTGGAAGGCGCAGGCGGGGTATTTGTACCAATAGACGAAAAAAACCTGATGATAGATTTGATAGAATTGACTGCATCCAGGCCCATTATTGCAGCCCGGGCAGGGTTAGGAACCATCAATCATACGCTTCTTACCATCAATGCCTTGAGGCAGAGGGGGATAGAACCTATAGGCATAGTATTTATTGATCCGGATGAAAAGCCTGCGCACCCGGATATGATCAGAGAAAACATGGAGGCCATCCGGCTGTTTTCAGGGATTGAAGTCGCAGGTGTAATAGGCAGGATAGAAGATTTTTCACGGCCTCAGGAAAGATATTATGAGATTATTGGGAAGATATTCGGCAAGTCAACTGTCATCGGCCAAGGCCGATGATTTGAAGGTTCAAGGGGTCGAGTGATCGCTGTGCATCAATGCCTCAATCTCCTCAGCCTCTATTGGGATGTCCTTTGTGAGATCAACAGGGCCTTGGTCTGTTATAAGGATATCGTTTTCCAGGCGAATGCCTNNCTCTTCCCTGATGTATATTCCAGGTTCACAGGTAAGGACCATGCCGGGCTCAAATCTCCCGTGTCTGCTGCCGTAATCGTGGACATCAAGCCCCAGGTGATGAGATATGCCATGCATAAAATATTTTTTGTAGAGAGGTATTTCTTCAGGCTGATCCTTGACCTCTGATGTATTGAGAAGTCTGAGCCCAATCAATTCAGCCTGGACAATTTCACCCACCTCTTTGTTATATTCTTCAAACGTATTTCCCGGTTTCAACATCTCAATTGCGGCCCTCTGGACCCTTAATACTGCATTGTAGATATCCATCTGCCGTTTTGTAAAACGACCGTTTACCGGGATAGTCCTTGTGACATCCGATGCATAGTGGGCGTAACCGGCCCCAAAGTCTACAAGCAAAAGTTCTCCATCCAGGCATTGCCGGTTGTTTTTTGTGTAGTGCAGCACGCATGAGTTATTTCCTGACGCTATCACAGATGGATAAGCAGGACCGTTTGATCTGTTTTTAAGAAATTCGTGACAGATCTCCGCCTCGATTTCAAATTCAAAGACTCCTGGTCTGACAAAGTGGAGCAGTCGCAAAAATGCCTGTCCTGTAATCCGGCATGCATGTTGTATCAGAGAAACTTCCACCTCCGATTTGATCATCCGCAGCTCATGCATGATCGGCGCAAGACGCCTGTACTTGTGTAGCGGATATATCGCCTTGCACCATTTTAAAAAACGGGTGTCACGGGTTTCAACCGTGA
>DIKH01000397.1:54221-106307 GCA_002424495.1 Desulfobacteraceae bacterium UBA5623
GATCTCTAAAGACCCTTTCAAAGTCTCGTGTCCAGTAGACTGTCTGTATGCCGGAGGTTGCCGTCGCCTGAACTTTTGTATATTTCTCTCCCTCCCACAGGGCCGTATCTTCGTTGACTTCTCTGATGAAAAGGACTTCTTTATGCCTTTTTTCAGTTGCATCAGGGCATATCAGAAGAATGGTTTCTTCCTGATCAATTCCGCTCAGGTAAAACAGGTCTGTATTCTGCACAAAGCTGTGCGAACCATCAGCATTGGTCGGCATGATGTCGTTGGAATTTACGACCGCAACTGACCCGGGCTTAAGTTTGTCAGCCATTCGGGAGCGATTGCCGATAAACAGATTCCTGTCAATGGGTTGATATCTCATCAATCTTCCCCCGGGAAGCTCTTAACCTCTGACTGTATTTTTGCTTTTTTTGCCCTCATTTGTCCGGCAAGTTCTTTAATCTCCGTAAGATCCTTTATCATCTTCGCGTAGCCATACCATGTTGAGTAATCAAAATTCAGGTGAAATGCGCCCTGAAAGGTTTTCATCCTGTGGTCCATGAACATTTCATAGAGGATCTGTTCAATCTTTGTATCCACATCATAGAAAGCCAGGAGATCAGGATAGGCTGCTGCGCCATCCTTTTTGATTATAATGTTATCCTTGTAAAGACCGGCCACAATCTCTATGGCCTCAGAAAAGATCCTGTCTGCCTCTTTTACCATCAGATCGGCATTTTTCATGTTTTCGTTTACAAAATTTGGTGTATGACATTGTTTGCAGACATTTGTAAAATTTTCTCTTTCCGATTGAAACTCTTCCTTTGTCAGTCTTGCAAATTTGCCGGTCTTGACGATTTCAAGCCTGGGTGTCGGCTGTCCCTGGATGTCCAGCACGCCCAGGGCCTTCAGGATTGTGGTGCGATAGCCCAACCATTGCTTATCATCTTCCGGGAGGCGTACTGCCAGAAAACCCCATGCGGAAAAAACCCGATGATTTCCACCTGACATGTGGCAGGTCTGGCATTTGGGTGCACGATTCCTGTTTTGGGGATCTATATCCCGGTTAATAAGATAGGTCACTCCATGTTTTGCACCGGAATACATCTCCCATTGGGCGTGGTCAAAGCCCATATGACATGTCATGCAGGCCTCCGGTTCAGACGCCTCTTTTTTTGAAAATGCGTGGCGGGTGTGGCAGCTCTGGCAGTCCATCCCGTAGCGATAATACCTTCTGTCCTCTGTCTGTCTTGCCTTCTGATCCCGCAGTCCCAGGGTGTGACATCCGCCGCAGCCCTTTTGCCCCTGGATAAGGGCTTTTGGCTGCATGTGGGTATAGGGCATTGCCTCAAGCGCCATAAGCCCCAGGGCGTGTTTGCCCGAGAGGTACTGCCCTGACTGTTCAGGATGACACTCCTCGCATGTGGCTATTGTTGGAAGCTGGGCCTTTTCAATATCTTTTTCACTGTTGTGTTCTATCCCGTGGCAATCGGTGCACGATATCTCCGCGGACATCACGCTTCTTGCAAAATCCCTGATAATTCCTGGCGTGAGTTTGATGTGGCATTCTTCGCATGTGGTGGCCTTGGCCCATAGGGTGTTATATCCTGTGAACAGACTGATTAGGCAGCATGCAAATACAGCAAAAACATTTCCGAACATTTTTTACTCCTTGAGATCATGTTTTCTAATGAAGATCCGACAGAAAGCGGTAGAGTGTGGCGCGCCCAACACCAAGAAGCCTGGCGGCCTTGGCCTTGTTATCTCCTGTCCTGGCAAGGGCGGCCCGAACATCCTCCATGACAAGCTTTCGCGCGGGACCGCGGGAGGCTTGGTCAATTTTATGCCTTGTTAATTCAGAAGGCAGATGTTCCGGCTTAATGATTGCGCCCCTGGACTTAATGATGGCAAAGCGGATAGCGCTCTGGAGCTCGCGCACGTTTCCAGGCCAGGGATAGTCAATCATAACGGCCATGGCCTCTTTTGAGACCCCCTTGGACATTTGCCCCATTTTCGCCGCCTGTTCCAGGAAGTTTTCAACCAGAAGCGGGATGTCTCCTTTTCTTTGTCTAAGCGCCGGCAGATAAACCGGGACCACATTGATCCGGTAAAAAAGATCATCCCTAAAATTACCCCTTTCCACCTCACTTTTGAGGTCACGATTGGCGGCGCTGATCAGTCGCACATCCACCGAAATCGTTTTTTCATCCCCCACGCGCTCGAAAGCGCCTTCCTGCAGGACCCTGAGCAATTTTGCCTGCACAACTTTTGGAAGATCCGCAACCTCGTCCAGAAACAATGTGCCCCCATGCGCAAGTTCGAAGCGGCCCTTTTTGTCGCGCATGGCCCCGGTAAACGCCCCCTTTACATGACCGAATAGTTCACTCTCAAGCAATCCCTCGGGCAGCGCGCTGCAGTTTACCGGTACAAAAAGATTTTTAGACCTGGGGCCTTGGTTGTGGATTGCGGCTGCGACCAATTCCTTGCCCGTGCCGCTCTCCCCCTGGATAAGCACAGGGACATCAATATCGCTGAGGTCTTTTATGGTTTCGTAGAGCTCACGCATTCTTGGGTCGGTGCCGATGATGCCGGAAAAACCTTGTCTTTCACGCATACGTGCTGTGATGTCCTGTATAGTTCCAAGTGAACGAAGAGGGCCGTCCTGTTCATCATACTCGGTCCTGCATTTTTCCTGCACGTATTTTACAGTGCCGTCTTTTAGCAACAGGCGATGAACAATATCATAGCCGGTTTTATTCTTGACAGAATCGGTGTATGACCTGTCAACCAATTCCCGGTCATCAGGATGGACAAGTTCCAGAAATGCCTCGTAGGTGGCGCTAAAGGCCAGTGGGCTCAGACCGAATATTTCGTATATTTCATCGGACCAGTAAAGAGTATTATTGACCAGGTCCAATTCCCAGTGTCCCAAAAGCGCCATATGAGCGGCCTCTTTGAGCCTTGCCTCTCTTTTTAATATTTCCCTCTGAGTCAGAATTTGCTCTGTTGCGTCATCAATCGCAAGCATTATAAATCGGGACTTGTTGTTGTCGTCAAATGTCTTGCGGGCGTTAATGTACAATATTTTGAAGCCGATGTTTTTGAATTCATGCTCTATTTTGAAATCTTCAGAGGCAGCGTCTTTGTGAACAATATCTTCCAGAAGTGACTTCAATTCAGGTATATCCCATTGGCCGTTATTGCCTTCATATAACAACTTTCCTTGAATCTGCCGCGGCGTTATCCTGAATAGTTTGTAGAAAGAACGGGTTGCTGTTACGATCCTCAGCCTTTCGTCCAGTATGACCAGGGGCTCACGTATGGTTTCTACAAGGTTCTTTGCGAAATTTCGTGTCTTCTGGACAGACTGCTCCAAATGTCTGACCTTGGTCAGTTCTATTTCTAACTGCCTGATTCTTTCCAGCAGTTGATCATATGTAGGCTTGTCGGCCATCAGGATCTCCGGACTGATTTGGAAACAGTTGGCTTGAAGCAACAAGTTTGAGACGATAACGGACGACTCAAACTTGGCTTAGGAAAAAAATATAGTGAATTTCAGGTATTGTGTCAAGTCTATCAGCTGATAAGGCTCCTTACTTATCATGGGTGTATATTATGTGGCTTTAATCGGATTGCTGTCTCATGAGACATCTTTGCCTCATTACGTCAAATGATACATTTTAGGGAATGGTTAAAGATTTGGTTCCAGAAAACAAGCGGCATTTCAATTGGATACAGTCAAAACTGAAGGCATGGTCGTCTTTGGGTTTTTCTTGAAGGTGTCTCAATATGTTTTTCGACTAATGGTCGGTAAATATATTTAAATAATATAACATTTTGATATTAAAGACAAATATTTACTGGTCATGTGATTGTAATACTTTGGCATGGATGTTGAACTATTAATTTGAGGTAATAATGGTTCCTGACTGAGGGTTTTCAGTATTGGAGGTATACTATGAATTCATTGGAAATAAAAAAAAACGCAAGAAATCTTTTGGCCCTCGAGAAGAGTCCTTACCTCCTTCAGCACGCTGAAAATCCTGTTGATTGGCGGCCCTGGGGAGAAGAGGCCTTTAGCCAGGCGCAAAAAGAGGAAAAGCCGATATTTCTTTCCATCGGCTATGCCACGTGCCACTGGTGTCATGTGATGGCACGTGAGTCGTTTGAAGATGATGAAGTCGCCCAGGTCTTGAATCAATACTTCGTCGCCATAAAAGTGGACAGGGAAGAGCGGCCCGATATTGATAACCTGTATATGTCCGTATGTCAGGCAATGACCGGCAGCGGTGGATGGCCCCTTTCCGTATTCATGACTCCTGAGGCCAAGCCATTTTATGCGGGAACATATTTTCCCAAGGTGGGTAGGCTGGGCCTTCCCGGCTTCATTGATATTTTAAGACACATCGCTTCAGTGTGGGAAAAGGATCGCGATCGCCTCCTGGAGGCGGGTAATACAGTGACCAATCATATAAGCCATTCGGCTGCCCTTGAAAAGGCGCCGGTCCTTATCGGAATTGATATCCTCAAAGACTGCGGCCGGATTTTAAAGGCAAGCTTTGATCCGATAAACGGAGGTTTTGGCTCTTCGCCGAAATTTCCCACCCCTCATCAACTGACTTATCTTCTGAGATGGTATATCAGAAGCGGGGATAAAGATTCTCTGAAAATGGTTGAAAAGACCCTGGATGGCATGCGGTCAGGGGGGATATTTGATCAGATCGGGTTTGGTTTTCACAGATATTCCGTGGATGCTAAGTGGCTGGTGCCCCATTTTGAAAAGATGCTTTATGATCAGGCCATGCTTGCAATTGCCTTTACAGAGGCATTTCAGGTAACAGGAAAGAAAATATTCCGAGACACTGCAAACGAGATATTTGCCTATGTGCTGAGAGATATGACTTCTGCCGGAGGGGGATTTTATTCTGCCGAAGATGCGGACAGCGAGGGCAGGGAAGGGCTATTCTATATATGGACCCCCGAAGAGATCAAGGCCCACCTGGGCGATGAACCGGGAGAACTTGTCTGTCGTTTTTACGGGATAACCGACAAAGGTAATTTTGAAGACGGCTTCAGCATTCCTCATATGCCGGCACAGGCCGAGACTTTTGCAACTCATCAGGGAATTGGTTTGTTAGAGCTTGGGAAAATTCTTGAAGATGCAAGAAACAGGCTTTTTCATGAGCGACAAAAACGGGTGCATCCGCTGAAGGATGATAAGATATTGACGTCCTGGAATGGACTTATGATCGCAGCATTAGCCAGGGGTTATCAGGTCTTTGAAAATAACGCCTATGCAGATGCCGCAAGCAACGCAGCAGGCCTTATACTGAGCAGGCTCAGAGATAAAGAAGGCAGATTGCTTCGCCGGTACAGACAGTCAGAGGCAGCCTATCCCGGCTATCTTGATGATTACGCATTTTTTGTATGGGGCCTGATAGAACTCTATGAGGCGACGTTTGAGGTCAAATGGCTTCAAGAGGCGATTGAGTTAAATAAAGACATGATCGAGATTTTTTGGGATGAGAAAGACGGGGGGCTTTTTTTTACGGGAAAAGGAAATGAAACACTGATTACACGGGTCAAAGATATATATGACGGTGCGCTTCCTTCGGGAAATTCTGTTGCGGCCATGAATTTTCTTCGCCTTGGCCGCATGACCGGCAACACTGAGCTTGAGCAGAAGGCAGAACAATTGATTCATGTCTTTTCAAGTAAGCTGACTTCCTACCCTCCTGCCTATACACAAATGCTGACTGCACTGGATTTCATGATCGGGCCTCAAAAGGAGATTGTGATAGCCGGAGATCCTGCGGATAAAGACACTCTAAAAATGATAAGATCAGTTCGCAATAAATTCATTCCCAACAAGGTGTTTCTCTTAAGACACTATGGAAATGAAGGCAGAAGCCTTGTATCTCTTGCTCCTTTTGTTGGGGCGATGAATCCTGTAAACGGGCGGCCAACAGTATACATCTGCGAGCAGTATGCCTGTAAAAGACCTGTTACGGAACTGGATGAATTGGAAAAAGTCCTTGGATAGTAAAAAACTATAATAGCTGGTTGACTCATATTCCATATTCTCCTATATTTCATGGCATCCTTTCAATTATTACAAATTTTCTCCTGCAATTGAAGGTTGTATTTATGAGGCCGGACGACACATTCTATAAAGAAACAGAACAGGCCCAAATGCTGTTGAATAATTCAATGGCAGAAAAGGCTATTGCCAAAACAGATGTCCTTTTTTCAAAAACCAACCCGTGACGACAGACAAAGACAAAAAAAGCAGATTCGGATGGTGTCTGTACGACTGGGCCAACTCCGCTTTTGCGACCACGATTCTGGCTGCGGTTCTTCCTGTCTACTTTGCTGAAACCATCGTACCTGCAGAAGGTGTTGATCTTACCTTTATGGGTCTTAAGGACAGGCTTTGCGCCACAAGTCTCTGGGGCTATGCAGGCGGTCTTGCCTCCCTGTTGATCCTTATTTCCGCCCCGACACTGGGGGGAATTGCTGACAGGGGCAAAAAAAAGAAATTATTTTTAATGTTATTCTGCTATGTTGGCTCATTTATGACCTGCCTTTTATTTTTTAGCAGTGCAAACGACGTATTTTATACCCTGATCCTCTTTTCTCTGGCCCAGTATTGTTTCGTGGCTGGAAACGTATTCTATGACTCCTTCCTGCCGCTTCTTGCAAAGGGCCCTGATATGGACCTGCTCTCCGGTCAGGGTTATGCCCTGGGTTATCTCGGCGGGGGAGCACTTCTTGCCTTGAGTTTTCTGTTCATACAGCCAAGTCATCTGATCGGCATTGACAAAGACATGGCAGTAAGGATTTCTTTGGCTGCAGCAGGCATCTGGTGGGCCATGTTCGGGACAGTCTCATTTTCCTTGTTTCATGAGGAAAAAGCAATATCCGCCGGCCGCGACAGCCTTGGCCGGGCCGCGGTCGAGGGACTGCGCAGGACCTTGGAGACCATAAGGACGGTGTCCAGAGACAGAGATGTCATGATATTTCTTGTGGCATACATGATTTATAATGATGCGGTTCAGACCATAATCAGGATGTCATCCATTTACGGCAAGGAAGAACTCCGCCTTTCCACCGGCACACTATTGGGCACACTGCTTATGGTGCAGTTTATTGGCATAGGCGGAGCGCTATTTATTTCGTGGATCTCCGGAAGGTTTGGAGCGAGAAAGACAATAATGGGGGTTCTCCTTGCCTGGGTGGCCTTGACCCTCTTTGCCAGCGCCATGAAGACATCAGCGGAGTTCTGGGTGCTGGGGGTGGCAGTTGGCCTCATTCTTGGCGGGACCCAGGCCCTTTCAAGGTCATTCTACGGCGGTATTATCCCAAAAGATCAATCAGCAGAATTCTTTGGCTATTTTTCTGTGTTCGAGAAGTTATCCGCGATCTGGGGCCCGATTCTATTTGCCTTTATACGTCAGACGACAGGCACATCCAGACTTTCCATCCTGTCCCTTTCACTGTTCTTTCTTGTGGGATGGGTTCTTCTATTTTTCGTAAGGGACAAGGTCCCTTTGCTGATTCCAGGATCATCCCAACTTGATAATTAACGGAACAACATGGAGCTTTTTTGATACCTCGTTGGTGCGGCCCAGACGCCAGTCTGCGCATTTTGCCTTTCCTTCCAGCAGACGGTCAATTTCCTGAACCACGCCCTTGACGTCTATAATCGGGTGGCGATTGAAAACCTGTGGAAGGCCGTAGGTGACACTGCACACCAGGCACTTTCCCGGCCGTTCCTTCAGGTGAAATTCAAAATGGAGTTCGTTTTTGCTGTTGCCCCTGAATTCCAGACTGATGTCATATGCACCTTCCGAGGCATCTCCATAAAGGGCGTCAAAGAAATTGTCTGAACGGTCTGAAGGGAAGATTATTTTCAGCGCATCAGGAGTAAAAATATCACTAAATGATTGCTCTGCCATATATATTAACCACCTGAAAATATAAAATGATGCTGGCTTTTTTCCAGCCCGCACTTGTCATTGAAAGCCAAAATATTTTCGTCGCAGCATATAACAAAAGAGCAGATTCATCAATTTATTTTGTCTTCTGTTGGGATAACATTAAATCAGGGTTTTTCGAATACTCTGAAACTCCTAACACAATGTTGTATAATCAAACTCCACTGTTTAAAAAAACGACATTTCAATAATGTCTTAGATTACGAAGAGTTATTGGACTCAATAGAATAAAAATCAATTCCTGGTGTATAATACCCCTGCACTTTCTTTGTTCTCTTTATTCTACTCCTTCCTGTTTTTCCTTCCTCAAATTCCGATATATGGGTGCTCTAAAACTATAAACTAAGCATATCAATAGGTTATATAGATGACTGCCTGCATCTGTCTCTGATGGCACATTCCGTGCTTTTATACGTTTACAATATTACTCAATAAAACTCATGGAAAGGAGAATGGAAAATGGACGAGAAAAAAAGACAGATAGGCTACGGATCATCATACAGAAAGGGAAGCGGTCAGGACCTGGGGACCAAGGCTGAAATCGGCGCTGTCCTTGGAGGTCAGGTCTGGATGGTTAAACCTGATAAGGACGCAAAATCGGCAAACCCATGTGTCTGGATGCAGGCAGGTGTTGTGGAATTCAAGAATTGCAACAATTTTTATGACTGTACTACCTGTAAATATGATTTAGGTATGAATAAAAGGGTCAGTGAAAACAAGCAGATCAGCTGGCAGGCGGCTATGAGAAAAAGGCCCGGTCTTGAGAGGGTCTGTAGACACAGTCTTACAAATCGCATAGAAAAAAGGTCGTGCGCCTATGATTTTGAATGCTCCAAGTGCGACTTTGATCAGTTTTTCGAGGACGTATGGACCGCTAAGACCAAAAGCCTTCCATATGAAATGCACCAGGTCAAGGGCTTTGATATCCCCATGGGCTATTACTTTCATAACGGGCACACCTGGGTGAGGATTGAAAGCGGCGGATACATCCGGGTCGGCCTTGATGATTTTGCCTTAAAACTCCTGGGAAAGGCGGACGCCCTTGAGCTTCCAAATATCGGCAAGGAACTGGATGCTGACAAGATAGGCTGGGGTCTTAAGCGGAAAGACAACTCGGCAGAGGTGCTTTCTCCTATTAATGGCGTAATCATGGAGGTCAATTCAAGTGTAAGGGAAAATCCTGAGCAGGCAAACCAGGAACCTTATGGTGGGGGATGGCTTTTCATGGTCCATAGTCCTGATATAAAAGCTGCTGCAAAGCAGCTTATGGATGACACCGCAAGCCTTGGATGGATCAATGGCGAGGTCAGTAAACTTGAAAATATGATAGAAGAAAAGGCAGGCCCCCTTGCAGCCGACGGCGGTTTTTTAACCGATGATATCTACGGAAACCTCCCGGATCTAGGTTGGAAGAATCTGGCAAAGACCTTTCTCAGGACCTGATAATAAAGCGGTTAGCCATTGCCTTATGCCTATTAGATCAATGATGGTTTTTGAAATCCTTTAGCTAAAAGCTAAATGCCAGCAGCTAAAAGCTGTTAAACAATCAATTTCCAAGACAGGGAAGGGCCAGACATGCAAACAATTGATCCTGAAAATCGTCTTAAACAGCAATATCATCCTTGCACATGGATGCAGGCAGGCGTTGTGGATCACAAGTTGTGCAGGGAGAACTACAACTGCCCCCGGTGCCATTATGACAGGGTGATGAACAACCTGGCCGAAGAGAACAGGGCGCTCAAACAGTCCGGCATTATCCCCCTTGGAAAAAGGGGGAGGATTGTCTCCTGGAAGGATAAGCTCCTGGCCTGGTCCTTATCCAAAAGGCCGTGCATCCACCACATGAAGGGCCGGATCGGGTTTCGGATGTGCAACCAGGAATATCGTTGCGGCAGCTGTGATTTTGATCAGTTTTTTGATGATCAGTATTCCGTGCACGCCGTGGTCAGACCGGTTGATGTCCTGGATGTCAAGGGTTTTAAAATCCCTCAAGGGTATTATTTCCACCAGGGCCATACCTGGATGAAAATAGAGGAAAACGCCTCTGTCAGGGTGGGGATAGATGATTTTGCCCTGCGTCTGCTGGGACCGCTTGACCGGGTTGAGGCCCCGCTTGTCGGAAGGCAGACCAAGCAGGGCAGGGGAGATATCTCAATTGCACGGGGCCAGAACCTTGCAAGAGTGCTTTCTCCCATAAGCGGAGTTGTAACCTCCATCAACTCGATATTGAGAGAAGAAGGCGGCCTTACCAATAGACATCCCTACTCCGAGGGATGGGTGATGATGGTCAAGCCGGACAGCCTGCGCACGGACATGAAAAATCTTATGATACATAATGAAACCAGCGACTTCATGGAAGCACAGGTTGATCGACTCTGTCAGGAGATAGAAGATGTGGCAGGTCCAATGGCGACTGACGGAGGGTTTTTCGGAGATGATATATTCGGGAATTTGCCTCAACTGAACTGGAGGAAACTGGCTAAGGTGTTTCTCAAGAACTGACTGTAATCTGGGCAAGGACTTGCCAACATAGAGATCTTATAGCCTTATTAATCTCGTCCATAAAGAGTGTCTTAGCAGGCTGCCGGATGATCATCCGTCAGCCTGTTTTTTTTGTCTTCTGAAAGGGTTTATCATGTCAGGATGCTATCTGTAGAAATCGGACTTGAAAAAAACAGGATGAGGATGAATGAACTTTCACTTTATCAGCGCACCGGGTTCTTGAACCTAATCCATTATGGCTTTTGTAAAGGCATCTATTGCATCTGCGTAAAACTCGATGCTGACCTTAGTTGCCATTTCGTCGGATAGCTCGAATAATTGCCTGCGAGATGAAATAGGCATCAACAATGTCGTTGCTCCCTTCTCAACGGCCAGTTCTGCAACAGCGACCGGATTTGGCACCATTTCAACGGAACCGCCAAGGTTTAATGCCCCAACAATGATGAGACCACCTTTTACGCTCCGTTCAATCAAGCCTCCGCAGAGTGATAATAGGACGGCAAGGCCAAGCCCCTGTCCCGAGCTGTCAATGTCCATAGATCGTAATTGTATCGAGAACTCATGGTTACGGGGATCACGATCTCCTACAAGCTCCTTAGCCCGCACATACAGATTTTGTTCTCCGTAACGAACGCTTTCTCTGAAGGCAGGGGGTACAGGTGTATTGAGTATCTTTACCCCACTTCCGGGACCAACCGTTACCTCAATTCGATATAGCGCAGAGGAAGCTTCCTGGCCGCCCGGACTAATGGCCCAGACCTGGCCTGGAGGAAGTGGATCGGCATCAATCAATTCATCGCTGTGAAGCTCCGGGGTCGAGACAAACTGTTCTACACCATCTACACCCATGAAATAGCTGAAATGGGTATTTCTGAATTCCGTTTTCAGACATCGTTTCTGCTGTTCTTTAACACGGCGGCGTGCTTCCAAAGCGATGCGAACAATTGATTCCAACTCCTCATCAGGAATGGGCGTATCAGGGGAAGGAAAAATGAGTTTTATCAAACCACTGATTGTCTTGTTTACAGCCTCGATATCTCGGCCACTGAGGGCTCCTCCCCAATTTATGCGCCCCTGTAATACTGGCAGCCGGCTTCCAGAACGAAGTTTGTTCCAACATTCGGACAAAAAATCGCTGACAAGACCAAAATGATTGGACAGATTGTCAGGATTCAATTTGGGGAAATCCCAACCCGGAGCATAGGCGTGAATACGATCCATAAATGCGGTATCGTTCCTCATTTCGACAGGCAGTGGACTGAGTAAGTGCCCGATTCGCTGTTGTTGTTCAACGTCAACTTCAAAATTCCCTACCATTACGATGCCGCCAAAAGCTCTAATTGGCTCTTTGCCTCTGGAAAATTCTCCAGAGGCCATATAGCCTTTCATAATATTAACGCCATCCTTCTGGTCAAAAGATACCCCTGAAATCTCGTCAAAACACACCACATCATAATGGCAAACAAGGCCACGTTGACCATTCGCCATATTGACAAACATTTTTGCCACAGTGGCTTTACCGCCTGATACTAAATGAGAATAAGGGGAAATTTGCTGATATATATGACTCTTTCCCGTCCCTCTTGGGCCAAGCTCTACCATGTTATAATTGTTTTCAATAAATGGAATCATGCGGAGTAACGCTACCATCTGGGCACGGTCGGAGAGCGTTTCCGGTTCTAGTCCAACACATCGAATCAGAAACCTCTTCCATTCTTCAGTGGTGAATTGGCTCCGGCCTCGATCCAAAACGGAAAGCACATCTGACTTTGAAAGTTGGATTGCCCTCAAGCCTTCTACTGCAAAAGGTCTACCGCTTTTTTCTTGAGCTATTGCCGCGTCGTAAGTCAAATTTAGCTCAGCATAAAAACCATCGGTGAGCATCCGCTCATTGTCGTGCACAAGCTGATCGCTGATACGCACGTCACGCAAACCCAGGCTTGGAAGCTCGGCAATAAAACAATCATTCTTAGAGTCGAGTTTGGCTTTTATGATATCAATTAACTTAACTGATCCTTTTTCCCGTGCCCAGGCTTTAAATAATTCCTCTTCCCCGGTTCGGACAGTCCGATCTTTCAGTTGTCTTTCAACAATTCCAAGGCCTTCCTCGATTTCTTTTTCATCAACAGTCGCGCAATAACGCCCAAGTAAAAATTCAACCACATATGTGGGTACAGGATACTGTCGGCTGTATTTTCGGACCAGGTCCTTGCGCACCAGGAATCCGTCAAATGCTGAGGCGGCAAGTCGGTCGAGGTTGTCAAGTTCCATGTCTATTCATCACCTCCAATTGTGGTAGTCTGCTTCCCTACTACTGAACCGGAAGAATCAATTAGTACCAGGCTGACAACGGTGCCTTCCAGTTCCTCATTTTCAACAAGCAGGCTCACCTGGCCGTCAGCACTGATCATTTTAGGGACGGCTACACTTGAAGTTTCATCATTGGGTTTTGTTCTAAGATCTGCTTTAATTTTGGCTCCCCCCGAATCAATGGTGGCTCTGCAGCGCATACCATGCCACTGTATGTCTTTTATTTTTGCGATGGTCTGAACAGCCACATCACTCAAGCTGAATTGCAGGTCCGGGATGAGGCATTCCTGTAAACTCACACCACCATGGGCGTATTCATTTCCATTTGAAAAGCAATTTATCCCCGGACCATAGGCAAAATATTCATGGGAATTCCAATACCAACTGGCCATCGGAAAATCGACTTTTGAATGATCTTTAGTAACCGCGCACCTTGCCCATCGGCATTCGGTGAGGTATTTCGGCAACTTCACAGCAGGCAGACCGCCTGGAACAAGGAGCCAGCCATGATCCGTTATCACTCTTACCCGTTTCCATCCGGCATCAAGCAACTCCCGGATTCTTTCAATCAAAAGTTCTATCTGCTCCGTGATTCTGGCCGCCAGCTTGCCTTGTAATGTATGACCGAGCTTGTCAATCTCACCGAATTCCGTCCACGCGCGGGCATCCGCTTTTTCTGGCTCACCAGCATCAGATAGGCTGAGAACCTGGTATCCTTCCGAGGTGAGCAGTTTACGGAAACGGTCAATGGTTAACGGTTTGCCGTCTTCTTTTGTTTCAGGCCGAAACTCATCTCCTAATTGATTCCCTTTGATTTTCCCGGCTACCGGTGAAAGGGCGGGTTTAGATGTCGCGGTTACTGTCGGCAGGGAAGCCCAGCGCCAACTGGCCGAGGCCTTAAGCCGTCTTTCCTCTGCCAAAATGCCTAACCGCTTTGAAACATCAAATCGAAGACTGTCGGCAAATAACAGGCATTCTCCAACCTCAGCCTCTGCTCCATGCAGATCGCAGCAAGCTGAGGGCAAGGGCGTTTCAGTTAACAATTTCTGGAAATTACGGGCCGTATCATCCAGCCAGGGCAAATAGGTGCTCCTTAAAGCCGCTTCTATGGCGTTATAATCTTCACTGGATTTGACACTTCCAAGGGCAGAAATAGCCGCCATATCTGCTTCATAGCCACCTTCCCTATAAACAGCGGCCATTGCATCAAGCGAATCACCACCGATGTTTTGGGTAGTTGCATCAGCCACCACAGCCAAATGTTCTAACGATGTTGCAACAGGACTTTGCCCGATTTTCGCCCATACCCAATCACGGCGTTGATGATGTTTTTTCTCTAATTCTTTAATTGTCTTCCTGGCTTCTGCAGCGCTCTTTGAAGATAAACTCAACAGCTCCTGTCGTAATGATTTTTCTTCGCTGTCGTTTTCATCGGGCCATGGTGCTTTGTCAAAAATGAGTTTTCCTGAAGGCTTCGACTTTCTGAGCACCTCCGGCATACCTGGGTACAGCAGCGGCGATTCTTCAAAACGCCTCCAGAGATTCTTCCAGGCTTCATTTTCCCGCATCCCGAGGTTTTCCCCGGCGACAATTGCACCATCTTTTTCCGGATCAAAACAATATTCCGCCTTACAACGCGAAACAAATGCCGACCATTTATTTTCATTCCATTGTTCCTGAATTTCTGATGGCGAATTCATCCATACCAGTAAGTCACGCGGCGTATCTTCAATCATCAGCTTATCGAAATCTTCTGCCTCAAGACGTTTAGCGGTCAGCCGTGTGATTGGTGTTACTGCAAGTTGGGCTAATGCACCGAGCATTGATTGTTTGGTGTGTCTATCCTTGGCAACATCCAGTCCCAGACCCCCTTCCTTTGAGACTAGAAACGCCTCCACCGTCCAGTCCCTTCCGTTCCGTTGCGTCCAAACCGTGCCCCGATATTGCAGCTCAACTAGCGGTTTTAGGGTGTCAGGGCATTCCTCGACGGCTCTCAACGTTTGCCTGCTGACATTCGGCATGTATATGACAGGCGTGACATCTTCCGGCAGAGAGTGCTCGATAACACATCTAAGCCAGATGGCTGGCCCGATCCTTTTCCCGGGGTCATATTCACCCAGCGTAAACAGTTCGGGCATCAAAGGCCTCAGTTGATCCACCAGGGCAGCCCATTGGCTGTCTGAATCGGTCCACAAAATGACCGCCGGCCCGACCATGTCGGATCGGTTGTACCGACCGGCCTGAAGGAGCGAAAGTCTTACTGATTCGAGAAGCGTTGAATAAATCTTATGTTCGGAATACTTCGTCATTATTCAGCTTTCCTTGCCATCCGTGCCATAAACAGGTTACGTTCGTAATCCGTTTCCAATTTAAAGTCCGGCACCAAAGCCAAGGCACGAAGGATACCGGTGCCGATTCCTCGATATGGCAATTCCTTGGTTGCGAACGAGGCGATAAGGGGATTGCGGATGACCGACACGCCATTGCTGATGTTCTCAATAGTCAGATTATTCGGCAACGCACCAGGGCTGATCAATTCGATGCGATTGTCAAAAATCATAATGCGCCAAGGCGCTGAAATGAAATAGTCCCGGTGCAGAAGCATGTTGACTACGAGTTCCTCGATTGCAACGGCAGGGATTTCCAGATCACCTTCAGTATTAAAATCCTTGTCGCTTTGTAATCTGCGAAGATTCCGGGTGATAAATGACATGGTGCGGGTATGCAAGTCGCGCAGACAGCCACCAATGTCCTCACTGTCCCTATATTTCACGCCCGCTGGGTCATTACCCACGAAAGAGACGGCCTTGACGACAAAGGCAGGACGATAACGTTGTGGATCCCGTCCGAACAGAAGCAAACCCGCGAGGTTGAGGGTCTCGTCTTTGGCAAGACCCAAATTGTTCAAAAGCCGGGCCATCGTCAGGCCGGAGTCTTCCAGCGCCTGTTTCACGGATCGACCGTGTTGTTTTTGAAAGAAGCCGTTGAAATGGCCATCGTCCAACGAGTCCAGGGTTGTCCCTTCAACAGGGACTTCATCGGCATGAACAAGACCTGCGCGTTGCATCATCCGCTGAATCTCCTCACGGGAGGTGACCGGTCGCTTGTTGGCCGCCGATTTGACCCAAAAAACCCCTTCATTATCCATGTAGGGTTTTGAGATGCCTTCGGGAATGTTGATGACCATGACCAATTTTTCGTCAATGATAACATTATCGATTTTCGGGTTGATCGACGGTCGAATGAAATCGGTCGCTGCATCGGAGATGATCTGATTGATTCGGCGGATATCATCGGGTGCTACACCGATGACAGATCCAGAATCGTCCACACCGATGAGCAGTCTTCCCCCTTTGCTGTTTGCAAAAGCCACCATTTCCCCAACAAGAGATTTGGCATTGGTGACTTCCTGGTTCCGCTTGAACTGTGTGCAGGAATCTTCTCCGCGCCCTATCAATTCAATTAGTTCAATTGAGTTCATGATTAAAACTCCACCTTTCTCCATTGCCATCAACCCATTCCCCGTCTTTCCCTTTCTCCAATTCGCCCTTGCCTTCGTCCGTTTATCATGGCAAAAATATCTTTAATTTATCTTTTTATTTTAAATGGTTAAATGATTTTCGGTCTAAAAGTCCTGCTAAAGTCCGTCTAGTTTCCGTCTAAGATCCATTTAGCATGCCGGCCTGGGCCTCCCTGTGTTCTGATACTCCTATCATTCTTGGACATTTCCTGGAGCAAGTTACGGATTTTGTTCTTTTTCTGTTCATGGCTCAGGATGTCCGGCAGTTTTTCATAGAGAAGATTGTCAATTTCACTCCGGCTTGCGGAGCCAAATTTTTTAATAAAAGCAAGTATCATTTGCTTATAATGCCCTTTGTCAAATGCACGATACCGGATATAGTCAACCTTTCCCTGAGTTGCCTCGGCAATACGGCCAGCCACAAAAAGATTCGGTCGACGACCTTCAATAAGTCTAATTCTTTTTAATCGATTGAATTCTTCATCTGAGAGCTGATATTTTTTTTGGACCTTATCGAGGGCGATAACATCGAACAAACTAAGATTGGTATTTTTCATCAGAAGCTTTGTATAATTTTCGTTCAATATTTTTCCAAGCAGCCGGACTTTAACCCGCTGGGGATCAGAAAGATCATAGTCTGGCATGGGGAAAAATCTGCCACGCTGCAAGTTGAAAATCCTTTTGATGCCGCTGCCGATGGTATCAATCATCTGCAAATTGACCATAGCATCGGTTAAAAACTGGTTTCTGTAATATTCAGGTGGTGCATCAAGACGGATGACATTTTCAACACTCTCAGGAAGAAACGAACCTCCATTGACGAAAAACAGAGAATCTTCCTCCTCTACAACATTAATTCTCCCCCTGAGAGCATAATCCTGATGTGCAATACAATTATGAAGAAGCTCACGGATAACCCATGAATCATACTGGGTAATCTCTACTGGAAAAAGGGAATGGTCTCGCATGTAACGGTACGTGAGATTGCGAATTCTATTGAACAGGTGGTTGGAATTGAGAAGAAATGGCGGTCCAAAATGTTGATAATCTTTTTCCATGCCGCTTTGGTCCCTCAGAATCCAGCTTATTCTGGCTATTGCCGGTTCAAGGTGGTATTCAGATTCCTCCCGCCCTAATAGAATAATAGCTGTAGTGGTTATTTTACCGTTTTTCAGGACCTTGGCTTTGTTGAGAAAGGTTTCATCTCTCCATTCTTCCACTTCGGAGGCCAGGTTGGGATACTTGGACCTGAAAAATTCCCTGGCACGGGCGATGGCAGCAGGGTCAAGATCTGTAAGGCTGGCATTCGGACATATTTCCCCTGACCAATCCGGTTGAGTAACTAGCAGGATAAGCTCATGTTCATGGGGATTGAGCGGGCCAATGGATTCTCCGTCCCGGCCATAATGATGTCCTTTCCAGGCTGTGGGCACACCCGGCCGGGCTGGGGGAATTTCAAACATTACCACGCGCCCCTCTGGCAGATGCAGTTCGTGGATTTCTGCAAATGTCAGCCGGTTGGATGTTTGATCCGCAATTTCCTTTTTCAGGTTATCCAGGTCCGCTCGATCTAGGCGGAAATCCGACCCCACGATCTTTCGCGGGTGGTTCTGAATACCAAAGATAAGCCATCCTGCTTCTTGTCTTTTCAAACGTGCTTCATTGCTGAGCGCCGAAAAATACTGCCCCAGTTTATCGAAATGAAACGATCGGGATGCTTGCTTGAATTCAACCCATTCGATTTCAGCCGGCAAGGCCATTAGTTCGCTTAGTTTTCGGTGTAGCGCCTGAGAGTCATAAGCCTTCAAGTTTGTTTTTTCTCCTTCCGCGCCTTTTGCTTATCATTTATGTTCAAATGGATATCATTGACTCGATCGCCGGTGAATTCCCCATCTTTCCAGAGCCACGGATATTGTTCCTTCGGGCGAAATGGTTCCTTGCCCCGGTCCTTTTTCCAATCTATATTCGGCTTCCAACGGAGGATTCCAGCTCCTTTCCTCCCGCCTGGAATATCCTGGGCCAAAAAGGGCCGAATATTTAATCGAACCCCGTCATTAATATCGGGTTCCCATCCTATAGGCTGATCTTCGATTGGTTTCCAGCGCAGAAAAATATCAAACGGCGGTTCACCTTCAATGATTGCGATGAGTCGTTTCTGAAGCTCCAGGGCTGCGGCCAGACGGTCTTCCGCGCCGCCTTCTCCTCGTTTGACCCCTTCTCTTTGGCGGGTAATCCACTCACCGAGATAGCTATATGTTAGATTTTCCAGAAGTCGCCGTCCTTTTCCATTCCCTTCGGCCAGTTTGTGGTAATTCACGAGGGCATGAAACCCGTCTCGCCTGCGGCCATCCCATATGTGCCAAATAAAAGGCCGGTGATGAAACAGGTTGCAGTGTTGTTCAAAGAAATGATCGCGTAGCCATTCATCCAAGTTGTAAGCATTTGCCCCTGTGGCTTTGATCAGTTCCTGTTCCACTAATGGTGACCAATCAGGTCCAAAAGCAGCGACAAGAAGTATGCGAAGCCGGCTATCCGCAGTTTCTTCTCCGCGAACCGAAGGAATGCAGACAATCCCATCTTCATCAGTGTATTTTAAAAGTTCTTCACATTCGTTCACCCATTCCCGCTGTTCGTCAGCAAGTTCCATCTTAGGGTCAAGTTCCACAGGCCAGCGGCAGCCTAAAACCCTCGTCACAGCTACTTGCAACGGATAATCGCTCTGTGCTGGATGACCATGGAAGATCCATTGGGTGGGATCGTCAGAATAAAGTTGTGGCAGGCCGTTGGGATATTTTTCTTCGGCTACTTTGGTCCAATAGTCGAGGTCGAACGGAACCTTCACAACGGTCGCATTGTTAACCTTGATTCCATCTTCGATAACGTTGAGCTCTTCCTTGAATTCCGGTGACAAGCAGAAAGTCCAAATTGCCTGAAGTATCGTCTTCTTGTGAGGAATGATTGCAGTAACGTTACTATCAAAATATGCGCCACTATAGAGCGAGAAGGTCAAATCTCCCATTAGTTTTACGACTACACCATGTTTACCCCATGCCGTGGTTCCCTGCAACCGAGCGAAGTTGCGCCCGTTCTCAGCCCAGTCAATAGCGTATCGCATCCCGCCAACGAATCCATTAGATTCAGGTGTTCCTTGAAATGGACGCCAGCGTTCATCAAATGTTGGCAACTCCCACCAATTACGGCGGAAACAGCCATCATCCCCGGTCTTGATTCCCTGGGGAGAGTTAGCATACCCACCCAGTGTTTTTACACTACCATGGGCTTCTAATGTGATCCGGGAGTCAGGACCATTAAGGGCATCTTTCTGTAACACAGTTTGCCACTCGTTAATCGCCAAGCCTTCTGCCTTCTTTTGAATTTCCCCTGTACTAGCCAAATCCACGCCACCATATTTATGTTCAGCAGAAGGTAAATCGCTTGTGATAATTAGGAGAGCGACGTTTACTACCTCGCCGCTTATCGTCCCGAAGGCCCCAGGTCCCAGCTTTATCAAGGCATCAAAACGAAATGATTTTAATATCCGTTTACGCAACGCTGAATATGCAGGTAATGAAAGCCAATTCTGCGGACACACAATCCCCAGTGTTCCAGATTTCTGTGCAAGTTCCAGGGAGCGATCAAGAAAAGCAGTTGCCAAGTCTTGCCGAGAGTCATTGTAATAAAGTCCGATGAAATTTTTTAAACTCTCCGACTGCTTACCGCGAGCTAGATACGGAACGTTGGTAACAATCAAAGCATAATTTCCCGCGAGAAGTTTAACGGCCTTGAGCATACCCTTTGCGGCCACCCCCATCTCCACCTTCTCGTCACTCATCTCCTGCGTCAACGCACTGTCGAGAACGGGTTCTATGCTCTTCCAGTCCTGAGAAAAAAGTGAATACTCCCTCAACATGTGCCGTGGGTTAATAAGGCTTCCTAGAGTCTGAGCATCCTTGAATAGGTTGTAAAGCTGGTCTATATGGAACGAGAGCGAACCGTCATTACCCACTAACGTCAGCCAATCTCCTTTCTTGGCGTTGATCGATAACCCCGAACAGGCCACATTTAACTCAGGCAATTGCCTGTAACCGCCAGCGCCTGGATACCTCCAGGCCGTAAGAGCTAGGGCGAACGCGGCCAGCTCGACACACCGATTGTCTATCTCCAGACCGTGAAGGTTTTCGCACAGCACGGCATCCACTGCCTCGCGGGTGGAAAGCCGATCCAATTCCATACGCATAGCTACAAGCATCAAGAAAGCAGCTACCAGAAAATGACCTGAACCACAGCAAGGATCGAGGATTTTGAGTTCGCTTAAACGCTCCGGCCAGCCGTCAAAGGTTCCCGTTGCCGGTGTCCATGTCCCATTTTCCTGCTTAACAAGCCTAAGATATTCCAATGGAACGCTAGGGAGGGCCATCAGGCGACGGCAATCAGCCTCGGTCTGGCATTTTTCCCATTCCTCTTTCAGCCTTCCCCCTTCCTCATTGAGCCTTTTCCCGGCCCACCATGCTCCCAGAGAATTATCGAGTAGGAAGCTTACCATATATGGCTCAGTGAAAAGCTGGGTCACCGCCGGCAGTTCATCAGCGCCGATTTTATTACCTGATGCGTTTACTTCTTTTTTTCGTTTACCTTGCCAGAATTGATAGACCCATCCTAGTGAATTGCTCGCCGTGAAAATCGCAGGTTCCAGGCCATTGAGCAAATTTTCCAGCTTCAGTCGATGCTCGCGGGCAAGATTAACATTGAGAACAGGATCATTTGGTCGAAAAATTTGAGGCAACATACTTTGGGCAAATTCACTGGCCAGTGTCCAGAGATCCTTCCCATCTTCTTTTGCCAGTTCCTCGCATTCCTCAAGGCTTATGGCGACACCCGTCTCCAGCTCTATAAGGAGATCATTTTCAGCCAGAAAACGGGCAAACAGCATTCGATGCCAGTGCTCATAGGCGCATTCCCGCATAAGATGGGTGAGATCCATCTCACCTTTCCGATTCTGCTTGTCACCCAACTGTCGTGCCCTGGCGCGCAAATGGTTCCGCAGCATACGCTCCTCAGGAGACATGTGGCCATAAGGCTCATGATGATGCACGGCAATCGCCTCTAATGCTGCTTTTGCGCCTGCCTCAGCCACACCTCTTGCTTCAACGATTGTCCGTTCCAGTTTATTGCGTAGCTCTGTCGAAAGTGGGTTCATTTATGTTCCCAGATGTTCGGATTGCTTGAATTCCGAAAGACTATGTATTTTCAATGTAACTAATTAATATTTTGAAGTTCTTACGAATTATATTATCAGTATCTTCGAAAGATTTAGCCCAGATGACTTTCAGGTACTCTATTATCAGCTTCGTATCTTCAGGCTGAGCTGGAATACCTTTGATTTTAACATAAGGGCCATCCGTTTCTGTTAGAACTCGATCGGAGGGAATCCTCTCGATGATTTTTTGGCCGTTCTTAGATTTTATCATTGCAGGATTAATTGAAAAATAATGGCCTGCATTAATAAGTTTATCAAGCAAATTTAGGGGACCGTTGTACCAGTGAAAAACAGCTTTTTTGAGTTTATTTTCATTCACTAAATCAAAGAGACTTTTTTCGGCGCGCCGTGAATGTAAACTAATAAATCGGGGCCGGTCTTTTATTATGTTGAATATTCTTTGAAGGGTATCAATTTGCATCTGCCTTTTAGAGGCATCTTTTTCAGAAAAATCTAATCCGATCTCACCAATATAAGACGTTTTAATAGCAAGTGTCCTAAATAGATTTTCTTCAAACTTTTTGTTACCCGAAAGCATCGGATGGTATCCGAGCGCCAACCGAACATGTTTAAAACCCACGAAATGAGGATAGGCTAAATTGAAATGTTCTGGAAGACTGGTTACAGCTACTGTTATTATGCCTTTGTCCTCTGCTTTTTTGGCAATTTCGAATGGTTTGGAAAATTGATCTATATGGCAATGTACATCAATCATGATCAATTCCTGTAGGTACTAGCCTGTCGTTGTACACGATGTGTTGCTTTGTCGCGTAGTAAGCTCCTAACCTCATCCAATGCTCGAAAAACGACGTTTCCATAATCTGGTAATTTTGAAATATCGAGATTTCCATTTGCCAAGAGTAAATCGGAGATTTCTTTCCCTGTTGGATTCTTTGACATGAGAGACGCATAAGCCCTGAAATCATCCACTAACCCCTTGCTTGAATCTAAATCAACCTCGCCGGAACAGATATCTCTTCCGTAGACTTCAGTATCCAATCCAACTTTATTGAGAGCTGCCCTTCTGTATATGCAAGGCATACATCTGCCGCATTGTCTTGCAGAGCGTCGTATCCAGGTTTTTCTATGATGAGCTTTTGCGCATGAAACAGAAAGGTTAAAAATATTTTCCAATAATTCTCTATTTTGGCATTGTTCAACGCATTCACCCTTGGTCTTAAATTCAAATGGATTCAGCACCCTGTTCGCAATACCTACGCGCTGTAATACATGATTGATACTTGTTAAAAAGAAAGGGTGAGCAGTCCTGGTGCTACATGAACCACGACGAGATGGTGTTAAAGGGACGTTTAACGCAATGTTACCATTTTCAGGCATGATCAAATTTATATTTTCTCCTGCAGTGGAGGCGACATATATGCCTAAGCCAATAAATAGGATAGAACGACTACGGAAAGATACTTCATCGCCTGATGGCGTCTGTCCAGCTCTGACTTGAACGAATTTGACCCGATCACGGTAATGGCCTCTCAATTCATCGATCAAATTTTTTTGGTCAGATTTCGGCCCACCAACAGCCGGGTCATAATGCCCAACGAATTTAATAGTTGCTGCAGGGTTAGACTCCAACAAGTCTATTGCCCCTATCAAAGAGTCAAGGCCGCCTGAAAAAAGGCTTATTGTAATTGGCATTGTTTCCTTGATGAAAAGTCCGTACCGATTCCTTTTGGGACGAATCAAACTGCAATCTAAATTTCGATATGAAATTTTCCACAAATCACCAGTCAGAAAGGATATTGCACTGTTAAAACTGTCAGCGTTTTGATTCCATAACTCAGGATTGGAGACAGGAATTTCGACCTGCAATTGTCGCGTCCAATTATCGATTGAAAGGGATCTCGGTACAAGCTTGTCAATGCAGTAAACAACTGTCGATATAAAAAGAAAATCTATTGAGGGTTTAGGAGGCAAATCGCATTTATCAAGCAACATTGAAAAATCGATATCGATAGAGGACGAGAGACCGGTGGTACCACTGTTAAGCGTAACAATTGCGAATTCGTTCTTCGTTGACTCTTGCGGATTTATAGACACAGTGACAATCATATTAGCCCCCGAAAATTTCATAGGTATCTTGCAGGATATTATCCGTGATACTTTGCCCCTCGGCTCCTCCCCAATTGATCTGGCTTAAATCTCTCTCAGACGCCTTCAGTGCTAAAGAAGATTTTATGGTATCAAAAATACTGTTTAAATATGAATCGGTATTTACCCTCCCGATTCGGTTCACTAACCGTTCATAAAAGACTCTGCAAAACTGTTCGTAGAGATAATAGCCAAAAAATTTACTTAGCAAGTCTTCAAGAGCTTCTCCTTCCATGACTTGCTCTAAAACTTCCTCTACTTGTTCAGGAGTTTCCAGGCCACCAAGAAGCTCATCCATTACCTTCGAGAGGGCATTCCTGGCATCAGAATCATTAATCGTGCTTGCCGGACCGCCAAGCTTATCAATAAGTGCAGGTATTATTTCGCCTGCAGGCTTTCCAGCAAATTCAGAAAGGCCGTAGGATTCAAGAGTTCGCTGAAGACCAACAGAACCGACAGAGGAAATAAAGTCAGCGACCCTACGTGCCGTATTCTGGGCAGACCTTCCTGCACCGATTGCTCCTCCCCCTCTGGAGATATTGCGTGCCCCTCCGCTGGTCCCAATAAATCCATGCAAGGTATCTCTTGCAGAACCAGGCGAAACAGAACCACTTCTTGCAGTTCGCGTTACCTGGCTTTTCAGATCTCCCCAATCAGGAGTGGACGGAGCTTCGTATCCGGTTGATGTGCCCATCTCACCTTATCCTTTTTCGGATGTTTCAATTTTCAATGCTTTCTCCAAAGCTGTCTTAATTTGGGATTTTCTTGAGGTTAACCTTTTGATGACATCATAAAACCGGGATTTTATCCCTGGTTTTTCCTTAAATAATCCTGCCATATCATACGCAATTGCTGGCGGAATTGATTCGATTGGGGCCTTTGAAAGTGCATTCACGTAGGATTCAATACTACCGGAAACATCTTTGTGAATAATCTTTGCAAACGCATCATATCCGGCCTTTTCATCCGGGTGACGTTTAATATGGGTCTCCAATAAGTCGAGAAATGACACTCTCTCGTCTTCTTTAAAGGACTGTACCGCTTCGACTGCTTTATTTGCTACCACAGTATTATCAGAGAGAATTTCGGATAATGCCAAACGAACGATCGGGGAAATAAGAGCTGTACCTGAAAGCGTTGACTCCAATCGATCTCTTGCTATCCAGAAATAGTCCCGCAGATCAACGTCTGATAATCGAGGCTCCATTGCCAGCCAACGTTTAACAGATTTTGTATCCCATCTCGGCTCTGAAATTTTCACGTTTTCTAATTTTTCAACATCGTCGTCAGCTTCAAGAACAAGGTTTTCCCATTTTTCTATCTGTTTTGGGAAGCCGTCCTGGCTTTGCTGCCAATCGAAAAGGGCTTTGAATTCCTTTATATGAGCGTATTCTAAGATCATGAGTTTGACCAGGACATCATCCCTGATATTGCTTAAATTCGCGACCCTTGCGAGTTCCTTTCTTAATACAAATGCATTGAGGAATCTTTTGATCTGGCGCGGGTTCCCTTTCAGTCCTTCCGTAATGAGTGGAGAGGCTTGAGATGAAAAAGTCAGGCTCCTGGATAAATCTTCGGGCAATTTACCAATCGCCTTCTCCACATCAGCATACCCAAAGACAGAATATCGGTTTTCTTCTCGTGCCTCCTTGCAACAGGTTACACACTGATCGAAACGACCAGAATCAAGCATTCTTTGACAAAAAAGGAGCGTCATATAAGTTTCAACTTCAGCAGGTGATAGGCGCGGAAGACGGTATGGAACTTGGATAAGCTTTTCAAGGTAATCAGTAATTAAACTGTCAGCGGTTTCGCTATCTTCTTGACCTCGCATCTGATCTGGAGTGTAGGTGACAGCGATTGCGTGCCTTACAATCCTGGGATCTGCGCCGATCACAAAAGCCGTTTTATCCACGTTCAAGAAAAGCTTGATTGCTTCAAGATTCTCAATGATTCTTTCAGGTGAGCATCTATCAAGATCATCGACCAATATAACAAGGCCCTGAATATCACTATCCTTAAGCATCTGAGAAAACCGATCGCGAAAAGATCGAACATCCAACGGACTTGCTGGTGTTTTGTCCGATTTAATCAGTCCTTCCCAGTTGACCTTATCAGTACCAGAGGCTTTCTCACCCTTTGGAGCCTCAGGACTTTCCTCTTGCCCTTCATCACCGCAAATTCCTACAAGGCCCATGGCAGATCTCATTAGGGAAGGAACAATCGTTGCACCACCTGAGATATAAGCGGCAATAGCGGGGAGGGCCACTTCTTTAAACCCGAGCCTCGCGGCACGCATCCAATTGACAGACTTCATTAAAGACACGACCTTGTCTCTGACTTTGGGGCCGAATCGCTGATGTTCACCCAACTGAAGCAGGACAGAGCTGATAATTGCAGATTTCGCATCATCATATCCTTCGAAAAGCCATCCGTTGAAATAAAGGCAGGCAATCTTTTCATATTTAGCCCTCTCTGCAGGATCAGTGTAACTATTCGGATCTAAATCCGATTCAAGCATCTTCATGATGCTTGTTTTCCCACCGCCCCAATCCCCAAAAACTCCAATCGTGATCGGCAATAAATCAGGGTTTGTGACAACTGAGCGAATCAAGTCTGCATGCACCCTGAAACCAAGAAGATCGAGGGTTGTCTCATTATCTGACCACATTATTAAGATCCTCTTAATTGCTTACAATAATTATAGGTTTCCTATAAGCATATATTTTCGTCTTTATGAAATCACGATTGGACCATCTTCCAGCCTTTCCAGCAATTCCTGTTCAATCCTTTCAATCCAGCTTGTGACGTCCTCTTTTGTTTTCAAAGTCCCACTGGTCAACCGGACAGTCTGCGTCTTGGGTTCAAGCAGCTTTGCGGCTGCTAAAGCCGCGTTGCTGAATTGTGTCGGCAATGCGTCAATCTTGGTTTTCCAATTCGTTAAAGGTGTTTCCTCCAGGGTGCGAAGGAGGCTTGAATCATCGCCTATCGATAGGAATGGTATGACAGCGATACCTTCTGCATCGAGAATATCCTGTTGCTGATCAGAAGTGATTTTTACCCAATTATCGTTTGATTCAAGCGCCGCCACTTCATCATCATAAACGGACTTGAAATCATCATAGGCCTTCTTTACAGCCGATCTTAACGCAGTCACAGCTTCCTTGTGAATCGCAGGAACAGGGTCAGTTTTATCAAGAAGGCGTTTTTCATCACGGACTGCATTTGCCTGCTGATTAAGATTTTCTGATTCAGGCAGGGTTTTGCTGTGTTTCAATAGACGCTGAAGTGTTTCCCATGCCGGTTTGCGTTTGGCGGCCAATTCGGCCAAATCAGCCCATTCCTGGGCCTGTTTTGAGAGCGTGTCATGCTGGTTCAAAATCTCGGCGAGTTGTTCGTTTCCGGCTAGTGCTCTCAAATTTTCAAGATGGTTGGTTGAGGGACGTTCCGGCATCGGTGGTGCGCCCCCAGCCCGATCTGCAAGGTCTGCTAGGTGAGCGAGAAACTGACCTGCGGCGATTGATTCTTCATTGGGTTTACATGGGATTCCTGCACCTTGGAAGAGTTTACGTAATTTGATGCGGCCTCTTGCATCGATGGTTATTGTTTCCACCCGGAAATCACTGACTGAGATCTTGGCCTGGTCAAGTTGACCCTGTTTGAGTTGAACGCCTTTGTGAGTGGCCCGAATGTGGCCAGTCGTGAACAGCGTAATCAAAGCGGCGTCAATTGCATCACGGGGCCAGCCATAAGGGGTGCTCTCAAAGGCATCCCGAACATCTTTGCCTTTCTTCCCGGAACCGATCTCTGAAAGCACGGATGAACATACGGCGTGTTTCTCAGGTGCATCATTCCAGTCAATTGCTTGGAGGGCGGCCTCATCTCCATTTTTGGCTCGATTGATAACATTGTGCCAACGGTCATCATCTGCATCCTGGAAATTCGGAAAAAGCCGGTCCAAGGATATTTCAGCGGCTGAATTCACTTTGTCTTTCAGGGTTAGATCAAAGCGCTCCTGGCCGCCTCCTTGGATGACTTTGGCAGCGTTGATCACATCCTGAATAATTCTGTTTCTTGTGGTTTCCGCTGAGCCCATACGGGTTGACATGGAATCGCGGGCTTCCTGGCCTTCCGGTGCCGTGGGTGTTCCTTTGAATTCGATTGTTGTCTTAGCCGCTTCATATTCAACGATTGCCTTTTTGAGGTCGTCGGCACTGGCTTTGGGAACATATACATAGATGACCGGGCTATCCGTTCCGGCGGCCCGGGCGTCCGCCAGCACAGTGCTTTCATTTTCGCCCCAACCATCGCGTATCCAGACAGGAATTTCATTCCCTTTGACTTCAGGCGGTTCAGTGCCAAAATGAATTGAAAGCCTGCGAGCCGCTTTACACTTGCCTTGAAGTAGCTTGATTCCATTTAAGGAAGTGGAACATGCAGCATTTAACAGAGAAGAACGCTTGCTGGATAGCGCGGTCAGGTCGTTATTCAATTTTGTCTGACGGTTACGGAATTCACGGTCCCACTCGCTGCTTTCTCTGGTCTGAAGACTGTATTCTTCATCAATCTTGATAAGTTTCCCCTCGTCAACAAGTTTATCGAGAATTTGAGGGATCTCTTTCCTCAAAACCGCGCCATCATTTGCAAGATCGCTGATAAGAAGATCCGCCAGGGTTTCAGCGGTGGCCCGAACCCCGATATCGGCTACTTCTTCACGTGGAAGTTTTCGAATCAGGAAAACAAGTCCACAAATCCGTTTGGCAAGTTTGCCGCCCTGAGTGCCATCGTCAAAGTTTCGAATCGTTTCATCGATCTCCCGCAATAGAACACCGGTTCGCAGGAGATCAGGCTGAAGCTGACCAAAGATGAAGTCAGCCGGCATAACCGTACCGAGGGTTTTTTCGGCCATTTCCTTAACCGCATCATAAACAATCCGCAACTGGGTCCGGACCTGGCTGGCTGTACCGGGAAGGTCGATAGCACGCAAGACGTGTTCCCAAAAGCGGCGGCGAACGGGTAAGAGAGGATAGTCATCCACAATTATTGCGCGGTCTTCGCTCCGAGGGCCAATCCGTGTTCCTGAAAGCTGACGGTCTATTTCCCCGGCATAAGAACCGAGCTTATCTTCAATGGATTTGCGCTTATCGGCTTTTTTAGCAAGGACCACGCGACGGGTTACCGTTTCCACATCCGAATCTGATAGCTCAACAGGAATCGTAAAACGGTCTCTAAGGCGCTGCAATAAGGGCACGCTACCGGCCAGGGCTGTTTGCCCTGCCCCTATGAGTAAGACCCGGCTATCGAGCTGTTTGCAGATGGCTTCGGCGATTTCCATAACATCAGTGGACCGTTTCGCACTGTCCCCGATGAACAACTGGATTTCATCCAGCACAATAGTCGTGCATGGGATTTCACCATTTGTGGAAAGGACTTTGCGGACAATTCGGATGAACTCTTCCGTTGAAATATCTTCCACGACAGGGAACTGGGCACGAAACGCTGCTCGGGCTTGTTTCAGGTCCGGGGCAAATGCGGGATCAGCCTCCAATATTGCTTTGGCCAGAATGGGACTGACATAAAGATCATGCAGCTCGCTTTGAAAGTCTTTTCCGGCGGATTCCACCGAGGATTTGACGTTTTCATATATGTTGTTTTTCTGAAGCCAGAGACAGAACTGTGCCTGGGGGAGGGAGCTTGGCAGACCTTTGGAGCGTAAAATGATACTCAACACGGCAAGGCGAACGCTTTCACCGCCTCCGGAAGGCAAGGTCCCTGACGCCGCATGGAGTCCCCCGCATCGTTTACCCAATGTATCCAGTTCCTTTAAAAGATCACTTACCTCATCCGGCAACTGAGTAAGCCCCCTGGCGGTAGCCCCATCAGATTCAAACTGGGTATCCACCCACAAATGCCTGAACATTTTTAGAAGGTGGGATTTGCCGCTTCCAAAAAAACCGCTTACCCATGCGGCAGGCTGAACCGTTGAATCGGCATTCCCCAAATAGGATTCAAGGATTCGGGTCAGGCCACCCTTATACTGGCCTTCGCAGACAAAGTGCTCCAGCTCATAACGCAGGGTTTCAATCTCTTTCTGGGTTGTCGATTCCGTTACTGCGGCCACACCATCGTTAAGCAGCTTTGTGACAGCAGGGTCTCGCTGAAATATCTCACGGTTTTTCATCAGTCGCTTACCCCGTTATGTAAGGTTATGGGAACGGCCAAATAATTCCAGCCATCCCGCGCATCGAGGAGCCGATAATTGTTATTGTCAAACTCACCTGGAAAAAAGAGCAACAAACGGCCCCGAATGTCATGGATGACTTCCTTCAAAATTAAAGATACCTTGGTGAAACCATATAAACTTGCCACTCCATACACGGCCACCACGCTTTTTGCATCGACATCTGAGTCTGTTAATACCTTTCTAAGTTCATGCGATGCAAACTGCAAAAATCCGCTTTGAAGTTTCATTGTCAGATCTTCCGGAGATTCAAAATACAGGTCTCTATATTCTGTGTTGGCCATCCAGGTGGCGAAGGTCTTTGTAAAATTAAAAGGCTTCCATTTATGCTTGGCATCGATTGTTGCCATTTCAAAAAGCTCAAGCCGGGCACGCAGCTTACGTTCGTCCTCTTTGGGGTAGACCACAAAGATGGCTTTTTGGTCTCCAGCAAGGTTGCGTTGCCACGGTGCAGAGATATGATTACGATAGCGAGTTGCCAGATCTTCAATCCGTCCCATGTATTAAATGCCTTTCATCTTCGGTAAACAGGCGGGTAAATGAAACCTCCACAACCCCGCCTGCCTGACTCAAGTCCAAAAATCCTAATCGTTTGGCATCAGTCGCCAGAGAGACCAGTTCCTCCTGGGGTGTATCGAGCACTTTTGCCCAAAGTGTATTGAATAAACCGTTGCCACGAGCCCCAAGAACATAACCCAAGACAAGGGCGTAGGCTGTGACAATAGGGGTAGGCGTTACTTTCTGACGAATTTTTCGAACACGTCCTTTTAAATGCCCAGATTGGGTCCATGAAGATGATGTATTACGCACGACCTTATCTAGAATATTGTCATTTAACCTGTCTTCAAGGCCTTCTATTAGTATCTGGGCCATTTTTTGACGTACCAGTTCTTCACCAGTTTTCATTTGAAGCACAGGAGATGTAGTAACCCTAAGAAGAGGGTCCCGAGCTAAAGCAGTTAAGAGAGCAAGAAGCGGGCGACCATTCTCATCAAACTGCCAAAGTTGGCGCATAACACGAAAAAGAGGGATAGACGGATCAAGTCCATAAAGCTCGCTCAGGCGTTGGCATGTAAGTTTGCGTGTTGAAACGGTCTGCTTACCTAGACAATTATGATCAACGATGGCTGATACATAGGCTTCACGTGGAGCACCTTGCTCCTGGTCTTCAAACAATAAAACCAGTTCTTTTAACATGATAGTTCTGCTGGTGTGTGTGCCTTTATCTCCGATTCGAAATCCCGCCTTAATCCAAGGCTGAAAAACTCCTGAATCCTGCAAAAGAACATTTTCTTTGAGTATTGGATCTTTCTTCATTGCAACCTTCTAGTTTTGCCGGCAAGATTGCCGGCAAAATTTCGTTTTAAAATAAAACTGAATATAAGATTTGTCAAGATGCTAAGCAAAATTTCTCAGTTTTATAATTTTCAGCCTCTGGAGGCGATTGATTGAGGATTTCAAGTTGTTTTTCT
Source organism: Desulfobacteraceae bacterium UBA5623 (assembly GCA_002424495.1). Classification (GTDB taxonomy): domain Bacteria; phylum Desulfobacterota; class DSM-4660; order Desulfatiglandales; family Desulfatiglandaceae; genus UBA5623. The sequence goes on from DIKH01000397.1 coordinate 85,615, forward strand.
TTTCATTATGAAGATTGGCGTTGATCTCCTCAGTCAGGAGATCGAAGAGGTTGCAGGTCCAATGGCGACTGACGGAGGGTTTTTCGGAGATGATATATTCGGGAATTTGCCTCAACTGAACTGGAGGAAACTGACGAAGGTGTTTCTTAGGACCTAAGTTGAGCGTTTAGCTGTCAGCATATGATTCCATTCTTGGCAAAGATGGCATAGGGAGCATCTTCTTAAAATGGGTCATTCCTTCCTGCCTCTGCTTCCTGCCATATTTTTCCTTGACACCCAAGTATTTATTATGGCATCTAATACGCCCAAAAAGAGGATGTAGGGGAAAGATGCCTCATGTGAGTCAAAATTACCCGCCCGTATTTTCATCCAATGGTTTTGTCGCCATTTCGATCACATAACGGAACATAATTCCTCTTAGAAATTAAATGCCTTATAAGCAGGAGACAATACTTATGGTTCAAGACAAACCAAAAGGGTCTGTCATGGTTGTCGGTGGTGGAATCACTGGAATGCAGACTTCACTGGATCTGGCGGATTCAGGATTCTATGTCTATCTTGTGGAGCAGTCCCCGGCCATTGGCGGTTCAATGGCGCAATTGGACAAGACGTTTCCCACCAATGACTGCTCTATGTGAATTATCTCACCCAAGCTGGTCGAGGTCGGCCGGCATTTGAATATAGAACTACTTACGCTTTCAAAGGTGACGGGTATTGAGGGGGAAGAGGGTAATTTTAAAGTCTTCATAAAAAAATCCCCCAGATACGTCCGTATGGACAAGTGCATCGCGTGCGGCGCATGCGCAGAAAAATGCCCATCCAAGACACCTGATGAATATAATGCCAACCTTTCAAATCGAAAAGCTATCTATGTTCCATATCCTCAGGCAGTGCCCTTGAAGTATGCGATTGATGCGGACAAATGTATTTATTTTAAAAAGGGCAAATGCAAGGCCTGCGAAAAATTATGTCCCACCATGGCCATTAATTTTGACGATAAGGAAGAGGATATCATTCTTAACGTTGGCTCTGTAGTCCTGACGGCAGGGTTTCAACCCTTTGACACCTCCAAATTTGATACATACCAGTACGGAAAATTTCCGAATGTTGTCACCAGCCTGGAATTTGAACGGATTTTATCTGCCGGTGGGCCGGCTGCTGGACATGTAAAGAGGCCTTCTGACAAAAAAGTACCTTCAAAAATTGCATGGCTGCAGTGTGTGGGGTCCAGGGATCTAAACAGATGCGACAATGAATACTGCTCATCCGTATGCTGCATGTATGCGATAAAAGAATCCATGATCGCCAAGGAGCATATAGGGCAAGGTTTTGAGGCAACCATTTTTTATATGGATATCAGGACCCATGGCAAGGATTTTGAGAAGTATTATGAGCGCGCCAAAAAAGAGGGTTTGCGGTTTATACGTTCAAGGGTCCACACCATAGCTGAAGCGGACAAAACAGGGACCTTGAAGCTCGCATATGTTACTGACGAGGGTGAAAAAAAAGAAGAAGACTTTGATATGGTGGTGCTTTCAGTTGGCATGGAGCCTGCTGATTCTGCTGTTGAGGCAGCCAGAAAACTTGATATCGCTCTAGATGATTACAAGTTTGTCAAAACAGACTCCCTTTCGCCTGTTTCCACATCAAGGCCGGGGATTTATGTTGCAGGTGTCATTCAGGGCTGCAAAGACATTCCTCAGTCAGTGGTTGAGGCAAGCGCCGCGGCCTGTTCCGCCAGTATCAGTCTCGCCCCTGCGCGCGGCTCCTCTGTAAAGGAAAAGGTCTTTCCCACAGAAAATGATGTTGCAGGGCAGGATCCCCGTATCGGTGTTTTTGTATGTAACTGCGGCGTCAATATCGGCGGCATTGCCGATGTTCCTGCTATAGCCGAATACGCAAGGGGGCTTCCGTCTGTGGCCCATGTGCAGGAAAATCTCTTTACATGCAGCCAGGACACCCAGGAAAAAATGGTTGAGCTGATAAAGGAACATAAGCTTAATCGTATTGTTGTAGCCGCATGCACGCCGCGCACGCATGAGCCGTTGTTCCAGGAGACCATACAAAATGCGGGTCTCAACCCATACCTTTTTGAAATGGCAAACATCAGAAACCAGTGCACCTGGTGCCATTCGGAAGAAAAGGAAAGGGCCACGGACAAGGCCAAAGATCTGGTGCGGATGGCTGTTGCCAGGGTTGCGCTTCTTGAGCCTATCCCGGCGCTTTCTGTCGGCGTAAACAAATCCACACTTGTTCTGGGCGGCGGTGTCGCCGGTATGACCTCTGCCATCAGTCTGGCGGATCAGGGTTTTCCCGTAACCATAGTAGAGAAATCTTCGGCCCTGGGCGGGGCGGCAAAAGAGGTGTCAAAAACATGGGACGGCAAGGATGTTAATGCATTTGTGTCAGGGCTGTGTGCAAAAATAGAGAATCACCCTGATATAAAGGTGATTTTGAATTCAGAGGTTGTTAATGCCGCTGGTTTTGTGGGTAATTTTGAGACCACAATCAAGACCGTGGAAGGAACATTCACTGTCAATCACGGTGCTACTATAATTGCTACCGGGGGTAAGGCTGCAGAGACTGAAGAATACCTTTATGGAAAAAACCCCAAGGTTACACTCTGGCATGATATTGAGCATGACCCTGAGAGGCTGAAATATGCAAACAATATCGTTTTCATCCAGTGTGTCGGATCAAGGGATGAAGCAAGGCCCTATTGCTCCAGGATTTGTTGTACTACATCTGTAATGCAGGCCATTTTCATAAAAGAGCAACGACCTGATGCAAATGTATTTATACTTTACAGGGACATGAGGACTTATGGAGAAAAAGAGGTCCTCTACAAAAGGGCAAGGGAAAAAGGCGTTGTTTTTATCAGATATGCGCGGGACAATAAGCCAAAAGTTACTGAGGCCAGTGACGGGAGTCTCAGTGTTGAGGTGTTTGATCCCATACTCCAGCAGAATCTACTCATAAAGGCCGACATATTAAATCTAAAGACGGCAATAGAGCCTTCCATAAATGAGCAGATTGCATCGTTTTACAAGGTCCCTCTGAACGAAGAGAAATTTTTTATGGAGGCCCACGCAAAACTCAGACCTGTGGACTTTGCATCCGATGGTCTGTATGTATGTGGGCTTGCCCATTATCCCAAACCGATTGACGAGAGCATCGAACAGGCGATGGCCGCAGCGGCCAGGGCTGCTACAGTGCTGTCAAAGCCTTCTATTATGGTTTCACCTCTCGTATCTCAGGTGAACGCTGAAGTCTGCATCGGCTGTGGCCTTTGTGCGGAAGTATGCGCCTTTGGCGCAATAGTGCTTGAAGAGGTAGGGGCAAAGGGCAAACGCGCAAAAAATATCCCGGCTTCGTGTAAAGGCTGCGGTTTGTGTGCGGCCTCATGTCCTCAAAAGGCTATTGATATGTTGCACTTTAGGCATAGCCAGTTGGAGGCGTCAATCTGTGCGGTGGCTTAATGCTAACATGTGACTATTTTAATCCTTTACAAATAAGGGGCGAAAGTATGACGGAGTTTGAACCAAAGATTGTTGCTTTTCTTTGCAACTGGTGTGCATATGCAGGCGCTGACCTGGCAGGAGTCTCCAGGCTGCAATACCCTTCCAACATGAGGACAATACGGGTGATGTGTTCCGGTCGTATTGACCCGGTTTTTATTATCAAGGCCCTGAAAGGGGGATGTGACGGCGTCATGGTTGGCGGGTGACATTTCGGTGACTGCCATTACCTGGAGGGTAATGTTCAGGCCGAAAAGAAACTGCTTTTGACGCGGAAACTTCTCGATATCGCAGGCATCGGCAGGGAAAGACTGCATTTTGCCTGGGTATCATCCGCGGAGGCGCAGCGCTTTGTCCAGGTCGCCACCGAGGTCACGGATTCCATTAAGAGCCAGGGAAAGTTTGATTCGGCAGTGTTTGATCTGCAGCTTTCAGCGGCTGAAAGGACGCTTGAGGGTGAAACCCTGCGATGGCTGGTGGGGAAAGAAGTCAAAATCACCACCAAGGGTGATGTATACGGCCGCAAATGGGATGTTGAAAAGTATGAAGCCGTTCTCTATGACATGCTTGAACGGGAGTATCATAAGAACCTGATCTATCTGGCGATAAAGCAGGATTGCACCAACGTCAGGCAAATAAGTAAAAAAACCGGCGTAGGCATACTGCGGATTTCCTATCTCCTAGCGGATATGGAAAGGACGAGTATGGTCGCCTTTACCGGGATGGAAGACAGCAAACCCGTGTTTGCAGCACTTTAGGGGAGTGATAATGGGATCAGCTACAACAAATAAAAGTGGGTCTGTAATGGTTGTGGGCGCCGGCATCGCCGGCATGCAGGCATCTTTGGATCTCGCTAATTCGGATTACAATGTATATCTGGTGGAAAAATCTCCCACCATAGGCGGCCTGATGGCCAGGCTGGATAAGACATTCCCGACCAATGACTGCACCATGTGAGTTATCTCACCCAAACTGGTCGAGGTCGGCCGGCATCTGAACATCAACCTGATAACAAACAGTGAAGTAAAATCCATTGAAGGTGAGCCTGGAAATTTCTCCGTCACTCTCACCAAACATCCCCGTTACATTGATCCGGTCAAGTGCACCGGCTGCGGCGACTGCGCCAGGCATTGTCCGGTGGCCGCGGTCAACGAGATCAACAAGGGCATGAATGACAGAAGGGCTACATATATTGAATACGCCCAGGCTGTGCCTCTTGCCTATGCCATTGATCCCGATGCCTGTATCGGATGCGGCCTGTGTGAAAACACCTGCCTTGCAAAAGCGGTCAAGTACAACGATAAGGAAGAGGAAACCACGGTTACCGTGGGCTCTGTTATTCTTTCTCCCGGAACAAAAGGATATGATCCGTCAAATCTTGATTTTCTGGGCTACGGAAAATTCCCCAACGTGGTGACCAGTGAGGGTTTTGAAAGGATCCTTTCCGCGGGCGGCCCTTACTTCGGTCACGTCATGCGGCCCCTTGACAGGGAAGAGCCCAAGAGCATTGCATGGCTCCAGTGTGTCGGTTCAAGGGATATCAACAAATGCGGCAATGGCTACTGTTCTTCGGTATGCTGCATGTACGCCACAAAAGAGGCGATGATAGCCAAAGAGCATATACATGGGGATCTCGATGCCGTTATCTTCAATATGGATATGAGAACCTTCGGCAAGGACTATGAAAAATATTTCCTCCGGGCAAGGGACAAGGAAGGTGTGCGTTATGTCAAGGCCCGTGTCCATACAATCAGCGAAGTGCCGGAGACAGGCGATCTTATTGTTCAGTATGTTGATGAAAGCGGTGAAAGAAAGCAAGAGACATTTTCCATGGTGGTCCTGTCCGTCGGTTTAACCATCCCGGACAGTGCGGTGGAACTTGCGAAGAGGCTTAATATCGAGCTGAACCACTATAATTTTGTCGCTACTGATCCCTTTGCGCCGGTTGAGACCTCACAGCCCGGCATATATACATGCGGTGTATTTCAGGGACCGAAAGATATCCCCGGCTCAGTTACAGAGGCCAGCGCCGCCGCATGTCTTGCTGGCGCCGATCTTTCAGAGGCGAGAGGAACTGAGACCAAGACCGTTACAATCCCCGAACAAAAGGATGTAAGTGATCAGGAACCAAGGATCGGTGTCTTTGTGTGTAACTGCGGCATCAATATCGGAGGGATTGTTGATGTCCCCGCGGTGCAGGAATACGCTGGAAGACTTCCCAATGTGGTATTTACCGATTCAAACCTGTTTACCTGTTCCCAGGACACCCAGGAAAAGATAAAGGAAAAGATCAAAGAGCATAATCTTAATCGTGTGGTGGTCGCCTCGTGCAGTCCCAAGACCCATGAGCCGATGTTTATGGAAACCCTGGAGGCATGCGGTCTGAACAGATATCTGTTCGAAATGGCCAATATCCGGAATCAGAACTCCTGGATACATTCCAAGGCGCCGGAGCTGGCCACGCAAAAGGCCAAGGACCTGGTAAGGATGGCCGTTGCCAGGGCTGGAACTCTGAAACCGCTTGCACAAAAGGTCATATCCGTAACGCAAAAGGCCCTGGTGATAGGCGGAGGCGTCGCAGGCATGAACGCCGCGCTGAACCTGGGAAGGCAGGGCTTTGATGTTATCCTGGTGGAAAAAGACGCCCAACTGGGCGGTTTTTCACGAAAGCTTCACCATACAATTGAGGGAGGAGACATCCTGGCGTATCTGGATAAACTGATCGGCCAGGTCAACGCCCATGAAAGGGTGGAGGTTATTACAGAGGCCAGGGTCACTGGTTTTGGAGGGTATAAAGGCAACTTTACAACCGATGTGGAGATCGGGCCTGGAAAAGAAAAGCGTACTATCAAACACGGTGTAATTATTGTTGCAACAGGCGCTGTTGAATATCAACCGAAAGAATATTCTTATGGTGATGATGACAGAGTCGTAACTCAGATTGAACTGGCGGACAGGCTGGAAGAAAAGGGTGCATCAGACCTTAACACGGTTGTGATGATCCAGTGTGTGGGCTCCAGGAATGACGAGATGCAGGAATGCTCCCGCATATGCTGTCAAAATGCCGTAAAAAACGCCCTTCATATCAAGAAAGAAAATCCCGACACCCAGGTCTTTGTTCTGTACAGGGACATTCGTACATATGGATTGCTTGAGGACTTTTACAAAGAGGCCAGGGAAAGGGGTGTTATCTTTATAAGGTTTGAAAATGATGCGCCGCCAAAGGTCAAGGCCTCTGCCGAAGGGATACTTGTCTCTGTGAAGGATCATATTCTGCAACGGGATATTACAATCCGTGCAGATCTTTTGGCCTTGAGCGCCGGGATGAGGGCGGCGGATACGGATGAGTTGAGCGGCATCATGAAACTAAACCGGAATCAGGAGGGCTATTTTATTGAGGCGCACGTAAAGCTGCGGCCCGTTGACATGCCGGGAGAGGGGATCTTTCTGTGCGGAACAGCGCACGGCCCGAAGCTGATTTCTGAGGCGATAAGCCAGTCTCAGGCGGCGGCGTCAAGGGCTACGACATTTCTTGCAAAGCCGGAGATAAAGCTGTCGGCGATCACGGCCAAGGTGGATACCGAGCACTGCGTAAAATGTCTGACATGTGTGCGCACCTGTCCGTTCGGCGTCCCGATGTTTAACACGGAGCTGGGGGTCATAGAAATTGATGACGCCTTGTGCCACGGGTGTGGGAGTTGCGCGAGCATATGCCCAAGGCAGACAATTAAACTGAGCTTTTATGAAGATGATCAACTGGCGTGCAAAATTGATGCATTGCTGGCAGGGGGTATGTAATGACGGATTTTGAACCTACAATCATAGCTTTTTGCTGTGAATTCTGAGGATACTCTGCCGCGGACCTGGCAGGTTCCATGCGACTTGACTATCCTTCAAACATCAAGATAATCCGGGTGCCTTGCACAGGAAAGGTTGATGTGATGCATCTTTTGAGGGCGATACAAAAGGGAGCGGACGGCGTTTATGCGGTGGGTTGCCTGGAAGGGGCGTGCCATTATAATGAAGGAAACCTGAGGGCGCGTGAAAGGGTCAATCATGTCCGAAGGCTGCTTGAAGAAATAGGGATTGAAGGAGACAGGGTCAGGATGTATAATCTTTCTTCCGGTGAAGGCCCGACCTTTGCAGCCTATGCACGGGAAATGGCGGAAAATATCAAGATGCTCGGGCCAAATCCTTTGAAGAAACATTAATAGTTAGGGTAGCATATCTGTGGCCTTGTGCGACAACAGGAGGAAGTATGATAGTTGCCAAAAGAAAACCCTTTGATGAAATAAAAGATTTCCTGAAGGACTACAAAAAGGTCCTGACAGCGGGTTGCGGAACCTGCGTGGCGGTTTGTCTTGCGGGCGGTGAAAAGGAGGTCTCTGTTTTAAACGCCGAACTCGATATGGCCAGAAGGCTGGATAATAAGCCGATTGAACTTGGCGCAATCACCATTGAGAGACAGTGCGACAGAGAATACCTGGAGGCCCTCGATTCAATGGTGGAAGGCTATGATGCTGTTTTGTCCCTGGCCTGCGGCGCCGGCATACAGTTCCTTGCCGAAAGATATCCGGAAAAGCCGGTGTTTCCCGGTGTGGATACCACCTTCATAGGCGTCAATCAGGACGTGGGCTGGTATGAGGAGAGGTGTCGCTCGTGCAGCAGCTGCGTCTTGGGAATGACCGCGGGCATCTGCCCTGTTACCATGTGCGCCAAGGGCTTATACAACGGTCCGTGCGGCGGGACAAATAAAGGCAGTTGTGAAATCAGTAAAGATCAGCCCTGCGCCTGGTATATGATCTATGAGCGTCTGTCAAAACAAAACAGGCTTGACAACATATTGAAAATTACCCCTGTCCAGGATTGGCAAAACCAGAAGCCAAGAACGGTTATACAGCCGGGGTATAAGACTTCAGAGAATAGTGCAGAAAAATAGGATCAGACATTATCATCTGAGAGGAAGTTAAAATGAAATCAGAAAGCAATCTGGAAAAGGTATTGTCCGCCGGTCATTTCGCATTTACAGGCGAGCTGGGTCCTCCCAGGGGAACCAATGCCGAAGAGGTGAGGAAAAAGGCCGCTTTTTTAAAGGGTAATGTTGATGCCGTAAACATCACGGATAATCAAACCGCAGTGGTTCGCATGTCAAGCTGGGCCGCTTCTTTAATATTGATCCAGGAGGGCCTGGAGCCCAATTTCCAGATGGTATGCCGCGATCGTAACAGGCTTGCCATGCAGAGCGATATCTTGGGTGCAAGCGCCCACGGTATCAAGAATATGCTCTGTCTTTCAGGTGACCATCAGAGTTTTGGCGATCACCCTATGGCAAAGTCGGTATTCGACATAGACTCTATACAGCTGATAGGCATGGTAAAGCAAATGCGGGACGAGGGCACCTTTTTAAGCGGCAATAAACTGGATGAGCCCCCAAAGATGTTTATCGGCGCCGCCGCCAATCCCTTTGCGGAGCCTTATGAATGGAGGGCGCTCAGACTTGCGAAAAAGATAGCGGCTGGTGCGGATTTTGTACAAACCCAGTGCATCTACAATATGGACAGGTTCAGGGAGTTTATGAAGAGGGCTGTGGATATGGGCCTTACGGAAAAGTGTTATATTCTGGCTGGTGTAACGCCATTGAAAAGTGTTGGTATGGCGAAGTACATGGCTGGTTCCGTTCCTGGCATGGATGTCCCTGATGAATTGATTGAACGGGTAAAGGGGGCCGGAAAGGGGAAGGCTGCTGAAGAAGGCATTAAGATCGCTGTGGAACAGATTCAGGAGTTTAAGGAGATGGAAGGGGTGGCAGGTGTCCATCTCATGGCAATAGAATGGGAACACAGGGTGCCCGAAATTGCCAAGATGGCAGGAGTCCTTCCAAGGCCAGTAGTTTAATAACACGTTATACAACGGAATGTGTGGGGGTCGGCAGAAACAGCTGATCCATTGAAATGGTGTGCCCGTAGTGGGAAGTATCTGCTCAAGCTGACAAAGGAATGACAATGCCAGCCCAGTACAAACCCATCGTACTCCAACATTTCAATTGCCAAAAAAGGTCTTACCGGCTTATAGTATCGCCCGGAAGATTGTTTGAAGGATAGACAATCTTTCGGGTTTTTTTGTTTGGTGTCCGGTTAAAGGAAACCCTGGAAGGCTGTCCGAAAAGTCAACAGCCATTTTTTGACACCCTCACTTTGGCCCTAAAAATTTATTGCTGTCTTTACTATGATCTTCAGCACCGCAAACGGAAAATCATTTGATACAGACAAAGATCTGACTGCACCCGAACGTCATATCTTACAAAAATTGTTTCTTTGGGAGACCATGTCCTCCAGCATTGACGAATTTAAAGAAAAAAAAGATGTTGCACTTTTGGCCGGGTGGAATAATTCAGGCCCTATAAGTGAAGGCCCAGCCCTGAGGACCATAATTCTGGAACTTGAAAAACGTGTAACTGAGCGTATTGGTAAGAAGAACTGACATGGACACCGATAATCCTACAAACAGAGACATCAATAATGCGCTGAAGATCATCAGGGGCAGGCAGGCTGAAGTGCCCCTTAATGTCGCTATTGTGGGAGGTGGAAAGGCATGCCGGAGTCTTCTTGAAATTCTAGACAGTGATCGTCTGGCAAGGATCAACATGAATATTATTGGAGTCTCGGATGAAAATCCGCAGGCCCCGGGCCTTCTTTATGCCAAGGAAAGAGGGCTTTATACCACTTCCGACTTCAAGGATCTTTTTTCTCTCCAGAACATAAATATGATAATCGAGATTACAGGCTCAGAAAAGATAAAGGATCAACTTTATGACTTAAGATCGCTTGGAGTGGCTATTTTGGATCACGTGGCATCCCGTGTAGTATGGGACCTTTTTCAGACCGAGGTAGAAAAGACCGAGCTTGAAAAAGAACGGAAGAGATATGAACTCAATAGTACAAAAAAGATGCAGATTATACTTGACTCCCTTCCCTACCGTATCATGGTGGTCAATATGGATAAGACCGTTGATACGGTCAATAAGACATTTTTAAAAGAATTCAACCTTGGCAGTAAGGATATTGCTGGCACATATTGTTATCAGTTGAGGTATAATCTGGACAGATCATGCAAGGAAGAAGGCCGTACCTGCTATCTGGAAGACAGGACAACTGACCTCGAACATAAAGCAAGCGTAAGTACATTAAGGGAGTTTGAGGACGAAAACGGAGAAACACGCTTCGAGGTGATCACAATAGCCCCGATTTTTGACGACAACGGAAAGCTTGTTCAAATACTGGAGGTGTCAAGGGATGTTACAGAGAGGGCTAAGCTTGAAAAGGAAGTGGAGAAATCCAATAAATTCTTTGAAAACGTGATTCAAAGCACCGTGGATGGCATTGTGGTTGTAGACACAAAAGGCAATGTCCTGATCTTCAACGAGGGCATGGAAAGGCTTACGGGTCATTCCGCGGAAGATATCATAAAACGGGGCCATCTGAGCACCTTCTATGACATGGATGTTGCCAAGGAAAACATGCAGAAGATGCGAAGCAGCGAGCATGGGCCTGTCGGCAGACTCAATCCAACACCCATGAACGTTAAGACCAAAGACGGTAAAGAGATACCTGTGACACTGTCTGCCTCCATTATTACAATAGACGGAAAGGAGATCGGAAGCGTCGGGGTGTTCACGGACATGCGGGAGATATTCAAGATGCGCAGGGACCTGGAAGAGGCGCATCTGCAACTGGTCCAGACTGAAAAGATCGCTTCGGTAGGGAGAATGGCGGCTGGCGTCGCGCACGAGATCAACAACCCGCTTTCCGGGGCGCTTATTTACGCCGAACTCCTAAAGGAAGATCTTAAGAATCAGCCTGAACGCTTAAATGATGTTCAGGAAATTATTGACCAGACACTGCGCTGCAAGAAGATTGTTGCTGAGATGCTTGAGTTCAGCCGTCAGTCCGTCGGTAAGACCTCATCATTCAGTTTGGAGTATCTCATCAATAAGTGTTTAAATCTCCTTATAAACCAGGCCATTTTTCAGGATATAATGGTTGTGAAGAATATCGAGCCCAACATGCCGGAAATGGTGGGCGACATGGGGCAGTTGCAGCAGGTATTCACCAATCTGTTTATCAATGCCGCACACGCCATGGAATCAAAAGGGACTCTGAGCATAGAGGCAAAGTACAGCAGGGATAATTCTATTTTTATTATCAAGGTCTCTGATACAGGCCCAGGCATCCCCGTTGAACTAAGAGACAAGATATTTGAGATTTTTTTCACCACAAAACCTGTTGGATCAGGCACAGGGCTCGGTTTGAGCATATCGCAAAACATTATAAAACTCCACGGTGGAAAAATTTCATTTGACTGCCCCACCGAAGGAGGGACCATCTTCACGATAGAATTGCCTTTTGAATTTAAAGAGCAAGAGTTGTCAACCAATGAACCTGTATTTATAGGATTGGATTGATTATGGACGAGAAAGATATTATTCGGATCCTGGTTGCGGACGATGAAAAACCCATCAGGGACGGATGTAATCGTGTTTTGACCGCCAAAGGCTTTGATGTCCTTGTTGCAGAAAACGGCAAGATCGCCCTTGATCTCTTTGAAAAGGAAGACATATCAATCTTACTGCTTGATCTCAAGATGCCTGTTATTGGAGGCGAAGAGGTCCTTAAAGTCATTGTCGAAAGACATCAGGATGTCCCGGTAATCATCATTACAGGTCATGGCACTGTGGACACGGCAGTAGAGTGTATGAAAAAAGGTGCCTACGATTTTATAACCAAACCATTTCAGATCGAACATTTTCTGGCAACAATAAACCGCGCTGCAGAAAAAAGGAGGCTGGAACAGAAGGCAAGACAACTACAGCAGGAAAATGTCCGTAACCTTTACGACCTCGATCTTGAAAAAAGCCGCTTGAAAACCATTATCAATTATATGGCCAACGGTGTCATTGTGACTAACCGCAACATGGAGGCAGTCCTTTACAATCCTGCAATAATGAGGTTGCTTGATGTATCAAAACAAGTTTCCAATCCTGTTCCCGCCAGTGAACTGATCGAGGACGATTCCCTGATCAACAACCTTAAGAAAATACTGAGTGATGACCTATCGGATAATGAATGTATTTCTCAGGAGATCCAAACGAGGAACTATTTTCTAAGGGCGATTTCAGCCCCTGTACTTGGGCCGGATTCAGGCGTGGTCGGCGCTGTAACAGTACTTGAAAACATCACTGCATTTAAACAACTCGACCAGATGAAATCGGATTTTGTCAATCTTGTCGCTCATGAGCTTCGCAGTCCGCTCGTTGCAATCAGGCAGTTAAACAGTGTCATCCTGGATGGACTTGCCGGTCCCCTGGGCGAAAAACAGACGGAATTTATCAACAGAGGAGTAAAAAAAATAGACGCCCTTCTTGCATTGATAAATGATCTGCTTGATGTGGCCAAGATTGAGGCCGGCCAATATGTTCAGCATCTTGCCCCCACAGACCTGGGCAAGATAATCGAGGAAATTGTTGCGTTACTAGAGCCGAGGGCAAAAAAACAGGGTGTTAATCTGACCTTTTCGTATGAAGACCTGAAACCGGTTCAATCTGATCCCAAAAACATGGAAGAAATCTTCAATAATCTTATCAGCAATGCCATTAACTATTCTCCGGGCGGAGGGGATGTCAGTGTTACTGCCCGTGGCCTTGGTGAGTATATTGAAATCAAGGTCAAGGATACCGGGGTAGGCATTGCCCCTGAAGAACTGCCAAAAATCTTTAACAAGTTTTATCGGGTAAAAAGCCCCAAAACACGTGATGTAATGGGTACTGGGCTTGGCCTTTCTATTGTAAAAGGGGTAGTGGATGCCCATCATGGTACTATTGATGTGGAAAGTGTGGAAGGAAAAGGAACAACCTTCAAAATCCTGCTTCCTGTTATGATGGAATCATAAATGAGTGGAACAGACTACACAAAGCGCGTCCTTATTGTTGACGATGAAGCTGTTGTCAGAAACGGCATAAGCAGGGCGCTCCAGAAAAGGGGGATGTTTACTGAACTGGCGTCCAGCGGCCGGGAGGCGCTTGATTTCCTTAACGATCAGGCCTTTGATCTGGTGCTCCTGGATATCAGGATGCCGGATATGGACGGAATTGAGGTTCTTAAGAGAATACGCGCGGGACATCCTGAGACGGAAGTAATAATGATAACCGGATATCCGACCATAGACTCTGCTGTTCACAGTGTAAAGCTTGGCGCCCTGGATTATCTGGTTAAACCTTTTAGACTTGACGATCTCGAGGCTTCTTTAAATAAGACTGGAAGACAGCCCGCCGTTACCGATACATCCATGATAGACGAAATGGGGCTTAAGATTGATTCATCAAAAAACCTGATAATCGGTCAGAGTCAACCCATGAAGGCCATATTCGAGAAAATCCTCAGGGTTGCCCCCACAGACAGCACAGTTCTTATTATGGGTGAAAGCGGTACCGGCAAGGAGCTGGTGGCCCGGGCAATCCATGTGCACAGCAATAGAAAGGACAACGAATTTCTTGCTATTGACTGTTCTTCCCTGGTGGAGACACTGCTTGAAAGTGAGCTTTTTGGTCACGTGAAAGGTTCATTCACAGGGGCCGCCCAGACAAAACATGGTTTTTTTGAACTGGCGAATCATGGCACCTTTTTCTTTGATGAGGTAGGAAACCTCAGCATGAATATCCAGGCAAAACTATTGAGGGTAATCCAGGAACGGGAATTTATGCGTGTGGGCGATCTCAAAAAAATCAAGCTCGACATCAGAATCATTTCAGCGTCAAACAAAAGCCTTAAAGAGTCTGTCAAGGAGGGAGACTTCAGAGATGACCTTTACTACCGGCTGAGCGTTGTACCTCTTCACATCCCCGCCCTCAGGGAAAGAAAGGATGATATACCGCTTCTGATTGATCATTTTCTGAAGAATTTCTGCAAAAGAATAAACAGACCTGTTCCTGAAATAAAACCGGATGCACTGGAGATATTACAGGAATATTCATGGCCCGGCAATGTAAGGGAGCTTGAGCATACAATGGAGAGGGTGCTCATTCTTGAAGACACAGATGTAATAACCGCAAGAGATCTGCCTTCTTTCATATCACAGAGGCAGGGAGAATTTCAGATGTTTTCCGAAGAGCCTTCAACCCTTGAAGAATTGGAAAAGAAATATATACGTTTTGTCCTGCGCAGGACACAGGGAAAAAAGACCATGGCGGCTGAGATTCTTGGAATTAATCGCAAGACATTGGGGATGAAGATAAAGAAGTACGGGCTGAATTGAGGTTCGATCATTGAACCTGTGATTGGATATTCTACTTGTTAATGATGAATAAAAATGCATTAAAATATTTAATAAACGCTGTTCTTTTTATAGATATATGTTCAATTGCCGTGATTGGCCTATTGCTGGGTTTTGTAATACCAAAAGGAGGCCGTGCTTCAAATTATTTCCTTGGGCTCCATAGACATGAGTGGATAGATATTCATCTCTTTCTTTCAATTCTTCTGTTAGCGCTCTTGATTTTTCATCTTTGGTTTAACTGGGCATGGATTATTCAAACCACGAAGAGATATTTTGGGGATAGATGGAAAAATGCCCTGTGGTGTATCTCTGGGGCATGGATATTAGTACTTATTGTCGGATGGATTGCGACGAAATTATAAGGGGCTGAGTCGCGCAGACCCAATTGCCTTCACCACACGCCACTCAATGTCATCAACTTAAGGGCTGTTCACCTCAGATGTGCAGAAAATGCAGAGTTTTTTGTTTCTTCCAGCGAATACCGCCTTAGCGGAATTGGCTGAAAACACCAGGCCTGTCGGCGTTAAAAATTTAGCACGTTCGCAGCGTTGCTGCTGATTATCCATTCATTGCCGGTAGCTACCGGGTTGGTTAATACCCTTGCAAAAAAATTTTGAATTGTCAGAGATCGCGGATGTCCTTCACCATCTGAATTACCGATGGACCTTAAACGCACTTGCCCTCTGGAAGGGGGAAAGGACGCCTATTGAGACCTATCGGATTTACGAGGGTTATGAAAATTTTTTAAGTCCAGGAACGCTGGCAAGCATTGATTCCCTTCAAAACGATGTGGAACGAAATCGCCTCAGACATTCCTTTATTGACCATTGGCTGCAGAAGGCTGTTTTGCCCAATGAGGCAGAAATGCGAACCTGGATGAAAGGTGCTGCCGCTTCCGTTAATGGGGTAAAGATCTACTTTCGAGATATTATTCCCTGGTGCCAAAAATTCAGCACGTATGAAACCCGGAAAATCCTTCAGGAAGAAATTCGTGCGCTCTGCAAGTTCCTGAAACCATTTGCCCTCAACTATTGGAACATGGTTCTCGAAGTATTAAAGGAGGATTTTGGATTTCAAAATTATCCGGATTACTGTCAGCGGAAAAAAAAGATTGATTACCCTAGATGTTACGACCTGGTCAAAGAAATCCTTGCAGATACGGAAACCATCTATTTTAATGCCATGGAGAAATGGTGTCACAGCAGATTTAACCGTCATCTGGATGAACTCAGCCGATTTGATGCCATTAATCTTTTGAGTCTGAGGCAGTTTGATTCATTATTCCCCAACGTGGGCATGGAAAGCGTCGCGGAATTTTTCCGCTGCTGGGATATAGACATTAAAAATCAGCCCGGACTTAACCTGGAATTGGGGGAGGAAAATGAAAAAAGCGCCCAGGCTATCTGCGTTATATTGCAGACGCCGGAAGAAGTCTACATCCTAATGCGGCCACAGGGAGGCTTGAGCGATCTGGAGACTTTAATGCATGAACTGGGTCACGGTCTTTCAGCCGTGTTCACTTCTCCGGAACTATCCCTTATTGACCGTGAGATGGCAACCTCCTTTGCCCTGTCCGAATCATTTGCCTTTCTGGTGCAGGATCTGATGATGTCCAAGCCTTTTCTGCAAGACTTTCTGGGATTGACCTCGCAAGGATCAGATGTTTTGTCCTTTCACAAAGCATTAAGGAATCTTTCATTGTTCAGGAGATACGGCGCAAAATTTATTTCCGAATATGACATGTTTTTAAACAATGACATATCCGACGGAGTGCCCTATTCAACATTGATGCGCCGCTACACCGGTTTTTACTACCAACCGGAAGCGCATCTTTTTGATTTGGCCCCTGAGTTTTACAGCGTAGACTATATGTTGGGATGGATGGCCGGGGCCATGATGGAGGATTTTCTGCATTCCCGCCTGGGAGATTATTGGATGTTTCATCGGGACACCGGAGATATCCTCAAAAACTGGTGGAAACAGGGCAATCAATATGACCTGCTTCAGTTTTTGGATCGCAATGAACTCGGATACCTGCGCCCAGACCTAATGGTGAAACGTTGGAGGACCTTTTTAACATAAGGCAGAAGGGCTTTGGCAAGTACCCTGGCATGGGATCACTAGCAACAATAGGTTTATTTGGGAAGTCATAAAAGGCCCTCTACCTGTTCAAGGTAAACCGCAAACAGTATCCGGCAGCGGCAATTCAGGCTGCGATTTCTTTCGGAAATTGAAGGTTATGATTCAGCGATTGAGCTGCAACTCCTTTGCCATATCGGGTTCCATCAGCCTGTTCTTTTCATCTTCCAAAAGCACTGTACAATAACGGCAGAGCTGATTCGATTTTCTATCCACATCATCTACAGAGCGGCAGTAATGCATGATACAGGTATGATCGGGACAATGTCTGAGCTTGAAGGTATGCCCCAGCTCGTGAATTGCCTCTTTTGCGATCCGAAAATGGTATGACTCCGGTGTGATGGAACCTATTCCATCATTGAGCCTGTGTGTGGATATTATGCATGCTCTTCCACCCAACTGGGCCTCGCCGTAAACATAGGTAAGAATCGGGATAAAAAGATCTACATCCGTAATGGCAAGGAGCTTGATGGCATCCGGCGGGGCAAGGCTATCGAGTCTTTCCAGGATCTGGGTTGAATGATACTGATCCCTGGAGGCATTGAGGGCAAAGTCTACGTCATCCAAAATAGGGGTCACATCGGTCTTAAAGCCGAATGCCCGAACTATTTCCTTTGCAATCGGTTTGATAACCGCTTTGTCAACATTCCCAACAGGAGAAATAACAATTTTATATTCGGGGTGGTTGGTCAAAATTATTTCTGGATTTCAAATTGCCTGATTTTTGTATACAGGGTTGAACGATTGATACCCAGGATTTTTGCCGTCCTTGCAATGTTCCAGTCATTCTCGTTGAGTATCTGGGTGATATGGATCTTTTCTATTTCCCTGATGGATTTATCGGCAGGAGGGGAGGGGAGGGCTCCGGGATGGAATATCGGCAAGTTCTCTGCGGAAATGCTGCGTCCTTTTCCTACAACTACGGCCCTTTCAATGGCGTTTTCAAGTTCCCTGACATTTCCCGGCCAGTCATAGAGCATCATTTCATCGAGGGCCACCCTGCTGATATGTTCAATGGGTTTGTTCGTCTCCTGAGAATAGCGTCGCAGGAAATGTTCAGCCAGCAGAGGGATGTCTTCTCTACGTTCACGCAACGGGGGCATCTTAAAGGATATAACATTTAAGCGGTAATAGAGGTCTTTTCTGAATATCCCCTCTGTTATAGCCTTTTCAAGGATTCTGTTGGTTGCGGCGATCACCCTGAAATCCGCTTCAATGGGCTGGGTTCCTCCGACACGGTAAAACACGCGGTCTTCAAGCACACGCAACAGATCAATCTGCATCCTCATGCCTATCTCGCCTATCTCATCCAGAAAAAGGGTGCCGCCATGCGCCAGTTCCAAACGGCCCTTCTTGGTCTCTTTCGCATCAGTAAATGCCCCTTTTTGATGGCCGAACAGCTCGCTTTCCATAAGGTGTTCCGGTATGGCCCCGCAGTTGACTATAACAAATGGTCCTTCAGAGCGTGGGCTGTTGGAATGGATGGCCTTTGCGGCCAGTCCCTTGCCGGTGCCGGTCTCTCCAGTTATCAGGACTGTGGAGTTCATCGGGGCCACGTCCCTGATGAGGTCAAATATATCCTGCATTGGTCTTGACTGTCCGATCATGCTCTCAAATCTGGTTCGTTCCCTGTACTGCTCCTTAAGATAAAGATTCTCTCTTGCCTGGGCCTGATTGTGGAGAATTTTTTCAATCAGCACGCCCAGTTCATTAGGGTCAAAGGGTTTTAGCAGATAATCCTGCGCGCCGTTTTTCATTGCCTCAATGGCAGTGGAGATGGAGCCATATGCGGTAATCATCACCACAGCCACCTCAGGATCACTGTCTTTTACATGTTTTAGGACATCCAGACCACTTATTCCCTCCATCTTGATATCAACCAAAAGGATGTCGAAATGGGTGCCTTTTAGCTTTTCCATGGCCTCTTCACCGCTCGACGCTGTGTCTATGTCATGCCCGTCACGTTCGAGCCATCGGGCCAGTGATTCGCGCATGATAAGCTCATCATCTACAATCAAAATTTTTGTGCTACCCATTAATGTCTCCTTTACTGCCTAATGTATCAGACGATGGTTTAAGAGGGAGACTGATTTCAAACGTTGTGCCTTTGCCTTCCTTTGAATTTACATATACAGAGCCACCGTGCTCCTTGATTATGCCATATGCGACGGAAAGACCAAGGCCGACACCCTTTCCCTTCTTCTTTGTAGTGAAAAATGGTTCAAAAAGTTTGGAAAAGTTTGCCTTTGGTATACCGGCGCCGGAATCCTTGAACCGGACCTTGATCTTTCTATCCGCTTCAGAGTAACTGGTCTCAAGCCTTAGGACACCGCCCTGCGTAGCGGCCAATGCCTCCGCGGCGTTTGACAGGAGATTCATGAATACCTGCTGAAGCTGGTCCTCTGATCCTACTATTTCGGGAAGATCAGGGCTTAATTTTTCATGGATCTTTACGCCGTTGATTTTGAGGAGGTTGGAATTCAACAGTAGTGTTTTTTCAATCAATCTGTTGATGTTCACATCCTTCAACTCAAGTTTGGTCTGTCTGGAGAACACCAGAAGGTTTGAGACAATCCGGCTGATTCTTCTTGTTTCCGTCTCCATAAGGTCAAGGAACTGAGTTATCTGTTCAATCTGTTTTTGCCCTATGGAATCTTCCCTTATAATCCGTTTGATCAGCATGGTAAGGTTAAGTATGCCTGCGATCGGGTTGTTTATTTCGTGTACTACTGAGGCGGAGAGTTTCCCCAGGGATGCCATCTTGTCCTGATGAAGAAGTTTATCATGAGTTTCTTTCAGTTGCTGAGTCCGTTGCTCCACCATCATTTCAAGACGACGGGTGATTTCTTCTTCTTCTCTCTTGCGTTCGGTAACATCCCTGCTTATCTCGATAAATTTTGAGATCTTCCCGTCTCTCTCCCATATGGGAAAGATGGTCAGCTCCCCATATTGTATCTCGCCTTTGTGGTTAAGGCGTGTCAAAACAGCCTGATGTGGCTTCTTGTTCTGAACCACCTTTTCAAGCGGGCATACCATATGACAATTGCTGCTTTTTCTGGTGGCTCTTTGAAAGACCTCATAGCACTTGTGACCGGCCACATCCTCTCTCAAGTAATTCATCTGCTTCAGGAATGATGCATTTACGTCTACAATCTCTTTTTCAGGAGTGATCACCAGGATGAAATCCTGTATCCCGTCAAGAATCGTCTCCATTTCCTCATTGCGCTCTCTGAGCTTGCGCTCTTCAAGACGAATGGCCATCCAGAATAACTCGAAGGCCTCATATGACAGGACGCGGATATGTGGTGGTTTGGATTTCAGAATGTCGGCCAGAACATCACGGTCGGGGGTAAGGATTATAATCAGGTTTATATCGTATATTGGGTTATAAAGCTCAAGATGGTTATCAAAGGTAAGCAACCCAAATTTCCTGCCAAGCACAATACCGGGGCTGTCCAAATCTGAATCAACCACAGCCTTGAAACGGGCCTTTAGGCCCTTCATCTCCTTCATGTACTCAGTGGATGTTTTTTCCAGGATTTCTATGCAGTAATCACCGCCGCCAACCAGGGCGATGTTTGTGAATGAAGGGGGCTTGGCAGGCATCAATGACTCCGTGGAAAAAGTGGGCTTAAGAGATTTTTAATGCGGAAATATTTTGGCCTTTATCAATCAGTCTTCAGTCTAACTAGTGCCCATCCAGAAATG